>JBOFLH010000536.1:0-5606 GCA_051657765.1 Nocardioides sp. | reverse complement strand
GACTGACCATCTCGATCAAACACTCCAGTTGCTCCGTGATGAGGAAGGAGACGCCAGCAGTGGACTCTGAGACCGTGTTGGTGGCCGTGGACGTTCAGAACGGATTCGTCTCGCCGAAGTCCGCTCACATCGTGCCCGCAATCGTGGGTCTGGTTCGCGACTGGCGGGATCTGGGGCTGCCGTACGTGATGACCAAGTTCGTCAACGAGCCAGGGTCGCCGTTCGAGACCGTGCTGGATTGGCATCGGCTGACGACAGCACCGGAGACCGACATCGTGGCGGAGTTGCAGGAGTTCGTTCCCGGCGCTGTCGCGGTGATCGAGAAGCCGGTCTACACGGCGTTCAACCGTGAAGGCGCCCAGCTGATCGAGGAGAACCGATGGCGGCACGTCGTGGTGGCCGGCATCGCCACCGAGTCCTGTGTCTTGAAGACCGCAGTCGATGCGTTCGAGCGTGGACTGATTCCATGGCTGGTCACCGACGCCTCCTACAGCCACGCTGGGCGGGAGGCACACGACGCTGGTCTTCTGGTCGCGGGTCGCTTCATCGGAACTCGGCAGCTGATCACAGCAGAGGAAGCGCTCGATCGGGTCCGCAAGTTCGCACTGGAGGAGGCGTAACTCCACCGACTCCAGCCTGCCTTCGACAGAGGACCGGCTTCCGGTCACAAACCGGGCCCTGACGAGGGAGGGAGAGCCTCGTTCCCCAGGTGCGGTCTACGCCCCAGCGGTCCCGGTTGTGCCTCTCGGTTGCGTTGGAGACCGCCGTGGGTTTGGCCGGGCCGCCCGGCCAACGTTCACCGTTGCGGATGTACCCAAGTACCGAAACCGGTTCCACTCATCGCTGGATCTTGATCGGGTGGGAGTGGCTCGGTATCGAAACGGGCTCTGGTCCACGGTCGCCGGAGTGACCGTGGATGGTTTGGGGTTCGCGCTCTGGTCGGCTCGTGGCCGAGCCGGTCTGGCAGCTACCGGACCGACATGATCCGCCCCTGGGCTTCTGGTTGGCGACAACTTTCTATACAAAATCAAGACAGCCCCCAACCGGGGGGGCTGTACCGCGCCGCCGCCACAGGACGGCCGCACCGCCCGCCGCCCTCGACCGGGCTCTGGGCGGGCGGCCTCGGCTGGCACGGGGCGCTGTCGAGGTGTCAAGAACGTAGAGAGTGTGTTGGTCGGGTACGACGACGATGCTGATCAAGGGACCACGGCCGCAAGGTTGCGCCCCCCTGGAACGGTCCTGAAGCGCTCTCGCGCTTTCGGCCGCTCTGAAACCCAGGCGCAGGTCCTTCCCAGTTAATCCGGCGAAACACCAGCGGCCTAGCTGTATGGCTTGTATCATCGCGCGTGATTCAATCGCCAACTTCGAAAAAGGATCAGGATGGCTCGGGTTACCCGACGATCGATGGCCAAGGGTGTATCAACTCTGCCCCTAGTAGGACTTCTAGGATTCTCGACAAGTGGTTGTGCAGCGATTAAGACTGCGACGCCATTCCTTGGCTATCTCGCAGAAGAGGCTGTACGGTCGTTCGGTTTGAATGTTGGTGAAGATCTCGCAGACAAAGCAGCGGATTTAACTGAAGAGGCTGTCAAGAAGCTCAAGAGCAGCCTCGGCGAGGACGACGAGATTGCTTCAACAATATATGGCTATGCGCCAAATCTAGAGGACCCTACTCCTCTTAGTATGTTGATCGCTAGTGTTTTTGAAAAGGACAATGGAACGCCGGTGTGGAAGAGTCAGGCGGTGATCAAGAACGGCGATGATCTCATTGAAGTTCCCTCTGTACTGGCTTTGGGTGCCTCCATTTTCGCCACTGAAAAGCTCAAGAAGATTGAAGGAGCAAGTGAGGAAAAGGTCACTGCGGCTTCGAGGAAAACGTTGCGGCAAACTTTGCGTAGCGAATACTCGATTAGAAGTTGGGAAGAACTAGAAGGCGGCGAGGATCTAACGACCAAAACTGTCTACCGAGCCGTTACGACCAACAGTAGAAATCTCCAGGTCACATGGGATCCGACCACCGAGCGAACTAAGCTAACCAGGATCGAAATTCAAGAAGGGCTAGTTCTAGAAGGAAAAGACGAGAAGTGGGACCTCGCCTTTGAGCGCGGCATACCTTCCGATATGCTCTGGGAAGTCGATTAGCTCTTATCGCATTGAGTCCAAAGTGGCCACCAGTTAGAGATGTTGGTAGGAAAAAACATTCCCCGGAACCACGGATGTCGAGCGCAGCGCGGCTAGGAAGATGTCGCCAACTCTCCCGAACTAGTGTGCCAACCCCTTCCTGATCGCAGACCACCGAGAGCACTCGTTCTAGTTCAAGCAAATGCACTACATCGGCAGCGGCGTCCCAACCGTTCGGGGCTCAGAGCCTCTCTGAGCTAGTAGCGTGTCGCAGCTAAACCCGGGCCTGCCGACGCCCGGGCACGCACCTCGCCACGTTGGCAAAGCTCGACAGACAACCCGGTATGCCAACGCTTCGCCGCCTTGCGAGGCACGCACCCGAACGCCGCCAGAACACCACGCTTTAGCTGCGACACGCCACTAGTCTGAGATCTGCTCCTACTTTACCGGACGAACACACTTAGGAGACTACTTCCTCACACGGCTAAGGTCTCCCTTGAAGTCTTAGGAACGGGGGAGCCCGAGCAGTTGGCCGATCGGGCTCTGTGCGATCTCACTCACATCGGCACCGGTTCCGATCAGCGTGAAGATGGCCCCTACTAAGGCCCATGCCGATCCGAGTGCCCCTCGGTTGCCATCTCCCAATTACATGCTGGCCGGCGCCAATACCTCTGGCCGGACAGGCTATCGGGTCCGACCTCCGCGGCTGCGCACCCTGCGTCGTACCGCCGATGCAGCTTGCCAGCTCCAGTCGGATTCGACAGGGTCCACTTTGGGCTGGGATATGCGGACTCAGCCGAGTTGACACGGGCACCGTGTTAGACACCGGGTTCGTATCCGAATCGCGAGACGTCGCTGGACTCGCGCGCCCGGACGCGTCGACCCGGTGCGTAGCCGAGCTGATCTCTCCGCGACGGGATCGGTAGGCTCCGGCCATGACTCTTGACGCCGATGTTGCTGAGAACGAGTCCGACTTCGTCCTTACCGAGGAAGAGCACGCCGATCTAATCGGGGCCGAGGCAGACCCTCTCCAGATCTCCCACGCCACTCAGGACTTCGACGTTGACGGACTCGTGCGTCGCATGCGGGACGAGGACATCAAGATTCCGCACTATGGACACAGAGACCCCGAGATCGTGTCGGCGGGCTTCCAGAGAAGCGTGGTCTGGACCAAGCCGCAGATGGATCGGTTTATTGAGTCGCTCCTCCTCGGCTATCCAGTCCCCGGGATCTTCTTGGTTCGTCAGCAGGACGGCCTGTACCTCGTCCTAGATGGCCAACAGCGACTACGTGCTTTGAGGGCCTTCTACGACGAGATTCACGACAAGAAACAGTTTGAGCTAAGCAACGTCGCGACAGAGTTCAAAGGGTTGAGGTACTCGACGCTACAGCGCGACCAAAAGCGGCGCCTCGACAACTCGTTCATCTCGGCGACGATCGTGGACACCGACGGGAGCGAGCGCAGTCTTCAGGCCGTTTATCAAATCTTCGAACGCTTAAACTCAGGGGGTACTCAACTCACCCCGCACGAGATTCGCGTGGCGCTGTTCGCCGGTCCGCTAATCGACGAGCTAGAGCGCCTAAACTCGCTGCCCACTTGGCGGAGCATTTACGGCGGCCGTTCGAGCCGGCTTCGAGATCAGGAACTCGTACTCCGGATTGTCGCGCTGTACCTCGATCACGCCACCTACTTCAGCCCCCTGAAGGGCTTCCTGAATGACTTCATGTCAAAGCATCGGGGTGGCTCGTCATCCACGCTCACTGACGTGGCCGCCTTGTTCGAGCAGGCAGCGTCGGTGCTGGCCAATGGTCCTGGCCAATCAGCTCTCCGAAAGGGCTCCAGGCAGGTCAACACTGCGCAGACCGATGCCGTGTTCGTCGGGCTCATGACTAGTTTGTCTGGTCGGAACGTCGATCCGACCCTAGTCGCTGGTGTCATTGACGCCATGAAGGCGGACTCGGAATTCGACGACGCGACCGCGAAAGCCACTGCCAACGAGGATCAGGTGGCCACGAGACTCAGCATCGCCATCGACAGCTTCGCTGAACTGTGACTTGGCCCGGGGCCTGGCCCTCATTCGAGCTGGCCGAGAGTCGCCGCTCACTTGTAGCCCTGCGTGAGGCGACCAAGGCCGAAGGCATCGACGACACATACCGCGCCTACTTGGCCAAGTTGTTGGCGGTGCGGGCAGCTGGTCACATCGAGTTCACCCTGGATACCTGCCTCCACCAGTACGCACAAGCGAAAGCGCATGAGCGAATCTCCGACTACGTTCGCGCCCATCTGTTCCTAGGCCGGGGCGTCACGCCCGTGAAGATCGTCGAAAAGGTCAGGTGGTTCGACGCTGGTATCGCAGACCACCTCGAGGAGCTTATGAAGGAAGACGATGAGTACCTCAAACGGGAACTGAAGTTTCTGGTTGATAAGCGGAACAAGATCGCACACGGCCAATCAGACGGGGTGGGTGCCACCAAAGCAGCCGATCTCGCCGCCGTGTCAATCAGGTTGGGCGACTGGCTGGTTGCCCAGATTGATCCCACGGTTTGAGCTTGGACGAGCCAGGGGGTCCCGCTTAGATGCCCCATCGCGGGCGTCGGCCTGGGCAGCGCTCGATGTCCGCCCGCAAGTTGAGTCCCATATTTGGGCGGTAGGCAGCCAGGTCCAAAGTGCGGATAGGTTGACGGTCAGTTCCGTTCGGGACTGCTGCTGATGGCCGCTGTCAGGCCAAGGGACCTATGACAGCTGCGCCGTCTGTTGGCACTCATCGGTACACACTCCCTATTGTGTGTTGTCGGGTTGCCAACATCTATCGCAACTGCTAAAAGTGCTAGACGCCATTAGCGGTCCACGCCTGGCGTGCATCCCTCTACGCACCGGGCACGTACAGCAGGAAAGTACAGCAGCCAGATCGACCAACCGTGGTCACCATAGCTCCCGACGAATCCCGTCAGAGCGCGATCAGTCGCCGATGATCGCTTTGCCTTGAGTTTGCAAGCAGGGGGTCAGGGGTTCGAACCCCCTCAGCTCCACACCAAGGCGCGCAACGTGTCCGCACTGGCCACTTTGGCTGTAGACGTCCATCGTGACGGCGTCGGTGTCAGGAACGGATCTCCGAGACCTACGAAGCGGTTCAAGCCGAACCGGGCCAGCGCGTTAACCGGGTTGTGTGGAAGTCAGTCCTGGCTCTCTTCCTGCCGTGTGCTGCCATCGGTGAGCGTCACGGTGTAGGTCCAGGCCCCGCTGACTCCGGGATTGTCGCCTCTGGCCTCGCCCGCCGGCCACCAGGCGGAGAACCGGCCTTCCTGTATCGAGGCTTCGACATCGGGACCGACGGACGGGTCGACAGTGACACCGACAACGTCGCTGCCGACATAGCCGCTGACCCAACTGAACCAGCCCTCGCCGGTCTTGAAAGGCACGCGCCCACGAACGGAGACACTGCCTCCCATAGCCTCGGTTTCGTCGATGCGGTCTCGAGCCAGGG
>JBOFLH010000535.1:0-7657 GCA_051657765.1 Nocardioides sp. | reverse complement strand
TGAAGCGGAAGGAGTCGTAGATCGCCTCGTCAAGGGTGAACTCGCCGGCCTGCTTGCCGTCAGGGCCAACCTCCCCCGAACCGGGCCGGGCCTCCCATGCGTGCACGATCGGGTGGACGTCGGTGAGCTCGTGCAGGTGCAGCTCGAACTCGGTCTCGAAGGTCCCGATCGCCTCCCAAGGGTTGATCTCCGCGCAGAGCGCTCGCACCATCGTCGTCTTCCCGGCGCCTTGAGGACCCGCGACCACGACGGACTTCCGAGCCTTGATCGCGGCCTTCAGGAAGGTCGCCTGGATCCGCGAGATCATTTCGCGCTCGACCAGGTCATCCAGGGTCACGCGGCGCAGACGGTGGCGACGGATGACGACGGAAGGACGTGCAGTGACCCATGCCGCAGCGGCCAGACGCGGACCACCGTCAAGGCGCATGTGCAGGCGCGGGTTCGCCGAGGAGAAGCTGCGGGCGTTGACCTCGCTACGGGAGGCCACGAACGCGAGGAAGTCCAGCAGCTCCTGGTCCGAGTCCGCGACGGGATCGGCCTTCACTAGCGTTCCGTCGATCTTCTCGACCCACACGTTCTGGGCGCCGGTGATGATGATGTTCTCCACCGTGTCGTCGTCGACCAGCGGCTGGAGCCGGCCCAGCCCGAAGAGCGCGTTGTAGACCGCCTCAGCCATCGCCTCCTGCTCATCCAGGGACCACGCCGACTCACCGTCGTGAAGCCGGTCCGCAGAGGTGGTCTGGAGAAGCTCCTGGATGATGGCGCGCCCGAGCTCACGCTCGGTCTCCAGGTCCATGCCGCGCTCATCGCCCAGCGCGGAGGTCAGTTGGTCGGACGCCTGCGCTCGCAGGAGCGCGACCTGCTGCCAGTCGATACCGGTCACCGGAGCTGGGACGTGACGCACGTCAGGCATCGCAGCTGTGGGAGGTGCGAGCGGTGCCGGCATCGACACCTCGAGCGGCCGCTCAGTTGGGCCACTGGGGATGATCGGGCCAGCCAAGCGGCGCGCAGCCGGTGTTGCGGGCGTGCCCAGGGCGGCGTTTGGGGACTGATGTCCGTTGGACTGGGGGGCCTCCGAGACGGGGGCCCCAAAGATTGGCAGGGCGGTGGGATCGGGGCGATCAGTCATGGCTGGCTCCTCTCCCCCACCGCGACGTCAATCGCGGCTCGGGAGCTAGTCAAGGTGGTCTGGATGGCTTGGACGGCGGCACGAAGCGACTTGCTCAGACGCGCGTTCTCGAACTTGCGATGAGGCTGCGCACCTACCGAGAACACCTCGGCTGAGGCCGGGTCCCATTCCAGGGATGCGACAGCCGGGATCTGCAGGGTTTTCGCGACTTCACTCGCGGAGAAGGGCGACCCGGGCCCGACGACTAGAGCGCCGAGGCTGCTCACGGCGCCGGAGCGCGTGAAGGTGTCTCGCAGGGTGGGAGCCCAGGATGCGGCTCCAACCAGCGCCGGGACGGTGGAGCGTGCAACCAAGAGTGCTAGGTCCGCTGCTGCGAGGAGCTTGTAGGGCGATCCCTCGAGGCCGAGGCGGCCGGCGTCGACGATCACGTCCTGGCCGTTGCGCTCCAAGCTCTTGAAGATGGCAGCGAGGGGTTCCCAGAGGCTGTCGAGAGCGCGAGCCTGGTTGTGGCGAACGGGTCCGTTGAGGAGCTGGATGTGGGTGTTGGGGATCCGCGTCAGCATCCCGGGCAGGTCCTCGACGAGGGTTCCCTGCCGGTGTGAGACCGCCAGGTCGACGATGGAGCTGTCGGTGGGGAGCTGACCGCCGCGGAAGTACCCGGCAGGGATGGCGCGACTCCCGGTGGGGTCGGCGTCGACGAGGATGGTGGGCCTCGGCCACGCCATTGCCAGCCCGAGGGCGCTGGTGGTGACGCCGGGTGAGTTGTTGGCGGAGGTGAGGACGATCAGGGCCACGGGGTCACTCCCGACTGTCGAGGACGAGCGCGACCTTGCCCGTGGCGGCGCGCGAGGCCAGGCGGGGGCCGTCGGCCTCGGGGACCTGGACGTTGACGATCGAGTTTCCTGTGGTCTCGTCGGTGGAAGAGCCGACCACGACGGCGGGGATGACCTCCGGTTCCTCCGTCGGTGCCTCGCCCTGGTCTCCAGGGGTGGTGACGACGCGGACCTTGTCCCCCGCGCGGATCTGGTTGGCCGGCAACTGAGCGGGTGTGAGGCTGATGCCAACCACCGAGGTTCCCCGGGCCGGCAGAGCCTGCGGGGTGACCTGGTCCTGGGTCACCACTCCCCCGGCGGGCATGTCCAGCGCCGCGAACCTGCCGACGACGCTGGCGGCCTGGTCTCCAGAAAGCGGCTGCAGAGCAGGGTCCACGCTGATATTCACCTTCATGAGGTCATCGGCGGTGATCCGCTCACCGCGCTCGACCGTCTGCCTGATCGCCAGCACGCTCTGAGAGTTGGACGTCGACTGGTAGGCCCACATGCTGGCCAGGGCGCCCAGGCAGATGGCGGCCACCGACGCTGCGATGAGGACGGGTCGGCGGCGGAGCTTCGGCGGCGGGGCGAAGTTCTCGCCCGGGGCCGTTGTCGGTTCGCCGGGGGGCGCGGTGCTCTTGCGCTGTCGCCGGGTGGTCTCCGCGGCGGGGGTCAGGGTCGACATGGGCTGGTCGGGCCTTTCGGTTGGTTGTGGTCGCTCGAGGTCGAGGAGCCGGGCTAGTTGTCGGTGAGGTACTCGGTCAGGGCTGTGGTGATCAGGTGACCTCGCGAGCTGGCGCCGAAGTCGTCGACGAGCTGGTCCAAGGTGGCGAAGTCCGTCTCGCGGAGTCGGTAGTTCAGAGGGGTCAGAGGGCCGTCCGAGGTCCGGGCTGCACGGCTGCGACGCGAGGCGAACAGCCCGCCTCCAGCGGTCGCTGCCGGGTGGATCAGGTCCTTGAGCCGAGGGTGGGTGTCCTCGATCGCGATGATGATGACCTCGCCGTGAGAGAGCCCTTCGGCCTTGCACTTGGCCACCAGGGGATCCAGTAGGGCAACCGGGATGTGGACGTTCGAGGGACGCACACGGTCACCAGGGCCCTTGGCACCCTTCTCCGGCGCCGCTGAGGGCTTGGCAGCCTCCTGTGGGGCCGCAGGCTCCTCGGCGCGTCGTGAGGGCCGCTCAGCGGCCTTCTTGGTGGTTGAACGCTGGCGGACTGGCAGCTCAGGGCGAGACGGCGTCTCAGGCGCACCAGCATCTGCGGCCGGCCGCCTCGGCGGCAGCATCGGTGGAGTGAACGTGTCCGACTCGCCGGGGTTCTCGAAATCCGCAAGACGACCCGGGGAGATCTCGCGGGCCGAGCCGGCTCCGGTGGTCATGACTGGCCTCCTGCCACGTAAGCGACGCCGGTTTCCGCGGCCGAGATTCGTGCGCAGATCTCAGCTGACAAACCTTCGTAGTCGCGCGCCAGTGGGTCTGCCGCCTCGGACAGGGCCGTGGGGAAGGCAACGACGTTGTCGAGGGAGCTGTCGCCGCGTCGACGGGCGCTGAGGACCTTGAGACGGTCGACCTTGCTCGCGCCGGCGTCAGCTGCGAGCTCGTCGGCGAGCTGGCCTCTGAGACGGCAGTCCTGCGCGGACTTCTGCGTGTGCCGAACGTAGGACTGAAACAGAGGCACGGTTTCTCCAACCTCGGACAACCGCACCTTGGTGTTGCGCATGACGCTCGTGGCCTGGGGGTTGTGGTCGGTGACCACGACGCCCAAGTACCTCAGATCAGGGTTGAGGCCACGAGCCTTCTTCACACGAGGTCCAACACCCAGCAGCCCGTCCCAAGAGCCGGGGTCCGTCTTCGTCGGGATCAGCACCCACCGTGCGGCCGCAAGGGCCATGTCCTGCAGGTCTCCGTTCCCGGGCGGGCAGTCGATCAGGATGAGTTCATAGTCATCGGCGACCTCCGCGACCCGGGCAGCGAACTCAGCTGCAACCGACCCGGTCGGGAGCTCGTCCGCCATGCTCGACTTCGCCAGCGATCCCAACATCTCGAGAGCGCGGCCACCGAAGACCATGTCAAGGTTGGGACGCACGTCGCGCACGATCTGAAGCCCGGACCCACTCCACACCGCATCGACCGTGCTCTTGCCGTGGTCGAGCTCTGGAGCCTCCGTCATCCCAAGGTCCAACTTGAGGTTGCCGCTGATATCGAGGTCGATCACCAGCACGCGCATGCTCTTTGCCAGGCACCCGCCGACGTTCGCGACGATGCTGGTCTTGAGAACCCCGCCCTTGCCGTTGATCACAGCAACAACGCGGCTCAACGAGGATCCGTCTGGCATCACAGGGTTGGACATTCGTCCCTCCATCACACTCATGCCCGTGGAAGGTGGCCAAGGTCGGGCGTGTGTGACACCGGGATGTCAACTGGGGGCTAACTGCTCCCCCGCAGCCTGCTTGGCACGCCTCCACGGACGGGCTTCAGTGGGTCCACTGTGGCCCACCGTCCCCCGCATTGTCGCGCCACTGTGGGTCCGCAGCCCGCATACAGCCCGTGCACTGACCGCGTGTTGCCCCTCCGCTGGGGGCATGTTGGCGCCTCACTGTCCGTGTACTGCGTGCTTGTGCTGGGTCTATGGACCACTCGCTGACGATCTGTTGCCCCCTTATGCGCCCACCACTAACCGCCTGTTGCTAGTCCATTGTGGGCTTGTTGCTGGTCTGTTGACCCTCCACTGTTGTAGTGGTGTGCAGGTGGTGTGCAGGTGGTGTGCCAGTGGTGTGCTTTTGGTGGGGTGACTGGTGTGCATAGTGGTGTGACGCTGGTGTGGGAGAGGTGTGACAGGGCATCATGGTTGACATGGGTGCAGCTGCGGAGATTCGAGAGCCAGGGGACTGGCTCGAGGACATGGCGTGGCATCGGCGCATGTACGACCAGTCGCACTTCCGCTGGGTGCCCGAAGATCCCCTGTCGATCGCTCTCACGTGGGTCAAGGGAAGGGTCGAGTTCACGACCCCCGGCCACCTCCGGCGCCTCGACAGCCAGATCCTCGGGCTGCGCACCTACGCCGCCGGAATCCAGGACGCAATGCTCGAGCCACTGGCCGAGGCTCGACGGCGCTTGGGATCGCGCGACTACGCTGCCGGCCTTGAGCTCGTGTCGATGACCCAGACGGATGTCGACATCCTTCGACACAGTTCGCACGCGGGCTCTGGGCCGGTCCGCAACCATCCTGAAGCCCGGCGGGCGCTACGTGGCATTCCACTGCCCAACCCGCTTAGCAAGGTCTGGGAGCTGCGCCAGATGCATGGGATGTACGCGGCGGCCGACAACATCCTCGAGGACACCTTCTGTGACCTCGTCCTGGAACTCGCCCCCGATCATGGGTGGGATCGCCTCGCCTGCCTGACGAACATTCATCACACCGGACGAGGCCTTGAGCTTCGCGTCGAGTTTCAGCGCCGCGAACGTGGCGCCCCCGGTGACCCTCGCAGGCGCCAGGAACAGCGCTACTGACGTTGCGGCAGGCCTCGACGCCCAGGTGAGAGCCCCAGTCGATCCCCCTCCACGTAGGGGGATCGACTGTTTTGCTCGCCCCAGATAAGGGTGCAAAACGCCACCCTGCCGTTCTGCACGTCACTTCCCACCTACGTTTCCCACCTCGTTTCCCCCCTCGGTGGGAAGTGATAAACACCTTCTGACCTGCGATGATGCGGTCACTTCCCACGTTTCCCACTAAACCGATCCTCCGAGTACGTGCGTGTGCGTGCGCGCGAGACCGTTCGTCATGCATCCGAGACTGTCTTCAAGTCACCTGTCACACGAGCACCAGAGGCGACACCTTCCGCAGCCATGACGGTGCGCGGGGGAAATGACAGCTTCTGCGACACGCCCGACACGGGTGCATCCCTGATTCAGAGTCACGAGACGGCTAGGAATGTTCCATGTCCATGCGGAAGCGACCGGGTCCGAAGCCGAAGGGTTTGCGGCGTCAGTTCACGATGCGCCTGCCCGAGGACCAGTTCGCCGTCTACAAGGCCGAGGCCGAGCGACGCAAGCTCTCCCTGGCCGACTACCTCACCGAATCCCTCGCGAGAGGGCACGGCCTCCCCGAGCCGGCGTACCTGCACCGGGACCGGCCGAACGATCATCAGCAGGAGCTCCCGCTCACTGGCACAGGCTGAAAAGACCCTAAACAACAGAGAACGCCACCCCCTCTGCTTGGCGGCTGTGTGGGGCAGCGTCTCCGACTACGAAAGGCTGATGTGGCCTCGGCAATTTCGAGGGTACCTGATGCAGCATCAGGCAACCCTCCGTGCACGCTTCGGCGTGTCCCTCTCGGATGACGGGAGGTGACCTCGCGATGACAGAACCGACCCGCCACCGCGCCGGCGGCACCCGGTCCTCCCTGGACCGGGTCATTACGGCGCTCGAAGCACGTGGGCTCAGCGTCCGTCAATCTCGCAGTGACAGCGCCATGTCGGCCTGCCCTGTTCACGACGAGAACACGGGGTCGATGCACATCACCTGGCGTGGAGGGCCACGCGGGGGAGGAGTGCTTCTCTACTGCCACGGGTGCCAGGCTCCCGCCGCGCAGATCGTCGAGGCGCTCGGCCTGACCATGAGCGACCTCTTCGACGAGCCGCTACCCGAGCACGAGCGGAATCAGTGGCGGGTCGGGAAAAGCCCCGCCAGACGCCGTGCAGGACAGCGCAGGGGCAAGCTGGGACGACTGCCTGACCTGCTGCCCAAGCAGCCAGTGCAGCGCGTCGACGAGCCAGAGCACCAGTGGGCTGAGGTCGAGCGCTACCCCTACTTCGATCACGACGGGCGCTTGGTCCAGGAAGTGATTCGTGAGGAGTGCGACGCCGAGGACAAGCGGCACAAGCAGTTCCGTCAACTGTTCGTCACCCGCGAGGGCCGCCGAGTCAAGCGCAAGCCCGAGGAGTTCTACCCGGTGCTCTACCGCGCGCCTCAGGTGGCGGCCGCGGTCAAGGCTGGGACCGAGGTGTGGCTGCTCGAGGGGGAGAAGGACGTCCACACCGCCGAGGCTCAGAACCTGATAGCGACAACCAACACCCAAGGCGGGAAGTCCTTTCCCGCAGACCTCGTCGACGAGTTCACCAACGCCCAGGTCGTTGTCGTCCTGGACCGTGACGACGTCGGATGGGCGCGAGGCGTCGACCTGCACGCCAAACTCTCTGCGGTCGGCGCCACAGTGCGGCTCCGACTTCCCGACCTCGACGAGGCGAAGTCGGACCTCACCGACCACATCGAAGCCGGCAAGACGCCCGACGAACTGCAGTGGGTCACCGTCGAAGAGGTGTCCATCTGGCACGACCTCACCGGGGTGAAAGATGCCTCGAAGCGAGTCCGACAGGCCGTTGAGCAGGCCGAGGGCCGCTGGGCGCTTGCCGAGGAGGGACAGGACCCTGAAGACAACCGTCGACGTGCACAGCGGTGGGCGCTGGAAAGTCAGATCCGGCAGGAGGCTCTGCGCGACCTCGTCGACCAGCTGGTGGCGCAGGGAATGCGTATCGGCACCGCCTGGGTAGGCGAGGCAATCGAGGCAGCCGAGGGGATCCTCACCGAGGCCACCGAGGTGGCTCGCCGCACGCACCTGCTGACCCAGGTGGCCATCCCTGAGTCCTTGCGTCAGCCAACGGCGACGAGCAACGACAACGCCACCGCAACGGCGAACTCGCCTGTTGCACCTGAGGCCGA
>JBOFLH010000534.1:0-2240 GCA_051657765.1 Nocardioides sp. | reverse complement strand
GCCGGGCGGCATCCGGATGTCGAGCAGTGCGATGTCGGGGCGTTCGGTGGCGGCCAGCCGCAGCAGCCGGTCGCCGTCGGCGCAGGCTCCGACGACGTCGTGACCCGCGCGTTCCAGCAGCATGACCAGGCCGTCTCGGAACAAGGCTCCGTCGTCGGCGACCACGACTCGCACGCTTGACCGCCCCTCTGGTTCGACCGCTCGTGGCCAGCGTAACCAAGGAGGTAGGGACAGCCCACCCGGGCGGATGGTCAGCCCCACCGACACCGGGGCGTACGCCGCCGAGGCTGGCTGGAGCCCGGCAACGGCCGGGTTCCGGACCACTCGGGAGGCACCCATGAACCCGATCGACCCGACGCTCGAGGCGCAGGAGCCCGCGCCGACCATCGAGCAGCTCATCGCCCGGTACGGCCGGCCACTGCAACACCAGGTCATGCAGTGGACCACCGACCGGCACCTGGCCGAGGACATCGTGCAGGAGACCTGGCTGCGCGCCTGGCGTCATCTCGACCGGATGACGGACCGGTACGGCTCGGTCTACGCCTGGCTGGCCCGAGTGGCACGCAACCTGCTCATCGACCGGGTGCGTGCGCGCCGGGTGCGGCCGGAGGAGGTCGAGCTCGATGACGCGACGGACGAGGACGTGCACGTGCTGCGCGACGACCACGCGCGCGCGCTCGACGGGGTGCTGGTGCGTCAGGTGCTGGCCAGTGCTCCTCCGGCGCTCCGCGAGCTGCTCGTCGAGGTCTACCTGCGGGACCGGCCGTTGGCCGAGGTCGCCGTGGACGCCGGTATCCCGCTCGGCACGCTGAAGAGCCGGCTGTACGGCGGCATCCACTCGTTGCGCACCACCATGCCCGACCTCGCGGCCTGAGGCGGTTGTCCGTCCGGGCCAGGCTCGACGGCTGCTGCGCCTGTTTCTGCCGGATGACGCCAACCCTGAGCCTCCCTCAGCCGTGGACCCGATAGAGCGGCGGATCCGCTTCGCAGTACCCATCGCTTCACTACGGAGAGGACACACGATGGCGAACAACACCGTGTCGACGACCACGCCGGGCATGCAGCAGACCGAGACCAAGATGGAGGAGGTCAGCGCTAATACGAAGAATGGCAGGCAGACCGTTGAGAGTGAGTGGGCATCTTTGAAATCCACGTGGACGGGAGAGGCCGCAACAACGTTCGATCGTCCTCTCAATGCATGGCTCGACGACTGTAACCACATCACCGGGCTGCTCGACCAGATGCGCGAGATTATGGTAGGCAACCGCCAGATCATCGACGCCGGCGAGGACGACAACATCCAGATTGCGAATCAGGTCCAGGTTGGGCCAGGAATGCCGCTGTAAGCGCCTCGCGCTGATAAGCGAAGACATATTTAGACGACCAGAGATAGGAAGTGCCACCAATGTCGACATACACAGTTAATCCGGCGGCTGCAGAGACTGTACGCGAGACCCTGAAATCGGTCACTGATAGAATCAAGAGCGAATTGGAGAGCCTCGATCAGGTGGCTAATTCCAGCCTGTCCGAGTGGGAGGGTAGCGCCAAGGACCAGTATGCCGTCGCCAGGGCCGAGTGGTTCAAGACAGCCGAGCGAATGCCAAGTCATTTGCAAGGCATCAACCTGGCGCTCGGTAACATCGTTGAACGCTACGGTAATACTGAGCATGGCGGTGTCAAGTACTGGAACGGCTTCTCCGCCAAGTAGCCGGCCTAGGTGTCCGCGGTTCCGCCTGTCCCGGAGCCGCGGACATCAAGCCACTACCGGTACCGGGAATGGTGGAGGTAAACGTTTGACGGGTGTCTTACTCGATCAACGAAGTTACTCAACAGCTTGACCCCCTATTACGTAGCTGTGTCATAGCTTCGAGGTTGTACTCAAGGACCGCCGTCTTAGTGCAATGAGCCCCGGCAAGTTCGCAAGAAGCGCATGAAGTTGATTTGTAGAAGTTGTAATTTGGGGGATAGTAGCTAACACAACCTGGAGGATCAAAGTGACTTACGGCACTCAGGATACGTCTGCAGCGGGTGATCTCAACGGCCAGGGATCAACAGCAGAAATCGATGAGTCAGACTTCAGTTTTGGAACCTACAACGGGGTGGTCGATGGTTGGTACAACCAAGCAGAGGGCAGGCCAGCGACGCCTGAAGAAATTCAGGTTCTCGGGGAGGGGCACGAGTATGACCACAAGCCTGCCCCTCCTGGAGAGTCCGCTCCGCCACCAGAGATAGAAGAGTGG
>JBOFLH010000533.1:0-1381 GCA_051657765.1 Nocardioides sp. | reverse complement strand
ACCAGCCGGATCCGCACCACCTGTATTCGAACCACCTGAGAACAAGCCGGCAGGATCCACCTCGACTCCGGCCGGATCCCGTCGGGGCCACTCGGCGGCAACTTCAGCACTGGGAGGTGCCTCGGTCACCGGGGCGTCGAGAGCAGCTTGACGAACCAGCGCCAACGCCTCGTCGATCTTGAGCACGGCAGGTAGCGTCCGGTGTGCTCGTGGGGATCCGAGCCAGGCGCCCACGTCCGCCGACGACCGCTCGGTCCGACACAGCCAGCCAGTGAACATCCGAGCCGCAGTGGCCCGGCGTGCCAGCGTGCTGCGGGCACGGCCCATTGACCGCTGTTTCGCCAGCCAGCTGCGCAGCATCCCCAAGTCAAGCTCGGCGGAGGTCTCGGCTCCCATACGGCCAGCATGCTCGAGCAGGCTTATCACATCCGACACATACGCTCGCACCGTGTGCGGCGCCAGATCCCGCTCCGCGGTGAGGTAGAGCTCGTAGTCAGCCAGGTCGCCACGTAACTGGGCAGAAACCGACGACTCGGCATCGGCCGATAGGTTCACCTGCCCACGGTACGACGACGCGCACTCAGGCGGACCTAGCGCCGCCCGCGAGTCGCCAGCCCGACTCGGCGAACTCGACCAGGCCGACCGCGTTCAGCCGAGTCAATGCCGCTCGCACCTCGACGAGGCCGATACCGGCGACCCGAGCGATCGAATCGGCGGCGGCGCCACGGACAACCGGGGTGGCGTCCAGCACCTGGCGCTGCCGAAGGGTAAGGTCGTCGGTTCGCAACGGTTCCGCACGCGCTGGCGAGGTCACGTGCTCTCCGGCCGGGCTCACCACCTCGAGTACGTCGGCGTCATGGGTGACCAAGGTAGCGGCGCCACTGCGCAGCAGCTCGTGCACGCCTTGGGACGGTGCGCTGGTCACCGGCCCCGGGACACCCATCAGCGGCCGGTGTAGGCCCTGGGTCCAGTTGGCCGTATTCAGTGCGCCACTGCGCACGGCAGCCTCGACAATCACCGTTCCTCGGCACAGGCCAGCGATGATTCGGTTCCGCGAGAGGAAGCGCAACTTGGTGGGCGCGGAACCCGGCGGCGCCTCGGACACCACCGCGCCCACCGACGCGATGTGGTCGAGAAGGGACTTGTGAACCGCGGGATAGGCACGATCCGGACCACAAGCGAGCACCGCCAGCGTGGCAACGCGATCGCCGCCGCCACCGAGCGCTCCTCGATGCGCTGCCTGGTCGATGCCGTGGGCCGCCCCGGAGACCACGCAGAACCCGGCCTTGCTGAGACCGGCAGCCAGATCGGCGCTTACCGCGGTGCCGTAGGTGGTCGCCGATCGCGACCCGACGACGGCAACCGAACGGGTCAACTCATT
>JBOFLH010000532.1:0-4719 GCA_051657765.1 Nocardioides sp. | reverse complement strand
GTTGCGGCTCGCCGGGAAGTCGCCGGTGATCCGCCGCAGCCTGGACAAGCACTCGGTAAGTTCGTTGACCGACGGCTCTCCTGGCTGGCGCGACGTCAGAAGCTGAGTCAGAGGTGGATCGCGGTGCCTTAAGGCCAACTCTCGAACCGAGAAACATGGATCGCCGGCGGCGATTGCTTGAGCGTAGAGGCAACTCCGCAACAGATAGCGCGCTTCTCGAAGCAGACCCGGCAGATACTTGGGCAGGTCACGCTCAAGGCTCACGAAGAGCTGTGACATGTGCAGGGCGCGTCTGAGTAGGCGGTCGGTGTCGACGGCTCCCATCGCCTCGATGAGGCCAGCTAGCTCGCCGTCGTGGTCCCACAGGACGATCCCGTCGCGTTTGAGGTGAGCACCGAAGAGGGTGCCGATCCCGGTCGTCAACTGACGGCGCGTGTAGTAGCTGACGTTCACGTCGCCGGCGTAGGTACTCACCTGCGGGGTGTCGACAAGCGCGAGAAGGTCGAGGTCGGACCCCTCCACCGCGTCTCCGCGAGCTCGGCTGCCGTAGACCATGAGCGCGCGAGCATCGGCAGGAAGAATCGGAAACTGGGTCACGATCTCCGCAGGCAATCCAAGACCAAGCGTGGCGTCAACCGCGTCCTGCTGTCTCACACTGACCAACCTACGCGCTGGGTCCGCGCCTCGATGCGCAACTTCGAACAGGCCGATGGATCACGCTCGGGTGGCGTCCTGCGTCGCGGTGGCGACCTGCCCCGACGGCGTGCCCTACGCGGCATGACAGGTCGGGACTGCTGAAGGTTCCAACGAAGACCCAGAACCTTCAGGAGACAAGCACCGAACCCCGGTCGGTGCATCCGGATTGGGGGCCGAGACGCGCGGGTCAGGCGATAAGGGATGCAATGCCACGCCGGCCGCGCGGTTCGGAGGTCGCCGTGGAGGTCGCGCTACTCCCAGCGGTTCTTGTCCGTCCATCGGACGCGAGTGCGCGCGGCCTCCGTGCGCTGCTCCGCGCGGTGGCCAAGGGCGATGAACCCGGCCATCAGGGCAGCGCCAGCGGCGGCAGCCGCAGCGATAGCGGCTGTGACCTTGCGCGGATCAAGCGGTTCTACGGCCATGATGCACTCCCCTCAAAGGTCGCCGCCGACCCGGCGCTCGTCCACGACCCCGCCAAGCTCGTGACCTCGGACATGGAGTGTATCCGTCCGCGCACTGCTACGCGGATGCGAGTTCCGCCGCGTAGGACCTCCGTCTCGCTCTTCGAGTCCTGCCCGTATCGAGCGGTCAGCCGGCGCGGAATTTCGCACCACAAGAGCGTTACTCGGGCGGCGCCCGGTGCACCTGCTAAGCATCGTCGACAGCGGCGATCGGGATGGAGAGGTCAGATCAACCGGGCCGATCAGCCGCTTTCGGAGGCGCTCTCGTAGGTCAACCCCCTCGCGCGCCGGCGCGCGGCCGACTCTCGCCGCATCCAACTGCCAACCATCTGGCCGCATCGCAAGTACGGCCTACATGCTGACGACCTGACCCGGGACTTCCACGGCACCGACGAGGAACGGCGCGGTTCAACCGTGCACTCAACGAAGCCATCGACGCCCAACGGGCGCCAGTCCGGCCTACGCCTCGTCGATCCAGTCCGCCGGGATGAGCTTGACCCCGCCCCGCCAGCGGTGGCGCACTGCGTCCTGGAACCACTGCTCGGGCAGGTCGGCGTGGTCGCACACGATGACCTGGAATGCCGGCGCGAGATCGTTGACGACGTCACGCATCAGCTCGAACATTCGCCGCACCGCAACTCGGTCGGCGTCAAGCTCCGGCGCACCCGTCGCGTTGTCCGCCTCCGCCGGGTAGTGCGCCTGTGTCGGCTGGTCGAGCATCAAGAACCGGGGAACTGGCCGCCCTTGCAGCGTGAAGAACCGATGCAGCGCTAGATGGGTCACGAGGTGGTAGCCGATCCAGTTCGCGGCACTGCCGATGCGGAACAGTGGCGCCGGGCCCGTCTGCGTGTCGGTGACGACCGTCAGCCGGGCCAGGTCTAGTCGGACGCTGTCGCTGCGGTGCTCGAGCTGAAGCTGCTCGGCGTATCGGCTCATGTCCCGGCCGACGGCGACGAGCCGTGAGGTTAGCTGCTCCCGGTCGTTGTCCTCGTCAAGCTCGGCCTCTAGCGCTTCGACGGTCCGGCGGGCGCGTGCAAGCTGTTGACGGAGAACCTCGAGCTGCACGTCGTCAGTGAGCGTTGCTCGAGCCAGCGTCGCGTCGATTCGCCCTCGTGTGAAGTCCCGGGTGTTGGCGTTTGCCTGCTCACCTACTCCGCTCGCCCGCTCGAGGTCGCCCAAGGCGTCCTCGGCAACCCGAAGCTCCCCACGGAGCTCGTCAGCACGCGTGTCCAGGTCGGCGAGCGCGCGGCGGTGGGCCGGCCGGGCACCAGCTAGCGCCCCGACTTCGGCGCGGAGCTCGGCGAGGCCGGCAAGGAGCGCGGCAGCTGTCGGGTCCGGCTCGTCCAGCTCGTGGCCGCACGCGGGGCAACTGTCGACGCCCAGGGGCGCGTTGACCGACTCTGACACGCCGTCACGGCCAGCCTCGGGGAGGCGCGTGAGAACGGTGAGCCGGTCCCGCTGCTGGCTCAGCGCTATCGACGCGCCTGTCTCCGCCTGTTCCTGGTGGATGAGCAAGCCCCGGTCATCGAGAACGTGGCGCAGCTCGCCTCGGAGCCGGTCACGCTCCACCTGGAGCTCGAGGCGCCGGTCCTGCGCCTCGGTGTCTGGCAACGACGAGTCGCGCGGCTGCGCGACTCGGGCGCCCTGCAGCACCTGGACTAGCTCCGCACGGCCGGAGCTCTCGCCGTCCTCGACGAGTCCCACCGCCCGGGCTTCGGCAAACAGCGCGTTCAACTCCACGTCGATGGTTAGGGCGGCGTTCTCGGCCTTCTCCACCTCGTTGGTGAGCCGGGTGACGGTGCGCTTCGCGTCCCGTAACTGCGCCCGCTTCAAGGCCTCGTCACGGGCAACGGCGCCGAGGAAGTACGGGATGGTGTCGCGGAGCGCCGAGTCAATGCCCGGCTCGCCTTGTCGGTGGAAGAGGGCCGTCGCGCTCGCGACCTCGTTCTGGCTTTGCAGGCACAGCAGCGCGGCGTGCCCGATGTTCGCTTCGAGCGGCTGCCGCAGCGACCCTACCGGCGGCTCGGACAGGCTCTCCTCGATGCCGATGCGGCGTCCGAGCTGCTCCCGCAAGGCGTGGCTCTCGATGTTCACCTTGAGCGACGACAGCGGCGGAGCGTCTAGCGTTGCGCCAAACTCCAGCATCGCGACCGACGTGCTCGCCTTCCCAGGCGCAGGAGCGGGCCGCGCCACGAATGCACGGCCGCCGTCGCCGAGCTGCCAGAGAGTCGAGTACCAGACGACGGTGTCCGCAATAGGGCCGACCGGCACCATCATCGTCGATCGGCCTAGGCAGTATTCGACGATGGTCAGAAGCGCGCTCTTTCCCGCCTGCGACTCACCGGTCACGACGTTCAGCGCACCAGGTTCGAAGTCGAGCCGACGGATTCGCCCGTCGGCGTTGTAGAGAACGATGGCGAGGAGTTGCACGGTGCTAGGGTGCCACGCCCAGAACCGCGAACGCGGTCGCCGGCCGGTCGGTTTTCGCCAACCACTTCCCCACCAGTCCAGCCTTCGCGATGATCTGGTCCACCTCTCCCGGCGCTGCCACTTTCTTCGCGGGCGACGCCAGGTCGCCGGTCAGTCGGCCCTGCGCGTCGACGTGCAAGGCCCCGTGCGCCAGCCCGAACCGCAGCCCCTCCCGGACCGGCTCCGCGAGCGACTGCGCCCGAGCTGGGATGCCGGCGTGGATGACCGGGTTCTGTGAAACCCAGTTGCCGAGGTGAGTCCTGGTTGTCTTCGGCAGCGCGTCACGCGTCCCCCGGTGGAGGACGAGCGGCGCCACCAGGTACGCCAACGGCCACGGCATCGGCTCACCCTCAGCGCGCTCGTACTCAGAGGCCGCGGCGGCAGTTACGGCTGCCAGCAGCGCGGGGTTCAGCATTGCCGCCTGCACCCGCGAACGGGAGCGCCACACCGTCATGCAGCCACATGCTGCCATGGGTTCAATGCGTGCACCCGCGTTCGCACGGACCCCGGACCTCGAGGGAGTCCTGCAGCTACGCATCGGCAGGCTCGCCGACGACTGCGGCCACGAGCTCCTCGAGGCGGTCCGCGAAGTCTGGATGCCACCCGATGCCGAGGTCGTTGTCCCGATGGGCCAGCTCATGCCGCTTCCCGCGGGCGAAGAATGGGTCGTCGTAGTGCTTCCGGATGGTCACCTTGGTCGACTCGAGGAGCGTCCGGAGGAGTTCCTTCCCGGCCCGCCACTTCATTTCCTCATCGACTGCCTTGGGGTCGTAGTCGCCCGTTCCACCGCTCAGGTCGTCGAGCATGTCGTTAAACGCCCGCGCCCACTCGTCCCGCAGATTCTCCTCGAACGTCTGGAGCTCGTGGAGGCCGATGAGGCTGTCATCGACCCATCGGGTCTCCTGCTGCACGGCCCGGTAGTAGTCGATGACGGCGAGTCTGAGGTTCGGCCGGTTGTACCTGACCGCGAGCATCTGGTCGTAGAACCGGCCAGAGGAGTGCTGCTCTATTGCCTCGTCGGTGACGGCCGACTTCAAGACCGTCGTAGGGAGGTTGTCAGGGCCATACCCGTCCCTGAGGTCCTGAATGAAGG
>JBOFLH010000531.1:0-2785 GCA_051657765.1 Nocardioides sp. | reverse complement strand
GACCTGGCGCGGCTCACCTGGATTGTCAGCCAGCAAACTGTAGAGGAACTTGGTGGCGCCAAGGACCTTCGGGCGTGTATCGCGGCGGTGTGACTTCTCATCGAGTTCGTCGATCACCAACAGTGGGACCACGATCCGCAACTCATCCTGCATTGCCGGGTGAGCAGGCCCGGTGGCGTCGGCGAGCGCTTGGTGCCAGTCCAGGGCATCGAGATCACTGGAGGTCTTCTCCATCCAAAAGTTGGTGTCAACCAACACATAGTTGGTGAATTGCCCGTCATTTGGCGACCACGCCACGGCTTGCTGCGCGACTGCATCCGCGGTCGCCTCAAGTACCCGCCGGCGATGCTGGAGTTCATCGGTGATCACGTTGACCGTGGTGAGCACCGACGCCCTGTCTGCCTGCGTGGCCCAATAGCGTGGAGTGGTGATCAATCGGTCCAGGTCACTGGGGGAGAGCATTCCCTGGAGCATGCGGATTTGGTCGGCCACCCAGCGCAGATAGCCGTTGACTACGTCGATTGGGACCCCCGACACCGAGTGGGTGGCGTTCGCGGCCGACCGTAGCGCCTCGGCCAGTTGCGCACCTGTGCCACTCGTAGGCCAGACCATGTTTCGACGGTCCACTACACACCCTCTCCTCATACACACCGCATTCAGCCGACCAAAGGCCGGTAGTCGAATCATCCTCCGACGTCGTCGGTCGCAGTCGCGCCGTGTGCACAGCTCACCAGCCCTCCAGGTCGACCCATCCCGATCGGGTCTGCAAGTCATGGATCGACGAACCCCCGCTCCGCTGTGGTGATGTTCGGCATCACTCCGAAGAATCTGAGGTGAACGCGGCGATCACACTCCAGACCGCTTTCGCTTCGCCCTGGGCAGCGAAAGCGCTACGCATCTCGCGGAGAGTCTCGGCGCCTGCAACGGCCGCACCCGATGCCGCCCCCACCGCTGCCCCTGTCAGGGGACGGCCGAGCACATTGAGCGCGCCAACCCCTGCCCCTGTGCCCAATCCCGCGAACGACAAACGTCGTCCGAAACTGCGAACAGCCGATAGGACAGTCGATCGACGTGTTACTCGCTGCAAATCTGCCAGCCGATGCGCCATCTCATCTCCGATGATTTCCGCCGCAGTCACTGGTCCCGATTCGTTGGCCGGAATTTCGCCGATGAGTGAGAGTGAATTGTCGAGCGCTGTTCTCCACCGCGAGAAGGCATCCACGTTCCGGATTGCAACCAGCGTCCGAGCATCAGCGCTGAAGGACGGTACAGATAGCTGCGCCAACTTGGTTACGGCAGCGATCCTGCCGTCGAGAACCGGGCCTGTTAGAACAGTACGGATCGCAAGATCCTCGGTGGGGTTCAACGCTAGTGGGGTACCCCACCCCTTCTCTCCTGCCCGCAGTCCCGGATATAGAGCCGCCCCAAGACGTCGGACGTCGGACGTCTCCCGTCGTGAACCTTCAGAAGGGTAGTGGGCCGTTAGAAGAATGCGCCGATACTCATCGAGATCTCGGTCGCGGCCACGTGGCATCGCAGCATGAATAAAGGAGATCGATCCGTCGTCAACCAGTGGCCGAATTGCGTCGAGTGTCGCAATGGAGGCCGCGAGTTGCTCGGGAGAGATCTGTTTAGCCCGGAACGGGTGAAAGGGCACCAGGACAGCGGAGTTCAGGAGAATGTTGTCGACGTAGAGAAGGAGCCTTAGCCCCGCGTCAAGGCGACTCGCCTGGGCCAGTACGGGCCTAATTTGACCGCGCGGTAGACGGCTAAGCTGCTCGCCAGGCCTCCTGTGCTTCTTGGTGCCAACGGCCACGTCCGGCCAATTGCTAATGATGTGTGCTGAGTGCTCTGCCGGTGCGGTGTGGAGACTACGCGCCAATGAGGACAGGTCTCCGTCGGCCATTGTGTCCAACCAGTGATAGACCAGCCGCGCCATCTCCTGCGCCACCGGACCAGCGTAGCCTGCGGAGTGCCCGGCACGACCAACCCGGGCGAGCCCACGCCCTACCCGGAGACCTCTGATTCGCTCACGCTAACCAGACGTTGGGCGCTTGACTACTGATCCGCTGCGGCCAGTCCACGGGCGTTCTGGTCCTCGCGGTACCAGCGGCAGATCAGATCCGCGACAGCTCGAGCAAGGCCTTGAAATTGGCCGTGTTCATCCTCACTCCAGGTCGCCAGCTCAGCTACGGTCTCCGCGTCCTCGATCAGCTTGACCAGATGAGTGGCGCCCATCAGAGCTGCCACTGGAATCGCGCTGGGACCGGTGGCAGCCCGCTTGAACGCTGCGACCAGTAGCTCCTCGGCCGGTCTCCAAGCATCGGCGTGTTCAGAGAACTCGCCGGGGAACTGTGTCTCCAGATGCTCAGCCGCGGTCCGTGCGAGAGTACGTACCTTCTTGTGAGAGAGCCCGGTCAGGTCGGCGATCGTATCCGCGAGATCCTGGCCCCCGATCAACCGGAGGGCTGCCTTGGTCAGCCCCAGACCCAGCGGCTTGCCCGACGCCGACCCCGGCAGAACCGGATCCACTGATCACACCTCACGCTTCGTAACTGAACGTCCGGCTCGGCCCGGTGGGCTGAGTCCGAATGTCCGATTCTAAGCAACCGACCTCGTCGTCGGTCCGGTCCGGTCCGGTGTGGCTGGGTGTGATGGTGGTCGGAGCTTCTTGCCCGTTGATGGAGCGGGCAAGACAGTCCGGACCAGGTGCGGCCCGCCGAGCGGACCAGTCCAGCGCGCGTGTGGGCAAGAGTGGTCCGGGTGGCTCATGCTCTGGCCTGAT
>JBOFLH010000530.1:0-1884 GCA_051657765.1 Nocardioides sp. | reverse complement strand
AGGCGCTGGACCTGTTGGTCAGCGCGTCGCGCCCGTTCGCGCTGATGCCTGAAACTGTGCGCCGGCTGGCCCGCGGCCAAGCAGGCGCGGGTTGCCATGTTTTTGACTACTGAGCCTTTCGACTACTGGGTTCCGATCTACCTGGCACGCGCTAGGTCACCCACTTCCGACGGGGCCGGCCATGGTCGAGGTCCGCGAGGTTCCTCGGCCATGACCGGACGGCCGGCGCATCGACCGGGCCCGCGCTTGCTAGCCGACCATGAGTGGTCGTTCAGCGGGTAGCCGGCGCTCGAGCCACCGGGGTAGCCACCAGTTTCGGTCGCCCAGCAGCTCCATGACTGCGGGCACCAGAATCAGCCGGATTACCGTCGCGTCGAGCAGGATGGCTGCGGCCAAACCGACGCCCGCAAGCTTCACGAAGACGTCGTAGTCGGCGACGAACGCGAGAAACACCACGATCATGATGACCGCCGCCGCGGTGATCACTCCTGCGGTTGCCCGCAATGCCTCGGTGACGGCGGCGCTGGTGTTGCCACTGCGCCGGTATTCCTCTCTGATCCGGGTGAGTAGGAAGACTTCGTAGTCCATCGACAACCCGAACAGGATCGCGAACATGAGAACAGGCACGATTGCCGGCACAGGGGTCGGCGAGTCGATGCCGATCAGGCCACCCAGCAGCCCGCCTTGCGCGAATAGCGCAACTACCCCATAGGCCGCGGCTATCGCGGCCAGGTTCATCACGGCTGCCTTCACACCCACCAGGATCGATCGAAAGGCCAGCACCAATAGCACCAACGCGGCGCCGACCGTGAGCGCGAGAAACAGCGGAATGCGTGCGGCTACCGCGTCGGTCTGGTCAATGTTGGCCGCTGTCCCGCCGGTAACCAGGACGTCTCCCGCGGACGCGCCGATTTCGGTCGGAATCACGTCTTCGCGCAGGGTGGCAACGAGGGTCTCGGTCTCGGTGTCCTGCGGGCTTGTGGTTGGTACGACGCTCACCGTGCTGGTCCGGCCGTCAGCGCTGGTAGGCCCGGGGATGACCTCAGCAACGCCCGGAGTGTCCTCGATCGCCTGGCGCAGCTTGACCAGCCGCTCAGCGGCGACGTCGGTCGCGACGAGAGTCAGCGGACCGGTGAAACCGGGGCCGAACGCCTCCCGGACCAGCTGATAGGCGCGGTAGGTCGTGGTGCTTGTGGGATTGTTGCCGTCGTCAGGAATCCCGAGACGTAGTCCGCCGGCTGATGCGGCGAGCGGGGCCAAGACCAGGGCGCCAAGGGCCAGGGCGAGCCAGGGATGTCGCTGGGCGGTGTGTCCTAGCCGGGCCGCTCGTGGCTCGCGGGCGATGGTCGGCTCTGGTCGCCGCAGCAGGCGGAGTCTGTCGATCCGCGGACCGAGCACCGCGAGCAAGGCGGGCAGCAAGGTCATCGAGGCCGCGACAACGATGAGGACCGTTGCGGCACAGGCCACACCGAGGCTGGTGAGGGACTCCACGCCGACCGCGAGCAGGGCAAGGAGCGCGGTCACCACCGTCAGTCCGGCCACCACCACGGCGTGGCCGGCCGTGGTGAGCGCTGTGCTCAGCGCGGCGGGAGTGTCGAGACCGCTGAATCGTGCGGCTCGGTAGCGGGTGAGGATCAGCAGCGCATAGTCGATGCCGACCCCGATTCCGATCATCGCGGAGATCGTGGGCGCGAAGTCCGGAACCTTGACCAGGTGGGTCGCCACACCGACCAGGGCGCCACCGACCAGAAAGCCGCTGATCGCGGTCACGATGGGGAGCCCGGCGGCGATGACCGAGCCGAAGACGATCAGTAGGACGATCAGGGCCGCAACCAGGCCCATCACCTCGACCGGGTTGCTGACTTCTTCGACGTCCGAGATCGG
>JBOFLH010000529.1:0-3952 GCA_051657765.1 Nocardioides sp. | reverse complement strand
CAGGAGAAGGCCGCCGAGGCGTTCGCAGTCTGGTTCCTCATGCCGCGCCGCATCGTGCAGAACGCCCTCGGCGTCCTCCAACTCGACCGGCCCACGAGCCCAATGGACGTGTACCGGCTCTCAACTGTTCTCGGCACCTCCTACGCGACGACCCTCCGGCACCTACCCAATCTGCGGATGACGACAGCGCGCGACGCGGCACAATGGGCCAGAACACCACCTGGCCGACTCAAGGCCCGCATGGACCGCGGAGTCGACGCACCACATGACCGGCGCCACGACGTCCTGGTCGCCGAAGCTGGCCACGCATCCACCACCCTGTATGTCGAATCCGGCGATCGCATCGTCCTTCCCGGGGTCAGCCCCGACGCTGTGACGGCTCCGACCTGGCTCACTACCGTCGGCATGACCACAGGCGCTGCGTTCGCAGATGGGGTCGTCCTCCAGGTCGCCCAACTCGACGAGCCCGCGACCGGATACCTGGCCGTCGACGGCGCGAGCGCATGGGATGCCCAGATCTCTGCTGGCCCACAGCCAGCGGGACGCCAACCCGGGAGTTCGGCATGACGCGCCTCGGCAGCTGCTTCGTTGCCGCGGAGAACCTCTCGATCGCCTGGTTGGAGACGACCAAGCTGGTGCTCTCGAACGCCGGCAGCAAGGCCTTCCACACCGTGACCCGCATCGAGCAACCATCCCTCGAGGACCAGACGATCCGCGCGGGATGCGAAGCCCTCCTCAGAACCAAAGGTCACCAACACATCGACACCGTCGCGAACACGATCTTCCCGCGGGCGATGGCAGAAGCAGCAAGGACACCTGGCGAACTCGTCGAGCGATATCGAACGTCCTACCCACTGATCCGGCGATTCGGAGCGAACAAGAAGGGCACCTACTTCGGCCGCATCGTCGAACATCCGAGCCCCAGCGGAGAGCACGACCAGCTCGTCCCACTGATCGACAAGCTCCGCCGCGAAGCCAAGGCGCGCACTCCGATGAGCGCACGCTACGAAGTCCGTGTAGCGGACCCGGAGGACAACAGTGCTGACGCGAACGATGTGCTCCAAGCGAGCGACATGGTCGGGCTCGACGTACCGGTCTTCTCACCACACCGAGACACCAGCAGGCGGGCCTTTCCGTGCCTCTCGATGTTGTCCTTCCAGCTCGACGGGGACCATGTCCACGTCCTAGCGCAGTACAGATACGAGTACCTGATCTCGAAGGGCTACGGCAACTACCTCGGGATCGCCCAACTTCTCAGCTACGTCGCCACTGAGGCCGAGCTGATGCCAGGACGCATGACAGTCTCGTGCGGCCGCGTCCAAGTCGATGGATCCGAACGTCAGATCGCCCACTACGTGGGGAAGGCCTGGGACGACGCCTGAGCTTCTTCCAATCAGGCCAGATGCAGCACCGGCCGCGATGACACCGGCGACTCAAGGGGCTCCGCGGCGTTGAGGCCCCACTTCGGCGGGAACCACGCCGTCACCGGCGTGGCCACGGCAGAGAACTTTTGCTTGATGCGGGAGCGACCACTCAGGCCAGCAACGTCAGGATGAGCGACGCGGGCGTACTTGTCGACCTCACAAAACAGGTTCTGGCAGTCGACGAGCTGCAGCGGGCGCCCGCGAAGCCCGGAGAACTCGAGGCCGAGGCGAGCGAACTGCTCGACTTGCGCATCGGCCATGTAGCGGATGAGGTCGGCCTCGATGCCGACCGAGCCAGGGCCGAAGCACTTGCGCAACCCGTCGCGTGCGCCCGGCCCAGCGACGACGAACTCCATCTCGTCGAAGTTCACGACATTCGCGTAGTTGATGTCGATCAGGAACTGGAAGGCCAGGAAGTCCCCCATGGCGGGGTAGGACCGCAAGACCTCGAACGCCGCCCGCATCGTGGGCGCATCCTGGAGGCGGCGAACCAGGTCGTCATTCATCATGTGGGCCAGCAAGCCCAGGTGGTTGGTGTGCTTGCGTTCCGCCCCGAACTTGGGGGGCGGGATCACGTAAGCAGCAGAGTAAAGGCGCTTGCCAGACGCGTGGGCGGCGCCGAGCACTCGGTCGTAGCGGTCGATGTCAAACCCGTCCCAGGTGAGGTCGCCTAGTCGGTCGCGAAGCAGTTCCCAGGTGGAAATGCGGTTGAACATCTTGAACAGCAGCGTCCGGAAGACGACCTCATCTGGTTCCTGGCTTCCGGTGTACGTGACATCCGAGATGAGGAACTGGCTGACACGATCAGCGGCTCGGAAGCAGTTGGTGAACCGATGCCGGCGCAGAATCGCGTCCTCGGTCCACGGACCGGGGGCCCCTTGCGTCCGCGCGTCATAGACAGCCTGGCGACGGGCCGCGAACCGCCAGTAGGTATCGAAGACCACGGTTGGGCGGACTCGCCGTCCGGCGATGACCAACTCCGACGGGGGAGCAGTGTCCGCGACCTGCGTGACGCTGTCTAGGTCAAGCTGTGCTTGGGACACCGCAGCTCCTCCAACTAGTCATGTAGAGCGAAGTCCGTGACGGATATCGCTACACAAGTCACACTAGAAGGTATGGACGACGCGGCGTCGGAGGCTCGGCGGTTACGGTCCTCGGCCATGTTCAACAACCGCTACTTCGCGGAGTGCGCTGCGCACGTCGTTGCCGTCTCCAACGGCGGCCAAGACATGATCACAGTCAGACAGGTCGCAGCCCGCTCCGGCCTCGCCGACAGCCTGGTCCGGCCAGTCCTGCTCCGCCTCGCCGAAGCCAGGGTCCTCGAGAAGCTGCCTCGGATGGGCGGAGGGCGATCGCCTCAGTACTACCGCGTTCTCGACCTGGAACTGCTGCGCTGGGCGAGCCTTTCGCAGAGCGCCGCAGATAGGTCAACGCGGAGTCCGTGACGGCGCCTAGAACGGCAAGGTGCTGCCGAGTCCGTCGATCAGCCTCGTGGAAAGCTCGGCGGACTCATCCGATGCGGCGGTTCTGACTCCAGTCGCGATGGGAGCGAGCAGGCCCCTGAGCATAGTGATACTGCGCTTGATCCGTCCCTGGTCCGGCTCGTCCTTCACCACCTCGCCAAGCACTGTCGTGGCGGTGGCCTTGGCCTCCTGCTCGTCGGCGTCGGAGAGGCCCAGCGCCGGGAGCGACACGAGCAGGCCGGTGACGACCTTCGCCAGCTCCTCGTAGCCCGGCGCGATGTCCTGGTTCTGCGTCTGATTCACCGTCTGGTTGTCCCAGGCCAGCTGGACGTTGTCGCCGTGAACCGTAACGACTGGGCCGTGGTAGTTGTTCGTGACCGCGGCGGCGGGGAACGTCACACCGCTCGCATCCGCCTCCAGTGGAACCCGGACGGGGTTCCTGGCGAACTCCTTCTCGATCTCCTTGCTCATCTTCTGGATCGCCCGCCTGTTGATCTCGAAGCCCTTACCCACTACGCTGCTCTCCCTCCCTGGTCGACCACGCGATCAGGGATCGCACACGTACCGCCTGAACTGGTGGTTCTCAACATCTGGACACGTTGTCTGACAACTCGTAGGAATTTTCAAACTTTCCTGCATCTCGACAAAAGTGTCGAGATGCAGGGAAGACTGCCGAACCTCACGCGGCGAACCTTGGTAAATCGACTGGGTTCAGCCGAGGTCGTCCAAGTAGGAGAGCGGGCGCGTCGGACGCGACATCGTCACCGGGACGCTTTCCAGGCGGGGCTTGCGGGACGCGGACGGTCTTACACGCAGGACACGCTGCCCAGCGCGCTACCCCTCAACCACTCTCATCTGAGAAGAGCCCCTTTGGTTCTACCCGCCCGCCGGACTTCTCCAGTGTCACTGACCGTATATTGCTGTAATCTGCCCAGAATGCAAGGCATCCCCATCCTGCGAGACATAGCAGAGCAAAGTAGATGACGATGCTTAGCAGCAGTGGCCCCAGCGGGTTAACCCAATTTACGAGCCCGAAGAGGAGCAGCCCAAAAACTATCGCGTAGC
>JBOFLH010000528.1:0-1695 GCA_051657765.1 Nocardioides sp. | reverse complement strand
CCACAGCACGACGAAGAGCACGAGCACCCAGCTCGCCACCACGGCCAGCCGCGATCCGGCACTCCACCTCCACCACCGCCAACTCAGCAGCAATCACCGGCCACTCAGCCTCAATCGCCAACAGCTCTGCCGCTTTCGGCTCGCCTCTCAACTGATCCACACTCCCAACCCTCTAGTCCTTTGAAGGACTAGAGAAGCAGAAGGTGGTGCCAGGTGTCAAGCAGTCCTTCAAAGGACTACGCTCATAGCAACGAAACCTAGAGAGGAGCCCGACTCGTGGCTGCCAAGTTCGACCGGATCGCTGCCGACATCCGGCACCGCATAGAGTCAGCCGACCTCAAGCCAGGCGATCGGTTGCCAGCCGAGACCGCACTGGTTGCGGACTACAACGTCAGCCTCGGCACCCTGAGGCGTGCTCTCGATGTGCTTGAGGCAGAGCAGTTCATCGAACGAGTCCAGGGCAAGGGGACTTTTGTCCGGGGGCGAAGGGCACGGCTTGAGCGATCAGCCGAGCGGTATCAGTGGGAACGTGACCGTGTTCAGTTGGGCGAGCAGGACCGTCGGGCTACGGGCGCCTCAGAGCGAGACACGGGGCTCCGTATCGATGACCTGGCATTTACTGCCCGCTATGAGCGGGCCGAGGCCGACGCGGATCTCGCGGCGACCTTCGGCGTTGAGTTGGCTACGCCGATTCTGCGACGCACCTACTGGACCAGAGCTAGGGAAGAGGCAGCACCGTTCGTGCTGGTTGTCTCCCACCTGCTCGTGCGACACGTCGAGGCGAATCCTCTGCTGATGGACGAACGCCGAGAGCCCTGGCCCGGTGGTACGCAACACCAACTATCAACCGTAGGTATTGAGGTAGACCGAATCACAGACCGCGTGTTTGCGCGGCCGGCGACTGTCGACGAGGCGCGCGAGTTCGACGTGTTCCCGGGTGCGCCGCTCGTGATCGACCGCAAGGTCTCGTACACCGGTACAGGCGAGGTGGTCGAGGTCGCCGACAACACCTGGCCGGCGGACCGGATCGCCCTCACGTTCCACACCTACCTGAAGTGAGCGACATGGCGCGGAATCGAATCTCGGTCGTCACTCCGCTACACGCGCCTTCCGTGCCCTACTTGCTGGACGCCTACGAATCTTTGCGAGCGCAGGAGATGCCGGACGACTGGAAGTGGGAATGGGCGGTTCAGTGTGATGGCCATCAGGACGTGCCGGAGCAGATTCGCGGCGACCAGCGCTGCTTGACTTCGGTGAACCGGCCGTCGGGGCCGGGGCCTACTCGCAACATGGCGCTGGCGCGCACGGCGGGCAGTTTGATTCGAAACCTCGATGCTGACGACCAACTGACGGCTGGAGCGCTTGCGCGCGACATCACGGCTTACCTTCAGCACCCTGATATCGGATGGACGACCGCAACCGCCCTCGACTTGCATGACGACGGTAGCTTGACTCGCTGGGTGAATAGTGACCCGACGCCAGGCTTGGTCCCTGTCGGTTGGGTTCTAGCGGCCTGGCAAGTGTTGGGGTGGAGCCATCTACCGACCCTCCCGACCTCGCTGAGTATCAAACGCGATCTACTGGTCCAACTCGGGGGATGGATGGCGCTGCCAACCAGCGAGGACACTGGCTTGCTCGTTGCCGCGAGCGCGATCGCTGCTGGCTATCTACACGACGAACCTGGCGTGATCTATC
>JBOFLH010000527.1:0-5242 GCA_051657765.1 Nocardioides sp. | reverse complement strand
GACCCCGATGCTGGTCGTCGCGATCGGCCTGATCCGGACCCGCGGCGCCGTCCCGACGGACTGGCCGCTGAGCAACGCCCTGCTTCTGAGCGCGTTGGTGTTCCTGCTCAGCCCGCTGCTCAGCCCGCAGATTAGTGGCCCTTTGGTCGTGCTGGGCTACTTCGGGATCGGCATCGTGCGGCAGGTATCACTGGATCTGACCTGTCTGCCGATTGCCTCCCTCACCGACCCAGCCCAGGTGGAGAGTGTCCTGATCGAACCCCGGCCACACTGGCTCGCCGCCGTGGTCGTACTCGTCCTGGCCGTCGCGGTCCAAGCGAAGACCCGCGGCCAGACCGCCTGGGCCGCACGCGTCTTCGACCGTGACGACTGACCCCACCTCGCCGCCACCCCACCCTGCCGACGCGTCACCAAATCCTGCCGACGCGTCACTAAATCCTGCCGACGCGTCACTAAATCCCGGTGGTAGGTCACTGTCTACCAGCTCTCCATCACTAACTGCGTGCCTATTGTGGCGCCTCGCTCGTCGTTTGTGACGTGTCGCTCGGACTTTGTGACGTCTCGGCAAGGGAGAGGGGCGGCGAAGGGAGAGGGGCGGCGGAGTGAGAGGGGCGGCGGAGAAGTTGGACGGGTCAGAAGTTGGATAGGGCCGAGGCGTAGACCTTGGACAACTCTTCGGCCGACGGGGCGACATAGGCGGCGCCCTTGGACGCCGACGCGATCTTGGCGAGGACCTCGGTGTCGGCGTCCGGCCCATAGGCGACAGTGATCACGCGCGCCGTTCGACCATCGACCCCGGTCCTCAATAGATCCAGGAGCTTGTTCAGGCCGATGCCGCCCCGCACGTCGTTCTTGCCGTCGGTGAGCACCACGACCGCATCGATCCGGCCTTCGCTGCCGGTGGACAACACCTGGCGGTAGGCGGCTTCGATCGCGTCGTACAGCCCGGTGCCACCGGTGGGTTCCAGTGACTCGATGGCGCTGGCGAGCCGCTTTCGATGACTCTGTTCACCTTCTCGCGAGCCGATCGGTGCTATCGGCACCAGATCGGTATAAGTCGGGCGGTCCTCGGTGTCACTGGAGAACGACCACAGCCCGACCTCGTCGCGTTTGGTGAACAGGTCCAATGACTCAATGGCCGCCTCCTGGGCGGCAGCGAGCTTGGTCACCGAGGAGCCGGACAGAGTTTCCCCCATCGATCCGGAGACATCCACCAGGCTGAGCACATTCGCGGTCTTGCGCAACTGCGACCAGCTTTCCAGAATTGCGCTGACGATCTCGGGTGGCGGGTTCTCCAGAACGGTGGCCGGCTGGTCCGGGAGAATCCCGGTCTCCTCGGTACTATCCGGTCCGGCCGCACGATCGTAGTTGCGGAAGTGATTGTCCTGCCACTGCTGCTGAATGCGCGGGCTGCGCAGGTAGCTCAGAAACTTCGCGGCCGCAGACCGTTTCGCGTCGTCGACCCAGGGCGCGTTGAGCACGGCGAACGGGTGATCGACGTAGCTAGTGCCCTCCTTGGGGTACACCGCGACCAACGGCACCGAGGGCGGCTCCGCGGCACCCTTCTTCGCCGGGTCGGCGGTGGGGTTGCCTTCGTTGTAGGACTGCACCAGATTTTCCTGAGTCACCAACGCGGACAAGTATGTCAGCGCCTGGCCCTGCTGGTCGGCTTGCTGCCAGTTCGTCAGGAACTGCAATGAGCTGTCGCCGTACCGCAGAATGGACTGCTCCACGCCGGCCACGAACTTTCTGGTTCTGGCGCTGGCAATGTCGTCCAGGGTGAGGCCGGAGGTCTTGATCTTCTTCTTGGTCCCGGCGCCCGCGTAATAGGTCGCGATGGTCGCGTCTAGACCGGGCTGGGCGATCGTCGGATTCGACTTCCCCAGGCTGAAGCGCCCCCACTCGGGATGACCGTATCGCTCCCAGCCCTGGTCATCGAGCGCAAGGCCCAGGAGGTCCCGCCAACCGATATCGGTTTCAGGCCAGCCGAGGGCCTCGGCCATCGGACGCGGCATCGCCACCACCTGCGGAGAGGCCGCGATCGACAGCTCGGGATCCGGTGGCAGCAGCACCAGGCTGGAGGCTTGCCTTCTAGCGAGAGTCTCCTCCAGGATCGGGAGCCAGATCGACGATGTCGGCGACCAGACATCCGGCCGCGGCCCGTCACTGTCCTGCCAACCCTTGGCCAGCGCCGACTCGGCTGCGCCTGAGGCCTTGGGCACGATGGTGATGTCGATACATCGACCACTGGACTTCGAACTACCAGACGTGAAGTCCTCGGCCATGGTGGCCAGTAGCGCGGCCTTGTCCACCGAAGAGACAATCACCAACGACGTGTTCTGCTCGGGACACCTTGCTGAGGGCGCGGTGTTCGGAGTGAGATAGGCGACGAAACCCACCAGCAGCGGAATCACCAGCAATGAGAGAAGCCACCAACGTTTGGGCTTCGACTGCGACCGAGCATGACGTCCGCGCCGTGCGCCACGCGGCGCAGTCCGGTTGGCAGGGAGAACCATCGCCTCGTCTCTCGATCACGTCTACAGTTTCAGAAGGCAGCCGAGAGCCCGAGTTCCTCGCCCAGATCCTATATCGTCACACAATGACGGCTGACCGGAGGCCGTATGGGTGTAAGAATGCCGGAAATCAACCCTCGATGCCGATAAAGTCATCGTGGCGACGAAACGTGCACGGTATCGAGCGGAACGCCCAAAGCTGGCAAGTCGAAACGCGTTGTCCGCCAATCGGCAACTCCCGTTCCGTAGGCCGGGGGCGCGAAAGTTGTTCCCCAAACCCAACCGCCAGGCGTCGGAGTTCGCGAAGTACGCACGCGAGCACCCGAGACGTCGATCGTGTGACGCGATCATTTGTCGCCCCGCAGTTCTTGTGCCTGATATCGATCGAGACGCGGGTGTTTCACGGCAGGCGGCCGGTCCTCGGAGCAGCTCCGCGGGTAGTCTCCGGCTATGTCGCCTGTCGCCATCGTGACCGATTCGACGGCCAATCTGTCTTCGGAGTGTGCGGCAGCCCATGGCATCACCGTCGTTGGCTTGCAGGTCGTGGTCGGCGACACCGTCATGTCGGAAGGAGTGCGGGGCGGTGCGACGCCAACGCTCGTCGCACAAGCACTACGAGCCCGGGTGCCGGTGAGTACCTCTCGGCCGCCCCCGGCGGCGTTTGCGGCGGCGTATGGCGCCGCGGCCGCAGCCGGTGCCAGCGCGGTGGTATCCATCCACTTGTCGGCCACCATGAGCGGCACCTACGAATCGGCACAGATCGCCGCCCGATCGGCGCCGGTGCCGGTGTTCACCGTCGACAGTCGTCAGGTCGGCATCGCTACCGGCTTCGCGGTGTTGACCGCCGCGAGTTTGCGCGGGTGGGACCTGTCGGGTGCGCAAATCGCGGCGGTTGCTCGGGCTCGAGCCGAAGCCACCCGCTCCTTGTTTTACGTCGACACCCTCGACCATCTAAGTCGAGGCGGTCGTATTGGTGCCGCCGCCGCGCTGGTGGGTGGCGCGCTCTCGGTGAAACCACTGCTGTGTGTCAAGGACGGCGAGGTCGCGAGCCTCGAGCGCGTGCGTACCGCGACCCGAGCCTTGGCCCGGCTCGCCGACCTCGCGGTCGACGCCTGTGGGAGCCGGCAGGTCGACGTCGGAGTGGCACATCTCGCGAATCCGACCGCAGCCGAGGAACTGGTGCAGAGCCTGCGGGTCCGGCTGGCGCCCAACCTGGCCCATCGCGCCCTGTGGTGTGGCGAAGTTGGCGCAGCGCTCGGCGCGCATGTCGGCCCGGGCATGCTCGCGGTATGTGTCGCACCTGCGGTCAGCGAGCTGGCGCTGGCTGATGCCCGGCTCCCAGAGGAAGTTATCCACAGGCTTGGCTGACCGGTCTACCGTGGCGCGCCAGGCTTCCCTAGGGTCGACGCCATGCGCGCACGACGACCGAACCAGGAGCAGCAGCTTGCCATCTCTCGCCGCCTCGCCTTGCTGACGGCGGAGCTGGCCACGGTCCGGCCGCACGCTGACGTAGGGCGCGAAGCCGTCGCGGACGGTTCGATGGATGAGGCGATGATGGAGGACCCGGCTGCGGACGACTTGGCTGCCGACGCCCCAGCTGTGGACGAACTGGCTGCGGATGAGCCGGCTGCGGACGACGTGGCCGTGGACGAGCCGGCGCTGCGAAAGCTAGTCCGCCTGGACCAAGTTGCCGGGGGGCCGGAAGTCGATCGCGTGGGGGTGGACCATTCGGTGCCGGACCCAGAGCTGGCTGCTGCTCTTCGCCAGTGGGACCTCGCCGAGGTGGTGCCCGTGCGGGATCGGTCAGCGGACCCGGCGCCCGCACCGGGATTGTCCGCGAGCGTGCCGTCCGGCCCACCTCGCTGGTCCCCGGACTCTCACTCGCCACCTGCCGGGGTTGAAAACTGGGCGGTGCCATTGCCGGGACGGCACGCCGCGAGGCGATCGGGACCGCTTGCCGTCTCGATGAGGTCCGGTGCATGGCGGCCACAGTGGGCACTGGGGCCGGGGCAGCTCACCGTGGTGGCGGTGGTGGTGGCGGTTGGGTTAGGCATCACCGCGTGGCGCGTGATCGGTGCTAGGTCACAGTCCGTCGTGTCTATAGCGGAGCCCGTCGTCTCGTCAATGCCGACTCAAGCGGCGTTGACCGGTGTCGAGCCGACCAAGCCAGAGTCCGAGACGCCGGCATCGACGGCGCCGCAATCGCGCGAGTTGGTGGTCGACGTGTCCGGAAAGGTCCGGCGTCCCGGCATCGCTGTCCTGCCGGCGGGGGCCAGGGTCATTGATGCGTTGAAAGCCGTCGGTGGTGCTCGCCCGGGCGTTGATCTGGGACCGCTCAACCTGGCACGCCGGGTTGTCGACGGTGAACAGATACTGGTGGGGCTGCCGGAGCCGGACGAATTGGGGGCGGCCGCGGCGGCGCCCCCCACAGGTGACCCGAAGCCTGGCTCCACCGCCGGGAGCGCCGGCAACGGTTTGGTGAACATCAATACGGCGGATCAACCCGAGCTCGAGACGTTGCCCGGTGTCGGACCGGTGACCGCTCAGGCAATTATCGACTGGCGCACCGAACACAACGGATTTGGTGCCGTCGAGGAACTCCTGGACGTGCAAGGAATCGGTGAGGTCACCCTGGCCGAGCTGGCACCCCACGTCACGGTGTGAGGCGCGGCGGGCCGGTGCGTGCGGCCGCGGAGCCCGGTTCGGGGTCCGCGGCCGGCGCTGAACCG
>JBOFLH010000526.1:0-4443 GCA_051657765.1 Nocardioides sp. | reverse complement strand
GCTCCCCCGGAGGGCGGGACTGCTGCACCGATAGGTGACAGGTTGGGTCAGGCGGCCTGAGTGGCCGGTGTGGTCATGATGGTCTCGTACTCGATGGGGGTCAATCGGCCCAGGGCGTCCTGTCGGCGGCGGCGGTGGTTTCCACGGCGGCGGCGGCGGACCCGACACGATCGTGCCGTCGGGACGACGGACGTTCCCAGCGAGCCGGTCCTGGACGTACTCACGCAGCCGGTCGTTGCCGGCCAGCTTCGCGGTCTTCGGTCGCTTCGCCGCCTGCTGCGCCTTCCACTGCGCCACCACTGCCCGGTACACCGGCCTACCGCCCCTGGTCGCGGCGTTGCGCCGCAACTCGCGTGACACCGTCCCGGGGTCGCGGCCGATCTCGCGAGCGATCTCACGCACGCCCTTGCCTTGGGCCTTGAGCAGCGCGATCTCCTCACGCTCCTCGAACGACAGGTAGCGGCCAGAGGGCTCGGCCAGACTGATCGGCGGCATCCCGCCAGCGTGGCGAAACCAGCGCATCCCCACCGGGACCGACACCCCCACCGCGATGGCCGCCTCCGCGGTGGAGATGCCCGTGGCGATCAGTCGCCAGAACTGCCGCTGCACCACCAGCGAGGGCTCCGGCCGCCCCGGTGAGCGCATCGCCGGCCTCAACGCCCGATCAGCACGCCACTGCCGCCGCAGCCCATCAGACGCCTCACCCGTCTTCCTGCTCCAGTCTCCTGTCGCCATCCCTGAACACCTCCACTGTCGAGATGTTGCGACGACCAGTTGAATCCGCCCTGAGATCCTCTGTCGGAGTGCGTAATACAGCCGGCGACGGCACCGCGGCGGGCGGCGGCGTTGGACAGGGCCGCGACCGCGAGGTGGGACTTCATCCTCGAGTCGATCGAGTACCCGACGACGCGGTTGGAGTAGACGTCCTTGACCGCGCACAGGTACAGCTTTCCTTCACCGGTCCAGTGCTCGGCTTGGGAGGAGCGCCAGCGACGGAGTCGGTCAGCCACAGCCGGTTCGGAGTCTCGGCGGTGAACACGTGGCGGGTCACCCCGTGCTCGTCAACCGCGGCGCACCGGTCGTCGTGGACCGGCGGGCCGGGCTTCTTGCCGCCCCAGGCCCGCTTCTTGCCGAACGCGACCGCCACCCACGCTCCGAGTAGATCGCCCACGCAGTCCGCTCGGCCATCACCTGCCCGGCGTCGCCGGCCTCATCGGCCAGCAGCCGGTACCCGAACTCCGGGTCCTCGCGGTGAGCAGCGCGTTCGCCCGGTATGCCGCAGTCAGCTCGCCAGCCCCGACAGGCGCGCCGAGCCATCGGTAGTACGGCGCCCGCGCGATCTTCAGCACCCGACACGTCACCGTCACGGGAATCCCGTCCACGGCAAGCTCACGGACGAGCGGGTACATCATCTTCCCGGCAGGTGCGCCTGCGACAGGTACGCCGCCGCCCGGCGCAGCACCTCGACCTCCTGCTCCAGCAGCCGGTTGCGCCGCTTCAACTCACGCAGCTCGGCCAACTCCTCACGATCGGCGCCAGGCTTGATCCCGGCCTCGCGGTCGGCCTGGGTCATCCAGTTCGTCACACACGACTCCAAGATCCCGAAGTCCTTCGCGACCTGCTTCAACGTCACCCCGTCCTCGCGGGCTCGGGCCACCCGCACGACATCGTCACGGAACTCCCGAGGATAGGGCTTAGGCACAGTGCACATCCTTCCAGCGGCGCCTCACGACGCCACAGATCAGATGTCACCTATCGGTGCAGCAGCCCCCTTGACCGGCTACGTGTGGTCTGTCCACTAAGCCGCAGCGGCCGGGATCCGCCAGGCTGCTGCGGCCGGACTGAGGTGGCACGTGTCAATCACAGTGTCGGACAGGCGAGCCTCGTGGTCCGGTCCCAGGCGTCGAGTCATATCATCAGGTCGACGTCCGCACACTCGCGAAGGCGGTCAGTGGCGACGTGACGGTGGCACGTGAGTTCCACAACAAGCCAACCCCGATCCGGTTCAGATCGCAGTGTGCCGACGTCAGTTGGCTGTCCAAGCTGGACGACAGGCGTCCCGTCCTGCTAAGCGACTTCGAGGCCGCGGCGATTCGTCTGCTCCGGGGGCCCGTGCTCTCCATCGCCGACACACCGCCACAGCAACTACTGCCGATCGCTCGAAGGCGGATTCGTGTGTCACACTCTCGCTTGCTGCGTTGAGCCCGGCTTGCCGGGTTCTGGCGCTGCTCTACGGAGCGTTGTCGTGCCTGCTTGCTAGCCCGTCCATGCACATAGAACTGCGGGTTCGCTGGAAGGAGGTCGCGATGGTCGATGTAGTGATGAGTGGTGGTCTCTGCGAGGCTGCGCTGACGTCGGGACTCCTCACGAGTCTCGCTACCAACGCAGCGTCAGGCTGAGCGCAGCAGAGAAGGGCCGCACCCCAGGGCGTGCGGCCCTTCTCCGCGCCGTCCGCTCAACCGCCGCTCAACCGCAGACACCCGTATATGACCGGATAGAGCCGGACGCCGCCGGACAACGAAGGAACGGCCCCTGACCCACGTTTCAGCAGGTCAGGAGCCATCTCGAGGCGGAGGGCGTGGTGTCTGGTTTCACGAGATAGTTGGCACCTGTCCCGCGACATGGTTGGCACCTAACTCGGAGGTGCGGCATGTCGCTCGCGGAACTGGTCATCGTGTCGGTGAAAGTCGAGGGACGCTCCAAGAGCGAGGTCGCCCGGGACTACCGGATCTCCCGCTACTGGGTGCAGCAGCTGGTCAAGCGTTACGAGGTCGAGGGCAAGACGGCCTTCATCCCACGATCACGAAGGCCCCACACCAACCCCCGCGCGGTCAGCCTCGACCTCGAGGACCGGATCGTGCGGCTGCGCAAGAACCTGTCCAAGCAGGGCCTGGACGCCGGCGCCGAGACCATCCGCGCCCATCTGGCCACCGAAGCCTCCGACGTGCCACTGCCAGCGGTCTCCACGATCTGGCGGATCCTGACCCACCGCGGGTTCATCACCCCGCAACCGCGCAAGCGCCCCAAGGGCGCCGGGAAGCGGTTCTGCGCCGCGCAACCCAACGAGCGATGGCAGGCCGACACCACCCACTGGCACCTCGCCGACGGCACCGACGTGGAGATCCTCAACATCATCGACGACCACTGCAGGCTCGACCTGCTCTCCACCGCCCGGGTGAGCACCACCGGACCCGACGTGCTGACCAGCTTCCGGGTCGCGTTCCGCCGCTACGGCATCCCCGCCAGCGTCCTGACCGACAACGGCGCGATCTTCACCGGCAAGCCCCGCGGCGGCGGCCGGGTCGCCCTCGAGGTCGAGCTCGACCTGCTCGGCGTCCGGTTCCACCACTCCCGGCCCTACCACCCACAAACCTGCGGCAAGGTCGAACGCTTCCACCAGACCCAGAAGAAGTGGCTCGCCGCACAAACCCCCGCACCGGACCTGCCCACCCTGCAACACCAGCTGGAACGGTTCCGCCGCTACTACAACACCATCCGACCTCACCGAGCCATCAACCGCCGCACCCCGCAACAGGCCTACACCGCCCGCCCCAAGGCCCGCCCGGCCAACCCCTCGATCCCCGTGCACTACCGAGTCCGACGGGACAAGATCGACTCAACCGGCGTGATCACCGTGCGCTACGCCAGCCGACTACGCCACATCGGACTCGGCCGCGAACACCGCGGCACCCACGTCCTGGCCCTGATCGCCGACCGCTACATCCGCGTCGTCGACGCCGACACCGGCACCCTCCTACGCGAACTCACCCTGGACCCCACCAAGGACTACCAGCCACTCGGCCGCCCACCAGAACCACCCAAGAACACCTAGAAATGCAACGATGTCCCGCGACACCTGTCAACGGTGTCGCGGGACATCACACGAGGCGGAGGGCGTGGGATTCGAACCCACGAGACGGTTGCCCGCCTAGCGGTTTTCAAGACCGCCGCACTAGGCCACTATGCGAGCCCTCCTCCCGCCGGAGCACGCCCGGCGGCTCGCACCAGGGTAGACGCGCTGCCGGCTCGCCGACCCAGAGGTGCACCGGCGCAACCGACGAGCGCGGTGCCGACGGGTCGCGGCACACCGCGATGTCGACCGGCCACGCGTCGGAGCATGCCGACCCGTCACCGTGCCCGAGCATGCCGACCGGTCACTCCCTGATAGTGCCGGCGGTCGCCGTCAGGTGGAGTAGAACAGGCCGGAGAAGCCCTTCTTGCGGTAGTGCTTCCCGTGCCGCTGGCCCCACATCGGCCCGCCGTACTGGGCCGGCGGCGGCGCAGCCAGGAAGCGGCTCTCCATTTGGCCGAGGTGCTCGAACTCGCCGTAGTCGAGGAAGATGCCGCGGCAGCTCTCGCACTGCTCGATGTGCACGCCGTTGCGGTCGTAGGTGCGCATCGTGCCACGGCACTTCGGGCACACCATGCCCTGCGCCTGCGGGG
>JBOFLH010000525.1:0-4680 GCA_051657765.1 Nocardioides sp. | reverse complement strand
TGTTCGTGGCCGGTGGTTCTGAGGTGAGGGCGTCGACGTTGCGGCAGGATCCGGTGACTGGTGATGCGGAGGTCGGTCAGGTCGCGGTGTGGTTCGCTGTTCCGGTTGCCCGGGATGTGCTGCTCGCCGCGTGGATGATCGGTGGTCTTGGCGGGGTCGGCCGGTCGGAGCTGGATCGAATGAGCGATGGCGGTCTGCGGGAGTACGCGGTGCATTCTCTTCTGATGGAAGGCACTGACGCGGTCCAGGTCGAGATCGGGACCGAGGCGTTCGCGTCGGGTTATCGCGGGGAAGTTGTTGAGGTTGCCGAGTATGCGGCGGCCGTTGCCTCGCGGCTCGATCAGGCGCTTTTCGCTTCAGTTGCCGTGTGTTGCGGCGGGAAGGGGGCGGCCGGGGTGTCGCCGGTGCGGGGTAGCCAGGGACGTCCTCCTCCCACCTCCGGCACCATGGGCTCGTGGTAACCCAGCTCTACGAGGTTGCGCGCCGCGGAGTTCGATGCCGATCCATCGATCGGCCTGACCTGGGACGATCTCGAGGCCGGCCTCGCTGCGCGGTAGGAATGATCCCCAGCCCGTCGTCTTTCACCCGGCTCTGGAGGGAGGTGTCGCGGCCATCGACGCCCGCTACCTGCACGGCGCAGCAGTTGGTGGTCCTGCCGAAGTAGACCGGTCCGAGCGTGACAGTCGGACCTGTGCCGGCCAATTTGCACTGGCTGCCGCCTCCTCTGGCGTACGCCCCAGCAGACCCTGGTCGCCGAGATCTCAAGAGATGAACGCCGTGGTGCGGCCGAGCTGGAGGCGGACCCGCCGATCGGTCTGACCTGGACGAACTGGACGCACGGCTGGCGTTGCGCTGGGCTAGCTTATTTCACCAAAAGATCATTCGAAATGTATCTCATTATTGACTTAAGGGGTCAAGTGACTAAAATGAGAAACATGCCAGCCGCTAGTCCGTACACGAGCATCGAGCAACAGGCGGACCTGGAACGCCTAGGCGCCCGGCTGCGCGAACGCCGAAAGGCTCTCGGTGTCACGGTAGTCGCCTGTGCCGAAGCTGCTGGCGTTTCGCGTGTCACCATGCACAGGATCGAGGCAGGCAACCCCTCGGTCACGATCGGCGCCTACGTCAACGTGGCAGCCGCACTCGGACTTCACCTCGTCGTCCCGATCCTCGACGCGCCAGCAGCAGAACGCGCGACGATCACGGTCGGCGACTACCCCGGCCTGCGCGCGCTGGCCTGGCAGACCGACGCCGGCACCACCATCACCGAGACGGAGGCGCTCAACCTCTACGAACGCGGCTGGCGACACCTCAACCAGGAGGCCCTCACCGATCACGAGAAGGCGTTCATCCAGCACCTCGCGGACACCTACAGCAATGGGAGGCTCCTTGTTTAGGCGGCTGCACCACCAGCAGGTGGCCGCGGCGCTGTCGATGCTCGACGCACCGCTCCTGGCAGAGCACAGTTGCTGGTTCGGAGGCGGGACCGCGATCGTCCTTGCCAACAGTGAGTTTCGCGAATCGGTCGACATCGACTTCCTGGTCTCCGACCCGCAGTCCTACCGCGCGCTGCGCCAGATGGTCAGGGACCACGGGCTCGACGCTCTGGCTGCACGCGAACTGGAGTTGGGTCGAACACCCTCTGTTGACGGTTACGGGATCAGGACCTCGGTGCTCGTTGCGGGGGTTGCGATCAAGTTCGAGATCATCCATGAAGGCCGCATCGACCTCGACACTCCCGCCCCGGGCGATGAGATCTGTGGCTTACGAATCCTGACGCGGACAGACCAGGTCGCAACCAAGCTGCTCGCCAATGACGACCGCTGGGCAGACACGTCGACGTTCAGCCGCGACCTCATCGACCTGGCCATGATGAAGCCCGACACCACCGCCCTGAGGGCCGGCGCGCGCAAGGCAGTCGATGCGTACGGCAGGACGGTCGGCGAGAGCCTCGACAACGCAGTCACCTATCTCAAAGATCGCCCGCAACGTCTCGACGAATACATCCGCGCGCTCAAAATCGACGCGCCCCGAGCAGCTGTCTGGCAGAGCATCCGCGACTTGTCCGCAAGATGCGCGAAGATCGAAGTTTTAGGTCGGGGCTCGGACTAGCCTGACGTCATGTCGGTGAGTACGCGACGAATGACCTCAGGGTCTCCGACCGTCGAGCGGTCCGCAAAGAAGTCCGGCCGAGAGCGATCTTCGTCAACGATGATCAACGCTCGCTCAGACGCGTAACCGCAGGTCAGGCCGCGTTCTCAGGCATCAGTCGACGATGACCAACTGGTGCTGCCAGGGTTGTGCGGAGCGCTCGGCGATGTCCTTGCATCGCCCTACACTTGAGCCATGACCGCCGAACGGCACGAGTTGCTCGACGAGCTGCCTGATGGTCAGGTCGCTGCCGCCCTTGCCGACGTGCGTCGTCGACTCCCACAGTCGCCCGAGTTCTTTGGTGTCGTCGAGGGTGCGGATATCCCCACAGACCTGGCCAGGAACGTCGATGATTACCTCGCCGCTTCTGGGTTCGGCCGCGACTCCCTGTGATCCTCGTCGATAGCGGCCCTCTCATCGCTGCCGCGATCGTCAAGCAGCGCCACTATCGTGAGTGCGTCGATCTCTTGACAGATCTCGGGCTTGCAGACAGGCGCCTGCTGGTGCCGCACACCGTGGTCGCGGAGGCCGCCTACATGCTGCACAACTATGCGGGTGTCCGCGCCGAGAGTGCCTTCGTCCGCTCGCTGACGGCGGGGGATACCGTGGGCGCCGAGATTCTCGCCATCGACCACGCCTGAGTGGCCGAGCTGGTCGAACACGACGACCTGACCCTGGGGGCGACCGACTCTTCGGTGATCGCGGTGGCCGAGTTCGAGACTGATTGAAGTCGTTGTCCAGGTGGTAATGTGTACACAATTATTACATAAGTAGAGGAGGGCGTCATGACCGCGACGAAGGTAGGAATCAGGGAGTTCCGTGCCGGCCTGTCCGACTTCGTGGACTCCGACGCGCCTGTCGCCGTGACCCGTCACGGGCACACGGTCGGCTACTTCATTCCTGTCAAGGAGGACCGCTCCGCTGATCTGGCCGCTCTGAAGGCCGCTGGCGAGAAGTTGGACGCCTTGTTGAGCCTCACTGAGGACGAGGTCGACGCTGCGATCGAGGACTTCAAGCAGGTGCGGCGCGAGGGCAAGAAGAAGTCGTAGTGGCAAGCGGGAGGCGATTGGTCCTCGACGCGAACATCCTCATGCGCGCTGTGCTCGGGCGTCGCGTTCGCCGAATCATCGAAACCCACGTCGATCGTGCTGCGTTCTTTGCGCCCGACGTGGCGATCGCGGATGCGCGGCGACACCTTCCCGACGTTGTAAGCAAGCGCGGCGGTGACGACACGGCAGTCGCTGCGGCAGTCGACCTGCTTGGCGCCGTCGCTCTCAACGTCGATGAGGTCGGAGCCGAGGCGTACGAAGCGCACCGCCGGGCTGCGCTGGCGCGCATCGAGAAGCGCGACCCCGACGACTGGCCCATCCTGGCAACGGCGATGGCGTTGGACTGTCCGGTCTGGACGGAGGATCAAGACTTCTTCGGTGCTGGCGTGCCGACGTGGACAACGGACCGAGTAGAAATCTACCTCTCTGATCACGGGTCCTATTGACCTAAACGGCGCGGGCCAATGCCTCGGCACGATGGGGGACCTCATCCAGCGCGGGGGTCAGGTCGCTGTCGAGGGACGCGAGGATCACGAGGTCGACGTCCGGTCGGCGCGCTTGGCGAAGGAGCGCAAGTGCGCACATGACGTCGACGCCCTTCTCGGTGGGAGGGCCGGTCGGAACCTTGAGGCCGGTTGCTGGGTCGGTGACCGGTCTGCCGCCGGCATCACGCAGGTAGCGATAAGCGGAGCGGGCGGTGGGTCACCGTCACCCGCTTGTCCCGCTCCCACTGGGCCTTCTGCGCGAGGTTGCGGGCGTACGCATCAGCAGCATGGTCGCTGCTGGGCAGACCGCGGTAGACATCGACCGTTCGTAGAACCGCGTTGGATCGGCCGTCGCGCTGTCGCGAGTTTCGGACCTGGAGAAGCTGGCTTGCGAAGTGCAGCGGGTCAATCAGGGCTTCGTGCTTCGGGCCGTACTGGGTCGAGCCAAGTCGGCCGTGGCCGGTCAGGTGGATGTTCTGATAGTCCACGACGATGGCGGTGCGCAGATCGGGCACGAGAGCCTCCCGGGAAAAACCCAAAGAAAAACCCCACCAGTCCCAGAGGACGGTGGGGAGTTAAGAGATCATTGTGACACGTCGAAGGAGGCTGTACAACTCGAACCACACATCCAGTGCGGCTTCTCCTCCGACCGCCGAGTCCGGATTGGCCCTGTCGCGGCTCGGCGGTCGAGTGAGTGTGGGTCGGTGGTCATGTTCGTGGTCGGCGGCTCTGCGGTGAGGGCGTCCACGTTGCGGCAGGATCGGATGACTGGTGGTGCCTGTGTCGGTGCCGAGGCCGAGTACGCCGCCGCGGTCGCGGCGCGGCTCGACAATCTGTTCTACGCCCCGGCCATACCCGACGGTGCCCGGCTACCCTCGGATGAGGGAGGTCCGAGATGTCCGACTCTGCGATGCCGGCCGCGGTGGCGTTCGAGGACTTCCTCGCCGCGTCCTGGCCACGGGTATACAAGTCGGTGTTCTTCGTTGCCGGAGACG
>JBOFLH010000524.1:0-2786 GCA_051657765.1 Nocardioides sp. | reverse complement strand
GCTGATCGAGCGGGGAGGTGTGCAAGCTGATCATCGCTACCCGACTGAGCGTGGTCACGACTCTCCTTCCGGGGCATGCTGACCTCGAGCCGACCGGTCCACCTCGTCACGGATCACCGGCAACGAAAGCAGAACCCCGACCGTGCCCCATCGATTCCCGCGTTCCGGGGCCACCAGGTTGCCCGCCGCGACACCCGTGCCACCGCGAGATATGCCTGGCAGCCAGGAATCCTGACCGGTGGGTTCTCGGGTCCGGTGCATACTGGACAGGTGAGACCACGTGGAGTGTTGATCTACGACGCGGATTGCGGCTTCTGCGTGCGTAGTCTTGGCTGGGCCATCAAGCTGGGAATCACCTGCGAGCACCAACCATGGCAACGCTCGGATCTGCCGTCCTTGGGACTCAGCGAAGCGGACGCCCGCGCGGCCGCTTGGTATGCCGTTGACGGGCGCTGCTGGCGGGGCCACGAGGCGATTGGGCAGTCGTTGGCGACGTCACGGTATCTCCCGGTCCGATGGGTCGGCCGACTACTCGGCACCCGAACGGTGCGGCCGCTGGCACGGCCGGCATACCAATGGATCGCCAACCATCGCCACCAACTACCCGGGGGCAACGCCACCTGCCGGCTCGACTAGCGCACACACCTCGATAGCGGTCGAGGAATGGTCGCGACCGGCTCACGCACCGGGCAGAATCAAGCCATGACACCACAGACCGGATCACCCCTCGACTCTGATGCAGGCACCGCGGAGGCACGCACCGCGCACGATCCGGTCGCCAGGAAGGTGGCCGTCGTCACCGGTGCCAGCAGCGGAATCGGCGCGGCTACCGCGCGAACACTCGCGGAAACCGGATTCGACGTGGTGTGCGTTGCCCGACGTACCGATCGAATCGAGGCCCTGGCGGCCGAGATCGGTGGCCGGGCGGTCACCTGCGATGTCACCGACGTCTCATCCGTGGCCGCGTTGGCCAAGGCATGTGGGCCGGTGGTCCACGTGCTGATCAACAACGCGGGCGGGGCGTTCGGCGCCGAACCGGTGGCAACGGCAGATCCAGGTGATTGGCGAGCGATGTATGAGGTCAACGTATTGGGCATCCTGCACGTCACGCAGGCGTTGCTTCCCGCGTTGCGGGCCAGCGGGGACGGCGTGATCGTCAACCTGGGTTCCACCGCTGGGCGTGTCGCCTATGAGGGGGGCGGCGGCTACACGACCGCCAAGCACGCCGTTCAGGTGATGACCGAGACTCTGCGACTGGAGTTGTGCGGTGAGCCGATCCGGATCTGTGAGATTGCGCCCGGAATGGTTCGCACCGAGGAGTTCTCGGTCAACAGGTTCGGTGGCGACCAGGTTAAGGCCGACGCGATCTATGCCGGCGTCGTGGAACCTCTGGTGGCCGCGGATGTCGCCGACGCAGTCGGCTGGGTGGTCACCCGGCCGAGCCATGTCAATATCGACGAGATGGTACTGCGGCCGCGCGCGCAGGCCGCGCAACACAAGGTCCATCGGGTTCGGTAGCCCTTGGGTGTGCTGGCGCGACTGCCGTCGCATGCGGTAAGCCGGGTCGCGGATGGACGGACACGCCGAGGCCGCCGGCCGGGCGGACGGTGTGCGCGGGGAGCTAGACCCACAACACTATCTGGGCCAACCGATGGAGCTCTGCGGTGAGTTGATGCTCGGGAACCGCTACCGGCGCAGACTCCAGAATCGCGAATGTATAGACATACATGTCAGGCCGTGGTTCGTCGACGCTGAAGCTCGTCAGGTCGATGCGCTCGACCAGGTTGCGCACTTCGACCACTCGCGGGTCGTCGGTTTGCAGATCGACACTTCCGGTGACGCTGCGCCCGAGCATTCCGCCTGACCTGGTGACATCGACCGCGGTCGGATTGTTCGCGGGTAGCCGGGCCGACCCAGGCTCACTGGCGGCCACATTCGGTTGGGAACCGGGACGGGCATCAGGCGGGGTTACCCCGACCGCCCGCCAGGCCTCGGCGACTGGGGCGACGTACTTCCCGGCGACCGAGATGGTCGCCGAAGCGAAGTCGGCGAAGTTCGCGGTTGGGGACAGGTCGGCGGAGGTGAGCGCGGCATACCAGATGGCCCCGGCACCGTCCCACGAGTTGCCGCCGATGGCGGTGGCGGCCAAGTGGAAGGCTCGATTGGGGATGCCTGAGTTGAAATGCACCCCGCCGTTGTCGTCGTCGGTGACCACCAAGTCATCCAGATGTCCGACCTGTGGGTCGCGCCCTAGGTTGGGGTCGTCGTACGCCGTGCCCGGCGCCGCCATGTCACGCAGTGCGCGGCCTCGCACTCTGGGCGTGAAGATGCCCGCGCCGATCAGCCAGTCGGCTTCCGCGGCACTCTGGCCCAGCAGCCGTTGTTTGGTGCAGGCCGCGAAGACGTCTGAGATCGACTCGTTGAGCGCGCCCGGCTGGCCGCGATAGACCAGCCCGGCGGTGAACTCGGTCACCGCGTGGGTCAACTCGTGCGCCAACACGTCGACCGGTTTGGTAAACCGCTCGAAGACACGTCCATCACCATCGCCGAACACGAGTTGAGTGCCGTTCCAGAAGGCGTTGTTGTAGTCGCGCTCGTAGTGCACGGTCATCACCACCGGCGCGCCGGCGCCGTCGTAGGAGTTGCGGCCATAAATCTCGGCGAACAGGTCCAGGGCCGCTTGCCCACCCGTTGCCGCCTCGTCTACGGCCGGATCACCGGCCTCCGGCTGACCGGCTTGCCGGATCAGCTTGCCGGGCAGCGTGGTACCCCGGTTGGCGGTATGG
>JBOFLH010000523.1:0-3942 GCA_051657765.1 Nocardioides sp. | reverse complement strand
GGTTCCCGCGCAGCCGGCGCGCTCAACCATGGTGGCCACCTTTCCCGATGTCCAGTCAGCAGCCGACTCCGTGGTTGCCATCGGCTCGGAGATCCGGGCCTCGATGATGGAGCTGATGGATGCCACCACGATCAAGGCGGTGGAGAACTATCGGCCGATGGGGCTCGACCGGACGGCCGGGGCGTTGTTGTTGGCGCAGTCGGACGCACCGGGCCAGGCACGCACGACGGAGATCGCGGTGATGGCCGAGATCTGCGGTACCCATGGGGCAACCGAGGTCTTTGTGACTGACGACCCGGACGAGGGCGACATGTTCGTGCAAGCTCGCCGACTGGTGTTTCCAGCGGTGGAGGCACGCGGTACCACGATGCACGAGGACGTCGGGGTTCCCGTGCCGCGGTTGCCGCAGCTGTTGGTCGAGGTGGCCCGGCTGTCGGCGGCCTACGGTGTGGAGATCCCGGTGGTCGCCCATGCCGGCGACGGCAACACCCACCCGATCATCGTCTACGACCCCGCGCAGGCCGGTGCGGCCGAGCGGGCGCGGCAGGCTTTCGACGAGGTGATGTCGGCCGCCATCCGGCTCGGCGGAACCATCACCGGTGAACATGGTGTGGGTCGGGCGAAGAAGGGCAAGCTTGCCGAACAGCTCGGCCCGGACGTCATGGCGCTCAACTACCGGATCAAGCGGGCCCTTGACCCTGACGGCATACTCAACCCCGGCGCGATTCTCTAGCGCCTGACATGAGCGGGTCGCCGCTCGTCGACCGCGGCATCTCGCGGCGCTGGAGAGTCACGACGGCTCGTGACGGTCACCCCCACGCATCGGCACCATGCGCAGCATGCCGACCACCACCAGGCCCACCAGGACCCCGATCAGCGCCGATGCGAGCGTGTTGACCAGCCAGGCCAAGGCGCCGCCGAACCCGGCAACAGCAGGGCGGACTAGCTCCTCGAGGTGATGGACCAAGTCATAGGGCAGATGCCAGCCGAGGTCGTCGGTGCCCACCAGCAGGATGTGGCCGCCAACCCAGAGCATGGCCGCGATCCCGACCGTGGAGAGCACGGCGAGCACGATCGGCATCGCCCGCACCAGCGCGGTGCCAACCCGCTGAGCGCTGCGAGACGCCCGTTGGGTCAGTCCGAGTCCGACATCGTCCATCTTCACGATGAGGCCGACCACGCCGTAGACCAACGCGGTGATCGCAAGCGAGACGACCACTAGAATCGCCAATCTGGACCAGAACGATTGACTCGCGACCTCGTTGAGCGCGATGACGATGATCTCGGCCGACAAGATGAAGTCGGTCCGGATGGCGCCCGCGACCATTTGTTGTTCGTGCTCAGCGCTGTCCATCGCGGCTGGGACCGCATCGGATTGTCCGTCGGTCAGCGGGGTGGCCACGCCGTCGGTCGAGTGGTCCGTGCCATGCCAGCCGAGGGCCTCAAGGAGCTTCTCGGCCCCCTCGAAGCACAGATAGGTCCCACCGAGCATCAGCAGGGGAGTCAATAGCCACGGTAGAAACTGACTCAACAACAACGCGGCCGGTACGATGAAGAGCAACTTGTTGCGCAACGAGCCCGCGGCGATCCGTCGAATGATGGGCAGTTCTCGTTGCGCGGTGAAGCCTTGCACATACTGCGGGGTCACCGCGGTGTCGTCGACCACGACGCCGGCAGCCTTCGCGCTGGCTCGGCCTGCGGCGGCGCTGACGTCGTCGACGGAGGCGGCCGCCAGTTTGGCTAGCGCGGCAATGTCGTCGAGTAGTGCGGCTAAACCTCCGGCCACGTCACACGCTCAGCAAGGGCAAGATTGAAGGGAACTGCGCCATGACGCTCAGCCTAGTTGGTAGCCGGCGCCAAGCCCGCGAGGTGTCTTCGATGAGACAAAGTTGGCCACCAGGGCCTCGCGAGGTGCATACTCGAAGCAATGACAACCAGACCTGGGTCCCGGCGGCGGCACCTCGCCGGTAGCCCTTTTCCTCCGGAACCTGAACCCATCATCGAGATCTACGCGGTCGACGACCTGGTTTCGCACGACTCCTACGGCCTTGGCCGGGTAGTGAGCGCGGATCGCGCTGCGGCTACGGTTGACTTCGGCTCCCAGGTTCTGCGGATCCCCACACCTTTCGCCAAAATGGAGAAGTTGTAGGAATCTAGGGGGACTGGACCGTGACCGGGCGGCAACCACCGAGGTGCGACCGATCCGGGTGCCGCAGTGATCGAAGCGCAGCCGTGGGACTCGACGAACTCCACCTGACACCAGCACTGCGGTTTCGGCTGGGCAGGTGTGGCTCGTGGCAGCGCAGCTGGAGGACACGTGAGAAACCCGGTCGTCGGTGAGGGCTGGTCGGTGCGAAGATGTCGGTATGGCCGGATCATTGCTCGATCGTGCGGTCTATTCATACGCCGATGTAGATCGTCTGGTCGGCCTGCATCCCGGCACCGCGAAACGGTGGCTTCATGGCTATGAGCGACTTGGCAAGTACTACAACCCCGGGTAAGTCAGGTTGACGAGGCGATCCGATTCGAGTTGATTGCCGGTGCTGAACGCGCGGCCTGAACCGTGGTTGTTTCGCGGTTCGCGTACTTCACCGACGAGAACGCCTGGGTCTCGGGAAGCTACTTCGGCAAAGCGGCCGGGAGGACGTGCTCTACGCCGGCCATGAGGCAATCGCGGATGTCCCGGTTGGCACCCTGACCTGGACTGGATGCCGGTCATCGCTCGTCTCGACCTCGTTGTGGTGACTCGTGATCGTCGGATCCGAACCCGCCCGGCGGAGCTGCGTGTCTATTGGGAGTTCGGCATCCGTTCTGTCTGGCTGGGTGCGAAACAAGACCTTGGACCACACGACCAGGTCGAGATGTTCCTCGCCAACGAGCGACGGTTGCGACAGGAGGCCATGAAACGCGGACCTGGGCCAGGGGCGCTAGCGATGAGTCCGTCGGGAGTCCGGCCGCTTATCCTCCGCGAGCCCGCTGCAACTCGGGTATCGAACTAAACCGGCGGACCTCCCCGCGAAAGCCCTGTTTCGCGATGCAGGTCGGCAGCTGCAGGTGGAGGCGCAGTGCATCGTCGAGTGACTCATCACCTCGGCTGGGGCCCACCCGAGGACGACGCCGAGTCTCGCCACTGCGAGCGAGCAGACTTGCTCGGCTGGCCTTGGCATCCCGCCGGACACCGCTTGGCCCCCGAGGCTTCCCAGTTCCGCCCAGCGGCGTGGCCGCAACGGGCTCACCTCGCGGCGGGTTGTACTATGGCCGGGCCGCCGAGCCCTGGTCGACACCTGAGTGAGACTTAGGCTCGTAGACGGCGGTCGCGTCGTGGGTGGGCGCACGTCGATGGGTGCCCGAGGGTCGGGTGGTTTCTGGGTTCGACAGCAGCCGGGCACGGTCTCGGTGTCCTCGAGAGTTCGGCTCGTCCAGAAGACGATCCGGTGGCCGTTGCGGGGGGAGGAGCGCGACCGGTGAGAGAAATTCTTCGACAGCGCGACCCGCTCGCGGCGGTTCGCGATCAGTTCGCCGCTGGCGAAAATGCCGGCGAGCGCTGGTGGTTCCGGTGGCTGGCCGGCTGGCGATTGCCGAGCACCGCCGGCGGGGTCGAGCAGGCACTGGTGATCCTCAATGTCGGCATGCGTGTCGGCGTTCTGGTTCGAATGGCGATGGCGCTTCCCGGTGGTGTCCAGCACTCGCCGCGTCCGGTTCTCTACTTGGTCAGTTGGGCACTGGCTGCCGGCGCCTCGATCGCGGTGAGCGTCGTGGTCGTGGCGAGGCGCCAGCCGCCCGGGACGACCGTGGTTGTCGCCGACATCGTGCTGACCGTCGGGTTGTTCGTGATTGGTCGGGCGGCGATGCCGCTTGAGTACGAAGGCGGCGATTGGGAGTCGTTCTACAACGGCTATGCAAACAACGCGTTGCTGATCGCGGTGGCCACCGCGCGTGCCC
>JBOFLH010000522.1:0-3732 GCA_051657765.1 Nocardioides sp. | reverse complement strand
AGATAGCGGCGCGAGAACGGTCGACGCGGCCGCGTCCGCTCGGCTCGATGCCTGTGGCGCCCCGCACTTGCGGCAGACCCTGGGTCCAATTGGTCGGAACTGCGATCCAGCCTGGAAGTCATCAATCCTCCGCGCTCGGGCGCCCGATTGAGCGGACCCAAGCAGATTCATCGTCGTGTTGCCGATGCCACGACTCACGAACACCCAGATCCCCCAGCGAACAGCTCCCCAGCGAATCCGACTGTCGAGCGCGTGGTCCCCCCACCAGCCCGGCAAGAGTTCTGACGGTAGTTCTGCCTAGGCGGCATTGGCAACAGGCCTGCGAAGGATTGACGGATCCTTGACCATGCCTTGACGCTCGCCTGGAGGGGAGTCAGGTCGGCGAACCAGAAGTCTCGAGTCGACTGACCCGGAGCGCCCATCGTGCGTGCGGAAGATCGGCACGCACGATGGGCCGCCATCGGACTCACAGCTCGACCCGCGCTCCGCTGGCGGCCCTCACGCATCGCCCGCCCGCCAGCGGACTCACAGCTCGACCCGCGCTCCGCTGGCGGCCCTCACGCATCGCCCGCTACTGCAACCAGGCATCCACCTTGTCAGGATTGGCAGCGATCCACTTGTCGGCGGCAGCGTCGGGGTCCATGCCGTCCTCGGCGATCATTGTCGATACCGCGTTCTGATCCTCATTGGTCCACTGGAAGTTGGTCACCAGACCGAACGCGGGCGAGTCCGACTCCGCGAACCTGGTGGCCACCACCTTGTTCAACACGTACGGCGGGTAGTCACACGCCACCTTTGCCGGATCCGCGTCGCAACCTTCCTCATAGGGAGGCAACGAAACCCGGACCGGCGCGAGTTCGTTGAAGAACCATTGCGGCTCGTAGAAATAGGCCAACAACGGCTTCTTCTCCTTCTCCGCTGTCCGGAAGCTCTGAATCAGCGCGGCCTCGCTGCCGCCGACAACGACCTTGTAGTCGAGTTTGAGGTTCTTCACCAGGGCCTCGTCGTTGGTGACGTAGGACGGGTCGCCGTCGAGGAGCTGGCCCTGGTCCCCGGATTCCGAGGTCTTGAACATCTCGGCGTACTTGTTGAGATTTCGCCAATCGGTGATGTCAGGATACTTCTCGGCCATCCACGGTGGCACATACCAGCCGATGATGCCTTGGTTCCCGGTGACACCGGCCAGCTGCACTGTCTTGGCCGTGTCGACGTACTTCTTGATCAGATCCTCGTGACCCCAGTTCTCCACGATGACGTCGAGCGTGCCATCGTCCAGCCCCTGCCAGGCGACCTCTTCCTTGACGTCGGAGTAGGTGACGTTGCACCCGAGCTTGGTTTCGGCCACCCGACCGACGACGTGGGCATTCGACACGTACCCGGTCCACGGGTTCACGGCGATGCGGAGATCGCCACAGTCGGCTCCGTCGTTCGCCGTGGGGGTATCGATCTCGGTGATGTTGCCGCCGCCGCAGGCGGCCAGCCCCAGACCGAGTACGGCAGTAACGCAGGCCAGCGGAAGCCGGCGTGATCGGTGTCGCATATGTTGTCCCTTCCCTCCACCCCACGAACCTCGTGGAGAAGCTTCGTTACCGTACTGTCCGCCGCGCGGCGGCGGCACGGGTGATCCGGTCAAGCATGATCCCCAGGGCGGTCAGGGTGATACCCGCGGCGATACCTTTACCAAAGAGGTCACTTTGCGAGAACCCGGAGACCACCACATAGCCCAGCGATCCGGCGCCCACCAGACCACCGATGACCACCACACTGAGCACGTAGAGCAAACCCTGGTTGGCAGCCAGCACCAAGGACTCCCGAGCCATCGGCACCTGAACCTTGGTGATCATCTGCCATCGGCTGCTGCCGGTCGAGCGGGCGGCCTCGACGGCGACCGGCGAGACACCGCGAACGCCGTCAGCTACCAGCTTCGTGGCGATTGGGATGGCATACGCAATGGCAGCAACGATTGCCGTGAACCGGCCAACCCCGAACAGCGCGAGAGCCGGCACCAGGTAGATCATCGACGGAATGGTCTGGACGGCGTCCAAGAATGGGCGAACCGCGATATCCGCTCGCTGACTCCGGCCCATGCCGACACCCACGGTGATCGCGATCAGCAGCACCGACGCGGTAGCGACCACCGTCATTGACAACGTCACCATGGCATCGTGCCACTGCCCCACGGCGATAATGATCGCCTCACACACGAACGTGGTCAGCGCCGTCCGCCATCCGCCGAGCACATAGGCAACCGCAAGCAGCATTGCGGCGCTCGCCCACCAGGGCGACTCCGCGAGCAGGGACTCCAGTGGGTTCAACAGCGCGTAGGTGATCGAGTCCTTGACTCCCAACGTCGCCGCAGAAGACACCTCAACGAACCAGTTGGTGAACTGATTGATTGTCTGGGTGAGGAACGGACCGGTGAGGTACCGCAGAACCGGCGTCTCACTGACGTCGGGGAACTGTGCGTAGACCTTGTCGTAGCGCGACAGATACACACAGATCCCCACTGGGATGGCCAACAACACAAGCATCAGCCGACGTCTCCCGGTCGACCGGCTGGCGCGGGTTGAGCTGATGGCACCGTGGTACTCGCCGGCCCATCTCGGTAGCCGTGCCGGAGCAACGCCCAGCACCATCCCATTGGCGCCGGTGCCCGAGCCGGTCACGCCGGGGCCCGTCACCTTCGGGTGCCGCGAAGCGGCCGCGATGGTCCGATCCAGCACGATCGCCATCACCACAATGGCCAGACCGCCGACCGCGGCCGCACCAACATTGAGTGTCTGCAAAGCGTTAGCGACCGGTTTTCCCAGGCCCGGACCGTTGACCAACGCGGCGATGGTCGCCATTGACAACGCCGCCATCACGCACTGGTTGACGCCCACCACCACGGTGCGTCGAGCCATCGGCAGCTCCACCAGCCTCAGCAGCTGCCTCCTGGTCAGTCCTAACGAGCGGGCTGCCTCGCGGATGTCCTGCGGTACGGCGCGCATGGCATGTTCGGTGATCCGGATCAGTGGAGCCACGGCGTAGAGAAAGGTCAAGACGATGGCGGCAGCCGGTCCGATGCCGAAGAACAATGCGGCCAAACCGAGGTAGCTGAATGACGGCAGCGTTTGCAACGTGTCGAGCAGCGGCGTGACCAGTCTCGAGACCGTCGTACTCCGCGACATCCAGATCCCGAGGGGAAGACCGATCACCACGGACAACAGCACGGCAATGAACGTGACGATCAACAGGTCCATCGCCGGGACCCACAAGCCCGAGCTGCCGAAGAACAACAGCGCGGCCCCCACTAGCACCGTGGCGTTACGTCCGGCGGCGGCGTAGGTCAGCCACAGCAAGATCGCCGCGACGCCGAGCCAGCCGATCAGTGGAAAGGGCCACGGTAGAGCTGCAGTGCTGACGAGTCGTTGCAAGGCTCCGGTGATCGCATTCAGACCGTCGCCGATACCACCCAGTACGTCGCCGAAGAACCAGTGGTCCTTGCCGTCGAGCTGAAGCCAGTCGCGGATTTCGTTGAGCCGCCGGTCGAAGCCATTAAGGTCTTGGAAACCTCTTGCCAAGGTGTACCTACCCCGGAACGTGAGGTAGCTGATCCCCCACAAGACCGCGATGCCGAGCAGTTTGTATCCGGTGTATCGCCTTGGTTCGGAATCGAGGTAGGACTGGACGTCGTTCGCCGACACCGGCGAACCGGTCGTCGGTGTGTCTGCCCCGCTCACTGGTCCTCTC
>JBOFLH010000521.1:0-3683 GCA_051657765.1 Nocardioides sp. | reverse complement strand
TATTGCGCGGGCGCTTGGTTCACCAAGTCGACGGTGTTCGGCATCGAACGAGGCTGGGCGGTTCCGGTCGGCTCCTTCCTCGAGGTCAAGACCAAGCTCAAGGAGTTCGACGTCAGCGTAAGCATCAGCGACCCGGTGGCCGACTTCCTCGGCATCCCGGCAGCGGCCCGCACGGTCACCCAGCACGTGGTGGTCGAGGACGAGGGCTGTGCGTTCGGTTGCCGATCCGCCCGCGCTGAACAAGTGCGCGCCACGACGGACCTCCCGGCCGCGATGGCCCCCGACTCCGCACCGACCAGGCGCACCACACCAGCAACCGCAGCCGGTGCCCCGGCGGCGGATACGCTGCCCGATTTGGTGTCGGTGCCTGCCTGGCACATCTCGACCACGCGTGGTCGGGTAGACCGGCTGAACTTCAACGCGCACGAGTGGAATGCCGGCGCCGCGCCTCTTGTGGTCGAGGGCTATCGACGCGGCACCCAGCCACTCATGGACGCCTATCAGGTGTTCTATCGCAACGGAAAGCCGGTACGCAGCAAGAAGACCGGGACCTTCGAGTTCCACGATGTCGACAGCCACAACCATTGGCACTTCTCGGATTTCGCCAAATACGAACTCGTCAAGCCTGGCGGCGCGCTGGTGACTACCAGCGGCAAGCAGTCCTGGTGCCTGGCGCCAACCGATGCGGTGAATCTCAGGTTGACGGGCGCAGCCTGGCGCCCGGACAGCACCGGGTTGACCAGCACATGTGGCGAGGAGTCCGCGCTGTGGCTGCGGCAGACCATGCCGGTAGGTTGGGGTGACACCTACAACCAGTATCAGACCGAGGCGTTCGATCTGACCGGGGTGCCCAACGGGACCTATCAGATCAAGATCACCGTCAACCCGAACGGAAACCTTTTCGAGAAGACCAAGGCGAACAACGTCAGCCTGCGCACGGTGAAGATCGGGGGTCGGCCGGGCGCCCGGACCGTCACCGTACCGCCGTACCAGGGCATCGACACCGAGAACCTTCCGGAGGACGAGGACGAGTGAGCTGAGCCGCTGCCGGCCGGTGCGCCCGAGTTGGTCTGTCCAGCTCGGGCGCGCCCTGGTTTGGCCGTCCGCAACAGCGGGTCAACCCGCGGGGGGTTAGCGTGAGGAGGTGGCCCCTAGTCCGCCAATGCTTGATCCAGCCGACCTCGGTTCGCCCCGGCTGCCCGGGCACAGTCGGTGAGCTCCGAGCGGCGGCGTGACCTTCGTGATTGGGCCAGCTGAGTGCCACCAGCACATTGACGTCGAGCAAGCACGCGCGGGATCGAGCGATCACGCCACTAGCGCTCGGGTGACTTCGGCCGCAGCGAACCGCGCCGTATCCTCGGGGACGTCGAACACCGGAAGTCCGTCCACTTCGGTGATGCCGATCACCAACTGACAACAACCGTCGCGCTGTTCGGGTAGTGGGGCTCCGGTCTATCCGATGGCCGGAAAGCGGACTCCGGTGGCGGAGTGGCAGCGGTACCCGTGGGGGTTCTTGGCGAGATACTGCTGATGGTAGTCCTCGGCGTAGTAATACGTTCGAGCTCGATCTGATCCGAATGCCGCCATTTCGGTGGTGATCTCGCCGTAGCCGCGCGCGGTCAGGGCCGGTTGGTAGGCGGCGACCGCTTGGGTGGCCACCGCCTCCTGCTCGGGCGTGGTCCAGTAAATCGCCGAGCGATACTGGGTGCCCTGGTCATTGCCCTGGCGCATGCCCTGGGTGGGGTCGTGGATCTCGAAGAAGACCTTGATCAGGTCGGCATAAGAGACCGTCGCCGGATCGAAGACCACCCGCACCGCCTCGGTGTGACCGGTGTGACCGGAACACACCTCTTCGTAGGACGGGTTCGGGGTGTGCCCGCCGGCGTAACCCACCGACGTCGACCACACGCCGGGGGTCTGCCAGAAGATCTCCTCGGCGCCCCAGAAACAGCCCAGCCCGAAGATCGCCACCTCGAACCCGTCAGGTACCTCGTCAGTCACCAGCGGAGCGTCCAGACGCAGGTGCCGGTCGGCCAGGGTGAAGGGCCGGGCGGTCCGGCCGGGTAGCGCCTGCTCGGCGCTCGGAAGGGAGGTCTTGCTCCGGTTGAAGGAAAACACGGCATGCTCCGGATCGTTGGCTTCGGGTGGACTCCTCCAGTGTGCCAAAGCCTGGGTCAGCACTCAGCCCGTCGCCTGACGAATTGGGTGGCGCCCGCATTCAAATGCTGGGAACGGCGACCGTGGTGTCACTTTGATACCATAGGTGCTATGGCTCTCACCTTGCGCACCGACCCCGAACTCGATGAAGCGCTCAACGCGCTCGCCGCATCGCAAGGACTGTCGAAACAGGAGGTCCTGAGACGGGCTGTGCTCGACTGGCACGAACGGACGAACCATCGGGATCGAGTCGGTGAGAGCTCCCAGCGGATGCTTGCTGAGTGGGGCGACGTCCTTGAGCGCCTAGGCAGTGTATGACCGAGGTTTCAGCTGAGGTCGTTTTCCTTGATCTCGCAGATCTGTTGGCGCTGACCCGTGACCTCGGTGCTGGCCCGGTCCGTGACATTGGACTACTGGATGCGGCTGCCGCGCGCCCACGGACTAGCATCTTCGGCGAAGACGCGTACCCCACCCTTACCGGCAAAGCAGCCGCAATGTTGCACTCGATCTGCAAGAATCATGCGCTGGTTGATGGCAATAAACGACTTGCCTGGCACGCCGCCGTCGTCTTCTTGGACCTCAATGGGTGCGCCGTCCGGCTCAGCCACGACGCAGCGTTCAACCTGGTGATGGCGGTAGCCGAGGGCACGGCCGATCTGCCCGAGATCGAACGCGCTTTGGCGACGGGAAGGTTCGGCGCTGAGTAGGCTCACCCGGTGAGCGAACACGAGCACCGGACGAAGTCGGGCTTCGAAACACGAGCCATCCACGCCGGCTATGAGCCGGATCCGATGACCGGATCTGTCATCCCGCCGATCTATGCCACCAGCACCTACCGACAGGACGGGGTGGGCGGTTTGCGTGGAGGCTATGACTACTCCCGTTCCGGCAACCCGACCCGCGACGTACTACAAGCCAACCTAGCGGCCTTGGAGCAGGGCGAGCGAGGACTGGCGTTCGCCAGTGGGCTGGCCGCCGAGGATACGCTGATCCGCGCGGTCTGCCGGCCCGGGGATCATGTGGTGTTACCCGATGACGCCTACGGCGGGACCTTCCGGCTCTTCGACAAAGTTGAACTCAACTGGGGCCTGCGGCACAGTTCCGCGGCGGTCAGCGACCCGGACGCCGTTCGAGCCGCCATCATTCCTGGTGAAACCAGGCTGGTCTGGATCGAGACACCGACCAATCCGCTGCTCAACATCGGCGACATCGAGGCGTTGGCCGCGGTAGCGCACGATGCCGGCGCGATCCTGGTGGTCGACAACACCTTTGCTTCGCCCTACCTCCAACAACCACTCACCCTCGGCGCCGACGTGGTGGTGCACTCGACCACCAAGTATTGCGGTGGCCACTCCGACGTGGTCGGTGGCGCGCTGGTTGTGCGCGATCTCGACCTGGCCGAGACGTTGCTGTTCCACCAGAACGCGATGGGCGCGGTATCCAGCCCATTCGACTCCTGGCTCACTTTGCGCGGGCTCAAGACCCTCGGCGTCCGCATGGACCGGCATTGCGACAACGCCGAGCAA
>JBOFLH010000520.1:0-2666 GCA_051657765.1 Nocardioides sp. | reverse complement strand
CAACGGCCCCACCCGCGACATCACCGTCGCGTTCCAAGGCCACTATTCACGGTTCGTGGACATGGCCCACGGCTGAGTTCTTTGTCGAGATGCAGCGAATCTTGCACGACGGCCATCGTGTCGAGATGCAGCGAATCTTGCACAACGGTCGTCGCTATGTGACATAGACATAGCCGGGCTGCACAGTCCGAGCGCGGACAACATACGCGCTCTTCACTGGCGGGACTCGACGGCCAGGCTCCAAGCCGCCAGACCGGCGCCACCGCCTTCGCCTGGGCCGGACCGACCTAGAGACGGCCTGGTTGGCCCAGCCCGAGCCGACCAGGCCGAGGGCCGATCGGGGCCAGACCAGGCCCACACCGCTCCACGAATCGAAGTGGCTGGCCCGCTCGAGCCAGACCGATCCAACGGACCGGACCACCCAGGGATTCACTCTTGCCCAACTGCCGCTTGGGCCAGGCCGGGCTGGCTCGGTCGTTTGGTGAACCGCTCGGGCCGGACTGTCTTGCCCGAAGCGTCATGGGCAAGGGATCGGACCACCACGACAGCGAACCAACGGACCGGACCGACGAGGCCGGTTGCTTAGGATCGGACATTCGGACCCACACCGGGCCGAGCTGAGTGTGAGGTGTGATCAGTGGATGGTGCCCTACCGGGGTCGGCGTCGGGCAAGCCGCTGGGTTTGGGGTTGACCAAGGCAGCCCTCCGGTTGATCGGCGGCCCCGATCTCGCTGACGCGATCGCCGACCTGACCGGGATCTCCCACCAGAAGATAGGGACCCTCGCACGGACCGCCGCCCAACAGCTGGAGACCCAGTCCCCCGGCGAGTTCCCTGAACACACCGATGCTCAACAACCGGCCGTAGAGCTCCTGGTCGCAGCGTTCAAGCGTGCCGCCACCAGTCAACGCGCGATTCCAGTAGCAGCTCTCAGAGGGGCCACCGATCTGGTCAAGCTGATCGAGGACCCGCACACCACAGCCGAACTGGCGGCCTGGAGCGACAACGAACGCAACTACTTTTATGGCCTCGCCCGAGTGGTCGCGGATCTGACCTGCCGGTGGTACCTCGAGGACCAGAACGCCCGCGGGCTGGCCACCGCCGCCGGGGTCGGCCAAGCACTCCACGACCACCGGCAGCAGACCGAGGCACTCGACCAGATCAAGGCCAGCATCGCCGACCTCCACGAACACGCCTCAATAGCTCTAGACGTAGTCGCCGCAGCCGCTGAGGCGACCCGTCGGGGCGTGGTCGTGGGCCCGGTCATCGGGCAGTGGGATCCCGCCGACCTCGGCGTACACCCGAGCATCACCGTGCACGACGAGACCACCCTCACCCCCTACATCCCGCGGCCACACGACCAGCAACTACGCGACGCACTCCAGATCCTTACGGCACCAACTCCCGCCACACTGCTGGTTCTGACGGTCGGGACCTCGTGCGTAGGCAAGACTCGCACGTTGTACGAAGCCGTCCGGGCCGTCTTACCCGAATGGCAACTGGTCGCCCCCATCGACGACACCGACTTGGCTCAGACCTTGCTAGGTGGGGTGCCGGCGCGCACTGTCGTCTGGCTGGACGAACTCCAGAACAAACTCACGAAACGAGCTGATGGCGTAACTGCCGCAAGAGGCATCGCGGCACTAGTGGGCGCGGCGGAAGGCGGACCGGTCCTGTTTGCCGGCACCATCTGGCCCAACGAACTCCAGAACCTGACCCGGCGGTCCACCCCAGACCAGGCCGCCGCTGGCACGGCAGCTGTCCCTCAGCTACTAGCCAGTGCCACCACCATCGCTGTGCCCACCACCTTTGCTGACCCCGAGCTCAGTGGCGTCCCGGACGACCCACGACTGATGCTCGCGATCAAGACAGCGACCCATACACAACCCGTCGGACGGAAACTCGCCCAGGTCCTCGCCGGCGGACCACAGCTCATCCATCGCCTCAGCTGCGAGCCTAGCAGCCAAGGCGCGTTTCCCCCAGCTGCCCGAGCCGTCATCCACGCAGCTGGGGATCTACGCCGAGTCGGCATGCCGAACCCGCTCCCCCGATGGGCCCTAGAAGGAGCCGCACCTGGCTACCTCGACGAGGAGCCACCACCCGGGTCGACCTGGTTCCAAACCTCCCTCGACCAGCTCACCGCATCCGCCGATCTCGATAACTTCCTGACTGGCACCCATACTCTTGACATTCACACCGACGGCGTCCCAGCCCTCACACCCACTTGGCACACCAACCCCGATGGAACCCGCTGCGAGGGATACAACCTGCACGACTACGTCTTCGCCGAGCACTGCTTACCCCACCTCCGCAATCGCGCACTGACCAGCCATCTGTGGACGGCTCTGCACGACCACCGCGAGGCGCTCCCACTCGAGATGCGGAGCATCGCCGACCTGCCCGCCTACCTCACGGAGGCTGCGGAACGTCTTGGCACAAGACGGGGCGTTGGGCTCTACACCGATCTTCTAGCCGCCACCGGGTCCACCCAGCGGCTAGCTGAACTGGCTATCGCGGGAAACGAACTCGCGCGCCTACGCTTGGGCATGCCACCCCTCGATAGGCCCGTTCCGGCTCCCGGAACGCTGGTACTGATCGAGGACAATCCCGACACCCGGCATGGGACCACCCTGTGGTTGCCGAGTGAACTGGACGGACATCGGCTAA
>JBOFLH010000519.1:0-6297 GCA_051657765.1 Nocardioides sp. | reverse complement strand
GGGTCGACCCGCGACGGGTACCCACCCCACCACACCAGCCGGGGTGATCGGGCGGATCGGTATGTAGCGGCGGCGGTGGCCGGGGAAACCCGCAAGATCCGCCAAGCACGGCCCGGGACTCGGAATCAGACCCTGTTCTGTGCGTCTGTGGCGCTCGGGCAGCTCGTTGCCGGGGGTGCCATGTCCGAAAGCGACGCCAGCGCGTTGCTTATCGAGGCATGCGCTACCCACGCGGCCAACGGGTTCACCCGTGGCGAGGCCGAAGCCACCATCGCCTCCGGCCTGGCCACCGGAGCATCCGAGCCCCGCACCACCCCCACCCACCAGAAGGAAGGACACACCCGATGACCATCACCACACCCACCACCGATACCACGAGCGCTGATGCCGTGGAGGTGTCGCGCCTCGAGGCACTCCTGCCCGTCCTGACCCTGCACACCCGCCGGGCCGGGCCGATCAAAGAGATCGACTGCTGGGAGCACGACTGCGAGCACCCCGAGGGCCAGTGCCCGGTCGTAACCGATGCCGCGTGTGCCCACTGCGCAGACATGGGCGACCCAGGCGTGAGCGAAAACAACTACATCAGCGCCGAGGCGTTCTGGCCCTGCGAAACCCTCCGCCGGATCGAGGCCACATGGGGCGAACCCATCGAGCACATCACCACCCGTGCCCATGCCCTCCACCCCGACAACAACAGCGACAAAGACAGCAACGGGGGTCGCTGATGACGCACCCACCATCACCGGACCGGCAGTTCCATGTCCTACCCGGCGGCGCAGCCGTCGCGGGGGGATCCCAGAGCGACACCAACACCACCACCACGCCCGCCCCAGCGGGGCGGCGGCTGGTGCGGGTCGGCAGTGACCCCGACACCATCCGACGGTTGACCACCGAACTCGACGGCGGTCTGATCCCGGAGACCTACGTCACCGACGGCACCCCGGTCACTATCGAGGCCGTCTCCGGAGCCACCACCGAAGCCCCGACAGCCGGAGACGAAGACGCACCCCCACCAGTAGCCGTCACCGGCCTGAAACCATCCCTCCTCGCCGCACTACTCGCGGCGCACGCCGAAGTCATGAGGCCCACACCCCGGGGTGGGGACGAGGAAGTCACCCCCGCCACCCCCGTCTTGGCCGCGGTGCTCGCGAAACGGTCCTGGCCCGGCCTGGCGCCGCTACGCCGGGTGATCACCACACCGGTGCTCCGCCCGGACGGCACGTTGCTCCAGGAGCCGGGCTACGACCCCAGGACGGGGTACTACCTCGCCTCCAGCATGGCCGACCTCGGCCCCATCAACCCCACCCCCACACCCCAGGCTGTGGCGGCAGCGCGAGAGTTTCTGCTGGACCGCTTCTTGATGGACTTCCCGTGGGCCACCCCGGCCGACCGGGCGAACTACATCGCGCTCATGGCCACGCCGATCCTGCGGCACTACCTGCGCACCCTGGTCCCGTTCGCGATCGTGGACGCCACCATGCCCGGCTCCGGCAAAACGATCTTGACGTCGTGTATCGGGCTCATGGTCGGACAGAAGGTCTACACCTGGCCCAAAGACGGCGACAGCGAAGGCGAACTAAGGAAAATCTTCACCACCGAACTCTCCGACGGTGTCGGTGCCGGCGGGGTGGTGGTGTTCGACAACCTCGCCGAAGGCACCGTCATCGACTCAGCCGTCCTCGCCAGGCTGGTCACCGAACGCACCTGGACCGACCGCCGGCTGGGCACCAACTCGACCGCTGGCGGCGCCAACGACCGGCTCTGGCTGGCCACCGGCAACAACCTGCGTACCGGAGGCGACATCGCCACCCGCGCCGTGTGGGTACGCCTAGACCCCGACTGCCCCCAACCCGAAGCGCGTACCGGGTTCGCCATCCCCCACCTGGACTCGTGGGTACTCGACCCCGCCAACCGCGCGATCGTGCTCCGGGCACTGCTCACGCTGATCCTGGACTGGATCAACACCGGCGCCCCGGTCGATCACAGCGTGCCGGCGATGCGGCAATTCACCCGGTGGGCACAAGCCCTCGGCGGATTCCTGACCCACCACCACATCGGCCACTTCCTCGCCAACCACGACGACAACAAGACGCTCGATGACGACGCCGCCGAATGGCGCGCCTTCCTACACCGCTGGCGCACCCTCCACCCCGTCGACCAGCAGCTCACCGCCCACCAGCTCCGCACCAGCGCCGAACCCGACCACGGCATCCCCGACCCCTGGGACGGCGCCTTCCCCACCCTCGGCAACGGACGCCTACCCACCGTCAAACAACTCGGCCGACGCCTCACCGGACAGATCGGCCGCTGGCGCGGCGACATCGTCCTCCGCGCAGCCATCGACCCCACCACCAACGCGCGGACCTACTGGACCGAAACCACCACCGGCACGTCGCGGCAGGCCCCACACGACACCACCACCGGCACGGCTGAACCAGACGGCCGGGAGGAGGCCGTACTCCCATGACACCCACCCAAACCCGTTCCGTAATGCGCAACACGAACCAGAATCCCGGCAAGACCCCGAAACCTAACCCGGAAACCCGGAAACCCGGGAAAACCCCTCCTGACCTGGGAAAACGCTCACCGGGTTACGAAGACTGCACCACTGTTCAATACCCGGAAACCCGGCGATCAGTCGCGCCATACGCAACAATCCCGGGTTTCCGGGTATTGACCCACCATTCAACTCACCTAACCCGGCGACAAAACCCCAGGTCAGAGGCCCTTTCCCGGGTTTCCGGGTTTCCGGGTTACGAAACCACCTGCTCTATACGCGCGCGAGACACCACACACCACCGAGACAGGAACCAAGCCGCATGGAACCTCGCCACCCCAACCGACCGAACTGCACCGAGGAGACCGAACGATGACTGATCAGCTGCTGGCGCCGGCACAAGATCCCTTCAGGGAGCTTCCAGCGCTGATTCCGATCCCGAAGGCTGCCGAGCTGCTCGGGATCTCGCGAACCTGCGCCTACCGTCTCGCCAACGCCGGAGAGCTGCCGTCTCGCCGCTTGGGTGGCCGCGTGTTCGCGATCACAAGCCGGCTTCACGACTTCGTGCACAACCCTGATGAGGCAGCGTGACCACAACGATTCCCGGGATCACGGTCTGGCAGCGCGGCAAGAAGTGGGCCTACATGCTGGAGGGCGATCCGGACCCGCTGACCGGCCGACGCAGCCGCACGGGCTACCAGGGCGGGTTCCTCACCCGCGACGAGGCCCTGACGGCCGCAGTCCTGGCGCAAGCAGCTCGTGACCGCGGACATGTAGTCCGGACGACCAGGATCAAGACCGCTGCATTCTTCACTGAGTGGCTGGAGGAGACCAGACCGCACCTCAAGCCCACCGCGGCCGCGAACTACGAGGAGAACATCACCAAGTACATCGTGCCGATCCTCGGAGACCGCTGGCTCCCCGATCTGACTGCACCGGTTCTCAACCGCTTCTACCGCCACCTCCTCACCGAGGGGCGGATCAAGGGCGACAGCAACCAGCGGATGCATGCGTTCTGGGACGGTCGGAAGCACGAGCGGAACGGGCTCGGCCCGACGCCAACCGAGATCGCCAAAGCGTGCGACACCAGCTACCAGAGCGCCAAGAGCGCGGCCGTCAGGTTCCGCCGTGGCCGACTGCCCGCCGAGTACAACCCTGGCCTGTCTGCCAAGAGCGTCCAGAACATCCACGGCATCATCCGGGTAGCGCTCAAGGACGCTGTCGGCTGGGGATACCTCACCACGAACAATGCAGTCCACGCTGCCGTTCCGAGAGCGGCACGACGAGAGGCTCGCAGGAAGGCGCGAGACAAGACCAAGCACGTCTGGTCACTCGACGAGCTGGGCCGCTGGCTCGCCCTGGCCATCGAGGACCGCTACGCCGGCATGTGGCTACTCGCCGCTACGACCGGCATGCGCCGATCCGAACTCGCCGGCCGCACCCGTGCCGACCTCGACATCGCCAACCGCCGACTCGCGATCGGGCCCACCACCGTTGTCGTGCGCGGAATCGCTACCCCTTCCGATGGCAAGAGCGACGCCGGCTGGCGCACCATCGCACTCGACGACTTCACCTGCGCCGCACTCGCCCAACACCTGGCGATGCTTGACATCGAGCAGGAGTCACATGGCAATCATTACCCCACCCACGGGTTCCTGATGGTTAACGAGATCGGCCGACCACTGCACCCAGACACGATTACCTCACGGTTCAACCGTCTCGTCGACCAGGCCGGCGCCCGCCGCATCCGTCTCCACGACATCAGACACACTTACGCCACGCTTGCCCTCGACTCCGGCGCGGTCACCAAGATCCTCAGCGACCGAGTCGGACACGGCAACTCATCCGTCACTACTCAGGTCTACGGACACCGCACCACCGGCCAGGACCACGCCCTCGCCGACCAACTCGGCGCCCTGATCCGCGATGCGATCACGGCCGCAAAGACCGCTCAGTCCGAGAGGTAGCCCGTCACCCGTCCGTGTCTCGATCTGGCGCGAGCAGCCGCGCGGCCTGAGCGGAGAATTCGACCAATCACTATGGGAACATAGATCGATCCACTAGCTGGCCCCGAGAGGCGACGATGATCCAGTTCGATACTTCTCGCCTACCCACTGGTTCTCTCGGTTGGACCCGACTATTCGAGGCAATCGAGAACGCGCAACCCGAGGACGAGACGTATTGGGTTGAGTTCAAGTCGGGACACGACCCCGTGTCTACAGAAGGCAAGGCCGCGATCGCGAAGGCTATCGTCGCGTTTGCAAACCGCGATCCAGCGGTGGCAAAGCGCTGGCTTGAAGGCCATGCCCTAGTCGTTCTCGGCGTCGAGCCCGGGCGCGTGCCAGGCGCCGAGATTCGCGACCCCGCAACCATCCACCAGACCATCCAGCCGTTTCTTGCAGCTCCAGCACCTCGGTGGGATCTGAGCTACCACACATACAAGGGCAACCAGATCCTCACCATCATCGTGGAGCCGCCACAAGCCGGCGATTCGATAGCCGTGATTGGGAAATCGTCTGGGAAGATCGAAGATGGCAATATCTACGTACGCCGCCCGGGAATCTCGGATCGGGCGAAGAGCGCCGACATCCGGCAACTCTCTGAGCGCCTGGTCCAGAGACAGGCTCCTGGACTCGATATCGAAGTCACAGCGGCGGCGGACGATGACATTGAGGGTGTGCCGATCTACGAGTCACCAGCAAGCTGGATCGACGAGTGGGTGGCTGCCGAAGGCCGTCGCCTGTTGAAGCCTCTGGAGGAGTTCGAGCAACCCGCGCAGCCGATCACTGATGAGCGATTCGCCGGCTTGCGCCTCGCGGGACGAGGCCGCATTAACGAGCCGAAACTTGCCAGCGTTTTTGGCGCGACAACCACACCAGAGGCTAGGACGCCGCAAGAATACCGACACGAAGTCAGCGCGTATCTCAGCACCTGTCGGACTAAATTGGAGGGCGCTGATTTCGATGCTGCCCTAGAGGTATTGCCACAGATGGTGTGGCGCCTGACGAACCTTGGCAATCACAACTTGACTAAAGTCAAGGTGAAGATCCACGTCGGAGGCGACGTGGCAGCCTACGAGGCACGTCAAATGGATTCGCTGCGTTCTCGAGTTGGCAGGCCGCCGCGACTCTGGGGTCCGCAGACCACTACCCGTATCCCATCTGCCGCGATCTTGGCAGCTGCACAGCGTGCTTCTATCCCGGCGCCACTCGGGCTGTCCGGGCTCAGTCCATCTCGTCCAGAGATCAAGAACGGTGACTCCTTCGAGATCGGCTTCCCGCCAGTCACGCTTCGTCCAGCTGAGACCTGCAAGCTCGGCACAGCCGTTGTCGTGCCTGGGCCAGGGACCGATCCCATGGTGTGCAACTGGACCGCGACCGCGACCAACCTCTCAGGTCTGGCGGAAGGTTCATTCGAGATGTCAATCCGCAATGAGCGTGTGTCGCTGTACAGCGCGTTGCGCTACCAGGAACCGCAGAGCCGGGCGATACGCCCCAACCCAGGGTCCGGCCACGAGTAACAGAACGACGCCCCGTTGTTCACGACTCACTCACCACCCAGTGCTCCCTGGGTAACAGTTTCTGGTAGCACTCGCCCCAAAGAACGCATCAGGGGCACCTCCGGTTTGATTCGGAAGGTGCCCCTGACCTGCGTTTTTGCGTGGTAGCGGGGGCAGGATTTGAACCTGCGACCTCTGGGTTATGAGCCCAGCGAGCTACCGAACTGCTCCACCCCGCGTCGCCTGAGAAAGGATACGCGACGGGGAGAACCATCCCAAATCGGTCGGTGCCAGAGTCGAT
>JBOFLH010000518.1:0-2499 GCA_051657765.1 Nocardioides sp. | reverse complement strand
CCCTTGTTGGTGTACACCCCGTTGTTCTGCGCATACTGCCCGGTCAACATCTCCGCCCGCGCCGGACAACACAACGGATGCGGTGAAATACCCTGGCGAAACGTGACCCCGGCATCGCCGATGGCCGCCCGCGTCTTCGCCATCCAGGCCAGATCCGCGGCCGCCTGATCATCGGTCGTGATCAAGACGACGTTCGGTCGCCCGGACATGACGCCAGCTTGCGGCGCCACCGTGATGGGCAGGGCAGCCAGCCCGGAACCAACCGCCACGGCCAGCAACCCCACCAACAGCGCGACGCCGGCGCGGAGCCGGCCGGCCGCACGCAGGAAGGTGGTCCGACGAGGAAGTCCGCCGCGGTCGCGACACCAGTTCGAATTCGCTACCGCCGAATCGCCGGCGGCCCGGGTCGGTAGGAGGCGGAGCCTGCCGGCTGAGTCGACTAGCAACGAGATCTCCTTGTCTGAGGGCGGCATACCGGTAGTTGGTAGACAGCGACGTACCGTTATCGGTAGAGCCACTGCGTCAAGCCGAGAGCTCGACTGCTATCAACTAAGACGCGGAGCACAGCAGATCGGTTGGCCGGGCGCCGAGATGAACTCGCTACGCTAGGTCCGCTCTAGCACCGCTAGACGGGCGCTGATCCACCCGTTGGTGCACCGATCGTAGCTGCGGAAAGCCCGATGAGTGGCGGTTCGCCGGGCACAGTCACAAACGCGTCAGCGCCGACCCGCCAGCCGCGCGACGCTCGGAGCGCGCCCGACGGCTCTGGCCCCGTTTGCCCTTGATGACGGCATCAGCCATCCCTTCCAGCGCCCGCAGGGCAACCTCTGCGGGCACCAAGTCTGAATCCTGGTCAGGAACATGCTCACCGATATCGCCGAGCACCTGATCGGGCGGTGACTCGGCGACTGGGTCCGTGGGCGCGACCAACAGCGTATCGAGATCGCCGACGATTCGGATATCAAGCGCCGAGAGCGCACGCACTCTCGCCGCGCTCAGTTCCACCACTCGTCGCCGCGCCCACGTCGGCATTGTGGGAATCGGCGCGGCCCCTACCGGGGCCGGGCTTTTCAGTAGCGTCGGGGCAACACCGCTCGCGACCAGATCGAAGTAGTCTTCATCGGACCAGCCATGCTGATCGAACAAGCGGTTTAAACCGCGGAGGAGTTCGACCTCGGGATAGGTCAGCGACCTGTTGGCCTTTGATTCCTTGAGTTCCAGAATCCCCTCGGGCACCCCCAGTAGGCGTTCACAGGTGCGCGGAAGCAACGCACGGTCCCGCTCCGAAGCAATGACGAGGGTGAAGTTCTCCGGCCCGACCAGTCGGGCCCATCGGGTCACCAGCCGCGCGGTGTCGTGTGGCACCCAGAGATTGCGCCACGCCGGATCACGGTCTTTGCCCTTGCTGTTCTCCTCGAGCACAATGCGCAGCCACTCGTCGTAGGAGTGGTTCATTCGAGCCTTGACTCGTTGCTGCCATTGCGAGGGCAGCAGGCGGTCGTAACCACGCGCGACAGCCAGCACATGCGGGCGTGGGCCACCCAGCTCGACGATCACGCGTTCGGCAGCCTCGGCGCGACAACGCCCCAGACCTTCGTGGCTGATGCAGGAAACGCGCACGTCCGGCTCGGCGAGCTCGGTTAGCAATCGATGCCAGGAGGCGACGGTGGGCCGCGGACCTCCCCGAGGCGTGGACAGACCGAGGCCGGCGCCCAACGCCTCCCACGGACGAGGAGTCGGTCCCGGGTACAGAACGCCAAGCTCGCGGAGCCGTGGGCGCGCTTGATGAAGGGCGGCCTGCAACGCTGTCGAGCCGGTCTTCTGCGGCCCGATGTGCAGCAGGCGGGACCCGGGCGCTAGGGGGCTGACCTCGGTCACTTCTTGGCCGGTCTCGGTGGCCTCCGGAACCACCGGTAACAATCTCCGGAGCAGTCGCGGAGCACGCGGAGGCGTTGGCGCATCGCGCGCAGAGTCCTCTTATAGTCCCGATCTCCGGCGACGTTGACGAGTTGGTAGGGATCGCGTTTGCGGTCGTACAGCTCTTGGAATCCACTGGACCATCGCATGTAGGTGTACCGCTTCTCGCGTATGCCGCGGTAGTCCCACAGCCGAGCATCGACCCGACCGGTGATGTTGCCGGACTGAATCAGCCGGGTCTGTCGACTACCCAGGGATGGGTTGGCAACGAACCTCATCAACGACTTCCCGTCCAGAACTCGGCCCGGGGGCACTTTGGCGACGCCAAGAATGGTGGGGGCGATGTCCAGCACACTCGCGGTCTGATCCCGGGTCTGGCCCGCGGGAATCCCGGGCCCGCTCATCAGGAACGGCACCCGCAACGACTCCTCGAACGCCAGCTTCTTGCCGACATAGCGATGCTCACCCAGCATCCACCCGTTGTCGGAGGTGAAGATGATCAGCGTGTTCTCCAGCTCACCGGCCTCGGCCAACGCCGCCACCGTGTCCGCCACCGCATCATCAACTGAGGCAAGCGTACGA
>JBOFLH010000517.1:0-16549 GCA_051657765.1 Nocardioides sp. | reverse complement strand
GAGACCTACCTCGAAACCACCAACGAGAACCCCAAGCCCTACGCCTGGACAGCCACCGCCGAAGACATCCTCGCCAAGGTCGAACGCGCACGGGCCACCCTCGACAAGGGATCACTCAATACTGAGACGGACCACTAGCCCAATTGGAACGGATCGCGGGTGGCCCCGGAAAGCTCCACCCACACCGACTTCACCTCGGTGTATTCGCGCACCGCGTCCAGCCCGTTCTCCCGACCGAAACCCGAGTCACCGAAACCACCGAATGGAACGTTCGGCGCCACCACTCGATAGGCGTTGATCCACACCGTACCGGCTCGTATTCGGGCCGCTACCCGATGCGCACGGCGTACGTCGTTGGTCCACACCGAGGCGGCAAGACCGAACGGTGTGTCGTTGGCCAAGCGCACCGCCTGGGTCTCGTCAGTGAATCGGTAGACGGCTAGCACCGGACCGAAGACCTCCTCACGAACCACCGTGTCACCGGGCTCGACCTCGGTCAACACGGTCGGCTGGACAAAGTAGCCGCCCGTGCCGGGATCCGCTGCTCCGCCCACGAGGACTCGCGCGCCCTCGGCTTTGGCTACCGTCAGGTAGTCCAGCACCTTGTCGTATTGCGGCCGGTTCGCTATCGGACCCATCTCGGTGGCCGCATCGAACGGATTGCCGAGTCTGATGGTGCGTGCCCGAGCGGCGACCAGCTCGACGAGTTCGTCGTGCACGGAATCCTGGACGATCAGCCGTGATCCGGCCATGCACGTTTGTCCGGTAGCCGCGAAGACGCCCGCGACCAGGCCGTTGGCGGCCGCGTCGAGATCCGCATCCGCGAAGACAACCTGCGGAGACTTGCCGCCAAGTTCCAAAGTCACCCTGTTGAGGTTGCGACCGGCCGCCTCGGCGACTTGACAGCCGGTGGTGGTGCTCCCAGTGAAGCTGACCTTGTCGATGCCGGGGTGACCCGCCAACTGCGCCCCCAGCTCGCGGTGCGCGCCGGTGATCACATTGACGGTGCCGGCGGGAAAGCCAGCCTCGTGGACCAACGTGGCGAACTCACACGTGCCGGCCGGGGAGTGCTCCGAGGGCTTGACCACCACCGTGCACCCGGCAGCCAACGCCGGAGCCAGCTTCCAAGCCAGCAGCAACAAGGGTGAGTTCCACGGGGTGATCGCGGCGACGACACCGACTGGCTCGAGCGTGGTGTAGGCGATGAAGTTGGCCTTGTCCGAGGGAATGGAGCGCCCTTCGAGCTTGTCGGCGATCCCCGAGAAGTAGTAGTACCACTGCGGCAGGGCCGACATCTGCCCGATCATCTCTCGATAGAGCTTGCCGGAGTCGCGGACCTCCAAGGTGGCGAGCCGCGGGGCGCTGGCGCTGATCAGGTCGGCCAGCCGGCGCATCAGTCTGGCCCGGTCGAAGCCGGTCATCGCACCCCACTCACCCTCGAGCGCGCCTCGCGCGGCCGCGACTGCGGCGTCGAGGTCGGCCGCGCTCGCTTCGGGGACCTCACACCACGGTGCGCCCAGATAGGGATCCTCTGAGGTGAATCGCGCCCCGGTGGACGAGCCGACAAATCGGCCGTCGATATACATCGAAAACTGATCGACCTCGCCCATGCAAGGTGACCCTAGCGACCTGTCGGGCAGCGGAGGAGCGAATCACGACATCGATTTCGTCGAATCGCCACCCACTCCAATGCCGGTGTGGGGGGCCGGTGGGAGCCGGTATGAATTCAGCAACCCAGGAACCTCCGACGCGCTTCCACATAGACATCGGTGTTGTCGCAGAACATCCCGTCGATGCCGGCGTCGAAGTAGGCGAGCGCTTCCTCGTCCGCCCGGCCCAGCGCCGAGCTGCTCAGGACCCCGTGAGCATCCCGTACCCGCATGTCGTTGGGCAGGAAGTGGTTCTCCGCCCGGAAGGTCCAGGGCAGTACCAGCAGCCCGGCCCGATGCGCGTCGGCGACCAGGTTGGTGGGTTCGGCCAACGTGTTGTCCGAACGGCGAGGAATCACCATCACCTTCTCGGGCCCGATCCCGTCGATCCGCGCCGCCAATTCGCCCAGGCCCTCGGCCGTGCACAAGTCGGCGTACGACCTGGGGTCACCGGCCGCGACCAGGTCGTACGGCGCGGAGCCGTCTTCGGCCAACAGCAACTGCTTCGCGCGATAGCCGTAGCGGGTGCGCAGCGCGAGCAGTGTCGACACCTCGAAGCTTTGAATCCACAGCGGCGCCTCGGCCCGATTGAGGCCCGCATGCTCGATGGCCCGCACGGTAGCGGCCTCGGGGTCGAATCCCAGCCCCCGCAGATACGTCGAGTGCTTGATCTCCGGGATGATGCCGATCACCCGGCCGTACTGCTCGCTCCACCTCTCACGCAACTCCAGCAGCTCGGTAAAGGTCGGCACCTCGTAGTGCCCGTCATAGGTCGTGTTGGCCGGGCGCACGGCTGGCAGCCGTTCGATTGCCCGTAGCGTCTTGAATTCCTCGATGGTGAAGTCCTCCACCCACCATCCGGTGACCTTGGTGCCGTCGAGTAGCTTGGTGGTTCGGCGGTCGGCGAACTCCGGGCGCCTGGCCACGTCCGTCGTCGAGCCAATCTCCGGCTCGTGCCGGTCGACCAGCACGCCGTCTCGAGTCATCACTAGGTCCGGCTCGAAGTAGTCCGCACCCATCGCGACACTGAGTTCGTAGGCCGCCACCGTGTGCTCGGGGCGGTAGCCGCTGGCTCCGCGATGGGCGAGCACGAGCGGTGCGCTCACCATGCTCGGTTCGCTTCTGTTGCTCAGCGGCCTGGCCGGGCAGGTTGGGTAACTGGATTCTTGGGCGGCGCCGCGCTCGGGCATGATGCACTCTATGAGAAACCAGACCCCAGCTCCTAGCCAAGCCAGCGCGGCCCAGGACATCACGGCTGATGCCCGGCCGTCCGGAGTCTTTCAGGTCGGTGGCGACCTGCCGGTGGTTCGCCTCGGATTCGGTGCCATGCAGTTGGTCGGAAGCGGAGTGTGGGGCTGGCCGCACGATCCCGGCAATGCCACCACCGTGCTGCGCCGAGTCGTGGAACTAGGAGTCACTCTCATTGACACCGCCAACGCCTACGGCCCGCATGTCAATGAGGAACAGATCAAGGCCGCCCTGCATCCGTATGCCGACGACCTGGTGATCGCCACAAAGGCCGGCCTGGTGCGACCCGGTCCCGGCGCGTGGGTGCCGGTTGGCGTGCCGGCCTACCTTCGCCAAGAGTGCGAGATGAGTCTGCGCCGGCTCGGACTTGAGCGGATCGATGTCTACCAGCTGCATCGGATCGATCCGCAGGTGCCCCTCGTTGATCAGGTCGGTGAGCTCAAGGCGCTCCAGGATGAAGGCAAGATCCGGCATATCGGCTTGTCGGAGGTCACAGTCACCGAGCTGCGGGCCGCTCAACAGGTCGCCCCGATCGCGACCGTTCAGAATCTCTACAACCTGGCCGATCGGAGCGCGGAAGCTCTGCTGGACTACTGCGAGACCCAGGGCATCGGATTCATCCCCTGGTTCCCACTGGCCACCGGCGCACTGGCCGCCGAGGGCAGCCCGCTGAGCTCAGCCGCACATGAGCGCGGGGTGTCGCCTGCCCAGTTGGCGCTCGCCTGGCTGCTGCGGCGCTCGCCGGCAATGTTGCCGATCCCAGGCACCTCGCAAGTGGCACATCTTGAAGCCAACGTGGCGGCGGCGATGATCGAACTGACTGATCAGGAGTTCATCGCGCTGGGTGACGCCCCGATCCAAGCTCGCTAGCTCGGCGAGTTGAGAAGTTTCTTCGGGACTCACCACCGCGAGACCTGGCACCGTGCCGAAGTCGGAGTCCACGGTGACGATCTGGTCGAAACCCGCCAGAAGGGCCGGCGCGGCGTGCACCGCATCGCGGCCACGGATTGGTGACACCGACATGAGGCGACGGGCTTCATGCAGAACGTCCTTGTCGAACACGTAGACGACAAAGGACTCGGCGAGGCCCCGCGCTATCGAGATGCCCTGGTCCCGCGGCCCTCAGCACAGAGCTACTTGTCGCCGAACCAACGCGTGTAGAGGCGGTCGTAGGTTCCGTCCGCCCGCAGCTCCAGGAGCGACCGGTTGGTCTTCTCCAACAGCGGGCTCTCGTTGGGAAAAGCGATGCCGTAGGCCTCGTTGCTGAAGATGGGGCCGACCACCAACTCGCGTCCCTTGCCCAAGGTGTTGGCTCGATGCTGGAGGACTGGCGCGTCATACACGATTGCGTCCACCGATCCGTTGCCCAACTGGGGGTAGGCGAGGTCGATGGTGTCGACCGTCGTGTGTGCGAGACCAAGCCTGGTGAGGTAGGTGTCGCTGGTGGAACCGGCAACGGTCACTACCTCCTTGCCGGGCAGGTCCTTGAGACCGGTGATGTCGGAGCTGATGGAATCGACGGTCAACTGGGATGTCACGGTCGCGGTGAACAGCGCCACGCCGACAACACCCACCAGAATCCAGGCCATCGCGACCAGCCGCCCAACCCACCGTCGTGGCGTCTCCACGTCACCAGCCAGTGCGGTCACTCCAGAAACCCACATGCCGTGGCTCACACCCGCCAGGTATGACCCAGGTGCGCGCCCGTCGCGGCGTTGGACCAGCCACACCAGGTGTCCGCTGACGATCAACACGATCAACATGCCGCCCAGAAACTTCAGGACCGAACCACTGAGCAGGCCGCGGATCTGCGGCCAGAGCCCGCGATCGCCCTCGGAGCGCACGAGGATCTGCAAGCCACTGTCGAACATCGGCTGGGAGAAGTCGAAGATCTGCTCGCGTTCGGCGTTCACGCTGATTCCGGCAATCGCCAGGTCGACACTTCCCGAGTCCACGGCGGTGAGCACCTCGTCCACCGTCTCGGTCTGTACCCATTCGGTCTCCCAGCCGTTGCGGGCGGCAACCTCGGCCCACAAGTCGATGCTGAAGCCCTCGAGACCGGCATCGGTGTCGGTGAAGATCACAAATGGCGTCAACGGCTTGGTGGCCACCCGGACTCGCTGGGGTTCGGCCCCGGTGACCGGTGCCCCGGGGGCGGCGGCGGAGGTGGCCACCCCAACGGGGGCGATCGTCACGAGAGGCAGGGCCGACACGATCAGTGTCACGAGCACCACGCACCACGCGGCCGGACGAACTCGAATCACCGGCGAAATCTACAACAACCTCAGGGCCAGGTCCTGGCTGGGCGGTTGAGAAACAACGCCGATCCGGCTTCAGGACCGCATGTCCACCGACACCTCGATGGTGTCCTGGCCGCGGGTAAAGGACAGCTCGACAACCTCGGACTGCCGCGCGACGAAGTCGAAAGACTGGGTCCCCTCGGACCCGGGAAATCTATCCTCGGACTCGCCGTCTTCAACAGATTGCTCGCCTTCGAAGTCAATGGCTAGCGAGTCGAACGGTCCGCCGAAGTTCCACCGTTCGGTGGTGAGCGGCAGTGAGACGCGGAGGGCCTCCGCACCAGCAACCGAAACCTTCGCCGGGCCCTCCCGGATCACTAGTTCGGTCAGCGGTCGCTCACTGCCACCAACTTCCGCACGAGCGCTCCTGGTGGACACCGCCGGCAGCGGCTCGCCAGCACCCGCGCCTTCATCGGCGCTGCATCCGCCCAAACCGCCTAGGCCCACGACCAGTCCGACAAGGACGGGCCAGCCACCAGCACGCGTCGGGCGGCCTCCTGCCGACCTACGCCCCAACACGAATCAGCTTCTTGTTCACGAACTCGTCGGCGCCCCAGCGGCCGAGCTCGCGACCCGAACCGGACCTCTTGATGCCACCGAACGGCAACTCGGGGCTGTCCGCACCAACTATGTTGACGTACACCATGCCCGCTTGAATCGCGTCCGCCACCCGCGAAGCCTGATCCGGGTCGGTGGTGAACAAGTAGGACCCCAGACCAAATGGGGTGTCGTTGGCCAAGTCGATGGCTTCCTGTTCACTGCCGACCTTGTGGATCATCGCGACCGGGCCGAACAGCTCTTCGTTGTACGACGGGTTGTCACGCCCCACATTGGTCAGTACCCCGGGCGGGAAAAACGCGCCCGAACGGTCGCCCGCGGAAACCAGCGTGGCGCCCGCGGCCACCGCCGCGTCAACCTGCTGACCGAGTCGATCGGCCGCCGCCAGGGAGGACAGCGGACCGATCGCCGTGTCCGGATCGGTCGGCTGGCCCACCTTGGTGGCCAAAGTCGCCACGGTGAACTTCTCCACGAACTCGTCGTAGAGGTCGTCCATCACGATGAACCGCTTGGCGGCGTTGCAGGCCTGACCGCAGTTGTCGACGCGGGCGATCACTGCGGACTCGACCGTGGCGTCCATGTCGTCGGTGGACAGCAAGATGAACGGGTCGGACCCGCCCAGTTCCAGGACCACCTTTTTCAGGTGACGCCCGGCGATCTCGGCAACCGCCGCGCCGGCACGCTCGGAACCGGTCAACGAGACGCCCTGGACGATCGGGTTGGCGATGATGTCGGCGACTTGGTCGTTGGTGGCATAGATGTTGACGTAGGCACTGGCGGGGAACCCGGCATCGTGATAAATCTTCTCGATGGCCGCCGCCGACTCCGGGCACTGCGGAGCGTGCTTCAACAGCACGGGATTGCCGATGATCAGGTTGGGCCCAGCGAATCTGGCCACCTGGTAATAGGGGAAGTTCCACGGCATGATCCCCAGGAGCACACCAAGCGAACTCTTGCGAACGATCGCCGTGCCCTCGCCGCCCATCAGCGCGATCGACTCGTCGGCGAGGAAGCTCTCCGCGTTGTCCGCATAGAACTGGTAGATGTCGGCGCTGAAGTCGACCTCACCCAGTGAGTCGCCGACCGGCTTACCCATCTCACGGGAGATGATCGCGGCCAGCGCCTCGCGACGCTCGATATGCAACGCGGCCACCCGGGCGATCAGAGCGGCCCGATCAGCGACGGTGGTGGTCTGCGACCAGGTGCGGTGAACCTCGTGGGCGCTATCGATAGCGGCGACCAGCGCATCGTCGGTGATCGTCGGATAGGTCTGCACGGTTTCACCGGTGGTGGGGTCCACAACTGCGTAGTCACTCACGATTGGTCTCACCTTTCATGGTAGTTGCTCATCACCCTAGGCATGTCACCACGCTTGGACCAGGGTGGTCTAGTGAACGACTTTGTGTGTCGGCCACAGCAGGCTGGTGCACAGTAGCGCAGCCAACCGATGGTGCTCATGACAGTGGAGGGGCGCAGCCCAGGTTAGTACGACATGGGGAACTCGCACCGGGAGACTGGTTAGTCTAGCCAGATCCGGCCGAACCACCGTGTGCTGCGGCGCGGCACGGTACTGAGCAAGATCGGCGAGCTTCCTGGACGATCGAGAGGCCGCCGGCCAAGAGGATCGAGTCCGCATAGCGATCATCGGTGGTCGCGTCGATGTCCTCCGGGATCGACTCACGGCCTGGGCGAAGCCGCCCTGCCGAGAGCCACTCACCAGGTGGCCAGGAAGTCGACGATCCTAGCTCTCGCTGAGACCGTATTTGCGCTGGAACGCGGCTAGCGGGGCCGGTGCCCACCAGTTCCACTGTCCGGCGATCCGCATGAGCGCCGGCACCAGCAGCCCGCGTACCACGGTGGCGTCGAGCACGATGGCGAACGCGATACCGAAACCTAGTTGCTTGATACTGGTCACCCCGCTGGTGACGAACGAGGCGAATACCACCGCGAGCAGCAAGGCAGCGGCGGTGATGATCCGGCCGGATCGCTGCAAGCCCATCGCTACCGCCTCGGTGGTATCGCGCCCGGCGTCGTGTTCTTCCTTGATCCGGGACAACAAGAACACTTCGTAGTCCATCGACAATGCGAAGGTGACCACCGCGATCATGATCGCCATCGAGGTGTCGATGCCGCCGGTCACAGTAAAGTCACCGACCAGCCAGGTCAGGTGACCCTCTTGGAATATCCACACCAGAGCACCCAGCGAAGCGGCCAAGCTGAGCACATTGAGCGCCACCGCCTTCAGCGGCAGCAACACGCTGCCGGTGTAGAGGAACAGGATGACAATGGTGGCGATGGCCACCCAGATCAATGCCCAGCGACCCTGCTCGGCGTACGCCGTCTGGGCGTCCGCGAACTGAGCCGCCGAGCCACCCACCAGCGCATCAGCAGACGGAGCCTCGACCGCGCGGATCTCGGCAATCTGCTCGCGAGCCGGCGTACGCAGCGCGGGAAGGTCGCTGATCAGGCGGACCCGGGCATCATCACCGGCGGTGAACGTCTGGGGAGCCGGATTCGGTGCGACCACCTCACCGTCGGTGTAGATGTTCTCCACCGTGGTGACCCGAACTACGTTGTCGAGAAGGGACAGCTCGGCGGCGTAGTCCTCGACGGCGCTCGCCTCCGCTGCGCCTGGCAATACGATGTCAACCGGGGTTGCTTCCTGCCCGGGGAATCGATCGGAGAGCACTTCACTGGCTCGAGCAGCAGGATCGTCGGCCGGCAACACCCGCGCGTCGGTCTGGGTGAACGCGATCCCGAGTCCGGGGGCCGAGAGCACGCCGAGCGCCGCGATCGTGACGACCAGCACCGGCCAGGGTCGCCGCATCACGAATCGCGCGACCGCTGACCACATGCCGTCGTCCTTTGGCGCAAGATCCCCGCGACGCACCTTCCAGCGGTCGACACGGTGGCCGAGAATCGCCAGCAGGGCCGGGAGCGCCGTTACCGAGGTCAGCACCGCAAGCAACGTCACCGCGATGCCGGCGTAGCCGAATGACTTCAAGAAGTACTGTGGAAAGAACATCAACGACGCAAGGACCACGGCGACCGTGATTCCGGACACGGTCACCGTCCGCCCCGCAGTAGCGACGGTGCGGGCGACCGCGTCGTTGACCGAAAGTCCGCGACTGCGCTCCTCGCGAAAGCGATTGACGATCAGCAGGGCGTAGTCGATACCCAGGCCCAGTCCCAGTCCGGTAATCAGGTTGAGCGCAAACACCGAGACGTCGGTGGCGAGGGTCACCAACCACACGACGAAGAAGCTGCCGACGATCGAGCCTGCGGCCACCGAGAAGGGCAATCCTGCGGACACGATGCTGCCGAACACGATCACCAGCAAGACCATCGAGAGCGGGATGGCAATGGATTCGGCACGGGCCAGATCCTCGGTCACGTGCCGGGTGATCGAATCACTGACGGCGGCGAACCCGCCGATCTCGATGTCCAGGCCTCGGTAGCCGTCGCCGTACTCTCGCGCCAAAGAATCGGCGAGCGCCATCTGGTCATCGACGCTGAGATCTTTGCTGTAGACGAGAACCTGTCCGGTCCGACCGTCGGTGCCGCGCAGCGCGGATGCCTTGCCCGAGGTCCAGTAGGACACGGTGTCGGTGACGCCCTTCTCGCCCGCGATGGCGTCAACGAGTTGGGTGGCGGTGGCGGTTCCGGCCGGGTCATCGATATCTGCCGGCGTGCGCACTGCGATCGCGATCGCGGGGTCGACAATGCCGAACTTCTTCTCGGCGTATTCGAATGCCCGCGCCGACTCACTATTCGGATCGTCGTAGCCTGCCGCGTCGAGGGCACCGAACAGCTGGCCGCCGAGTCCACCGCACAGCACCAGGGCAATCAGGTAGGCGGCGAGAGTCGCCCACTTGCGGCGAACGACAGCGCGACCCAAGGCGGCGAAGAAGCCGCGTTCCGGAGGCGTGGCGTGGGACATGTCGGAACCCTCGGAGAGTATCTGAACACTGTTCATATCAGGTAAGCCTGGTGCAGAATCTGAACAATGTCAAGATCAGAAGGTACGCTCCGAGTATGACCAGCACGACAGCCGCCTCAACGGCCAAGCCGGGATACCACCACGGCGATCTCGAGGCGGCCCTCGTCGCGGAAGCCTTGGCACTAGTGCGATCGCGGGGTGCCGATGCGGTTTCCTTGCGACAGGTGGCGCAGGCTGTAGGTGTGTCGCCCAGTGCCGCCTACGCTCACTTCCCGGACAAGGACGCGCTGATGACGGAAGTTGCACAGCGTGGCCACGACATTCTCGATGCCCGGATGCTGGCCACGGCACAGTCCATCGTCGGCGATGATGATCGGGCCGCGATCGAGCGGTTCTGGAGCACCGGAGAGGCCTACGTCGGGTTCGCCCTGGCTGAACCGCATCTGTTTAGACATGCCTTCGGACCGTGTTGCCCGACCGCCCACCAGATCGCGCAAGCCGATCAAGCCCGGACCTCGCTGTCACCGACGGACCTCGCCGAGGACTCAGGATCCTATCGACTGCTGTGCGAGGGCCTGGACGACCTGCAACAACGCGGCCTGCTCCGAGCGGGCATCCGTGAGGGTCTCGATGTCCTGGTGTGGACGACCGTCCACGGCTTCGCCTCGCTGGTCCTGGACGGCCTGTTGCCGATCGAGTGGCGCGCCCTGCTGCTCCGCTCCCTGACTCGACTGACCTTGGCCGTGGAGTGGGCGCCGGCCGAGGCAACGTGAGACTCGGACCGAACAGATGCCCTGTCCGCCCCGGGTAGGTTAGCCCGATGACCGCCAGTCGAGGCCGCCAGGCCAACCAAGTCACCGTCACCCGCATGATCCCAGCGCCGGCCTCCGCGATCTTCGACCTGCTTGTGGATCCGGCCCGACATGCCGAACTGGATGGTTCCGGGCACATCAAACAGTCACGACCGGCGCCTGGGCAACCGGGTCCGGGACGGCTGAAGCTCGGCGACACCTTTGGCATGTCCATGAAGCGAGGGCGGTTTGCCTACACCACCCGCAACGTCGTGGTCGAGCTGACCGACGATCGGGCCATCGCCTGGCGAACACTCGGGCCGCCGATGGTGACACCGTTCGTCACGGGGCGTATCTGGCGTTACCAGTTGGCGCCGGCCGAGGGCGGCACGGTGGTATCGGAGACCTGGGACATCAGCACGGAAGCGGCACTCGCGCGGCCGGCCGTGCGGCGCTTCCTCACCAAGGAGACCCGAGCAAGCATGACCCGCACACTGGCGCGGATCGAGGAGATCCTCGCTCGCTAGGCTGCTGCCCGACCCGATCACTCGCGGCCAGCGCCCACGCGGCCGCATCAGGTCGCGAGTCCACCACATCAACAGATCGCCATCAGACAATCTGAGCGGCGCCTGTGAACTTCACTGAGGCAGGCCACGACGGAACTCCTGCTGGGCTCCGGGAGTTGTCCCAAGAAAGGGGCTCCTCGGGACGCTCCATACGATGAAGCGCGCCAGCAGAGAGTGAGTCATGTCCAGCCAATTGACCTGTCCAAAATGTCACGGCGAAATGCGCACCTACGAGCGCAACAATGTCCACGTCGATCAATGCACCGAGTGTCGTGGGGTGTTCTTGGATCGCGGCGAGCTCGAGCGCCTGATGGCCGCTGAGGCGGCGTACTCGCCGAGCGCTACCCCGCCCCCGGCTCGGGTCGAACGCAGCATCGAAGCGGTCCGCGAGCGCGGATACGACCGGGACCGGAGCAACCACGGCAGCTACCGCAAGCGCAAGAAGAGCTTTTTCGAAGAGCTGTTCGACTAGGAACGCCGGGGCGCCCGCGCGGGGCGAGCTATCAGGACTCGAGGCCATCCAGGTGATGGTCGTAGCGTCCGGTATCGAGGTAGTGACGCAACTTGCGCACCGAGTTCCGAAGATACCGAGAGGTCATCTCCCGAATGGAGGCGGTCGAGTTTGCCAGCACGTCGTTGATCAGCAGCAGGTTCCGAGCGGCGACCAAGCCTTCGAGCTGGTCCGCGGTGTGTGGTGGGACCGGCGCCGCCTCGGCGTATCCCGATAGGAGCAGGTCCGCCAGCCGCAGGTGGTTGGTCGACCGCACGCGAAGGTAGTACGTCGTGATGGCCAGGTCGAGCAATGGCACACCGAGACCGGAGTCATCGAAGTCGAAGACCGCGATCTGCCCGGCCCGCCACTTCAGGTTGTAGCCGTGGAGATCGGCATGCAACGGCCGGACGGTGTCCAGCGCAGCCGACTCGGTGAATATCTGGCCGGTTCGAGTCAGCGCTGCGGCGATCACCTCGACCGCGTCCGGGCCGAGAGCAGCCACCTCCGGGCTGGTGGTAAGCCGATCAGGTTCATTGAACAGCGGATCGCTAAACCTCGGCAGCTTCGCGCCAGCCGGCAGCTGCCAGCCCATCGCGTGCTCATGCAGGCTCGCAGTCAACCGGCCGATCGCTCGAATCCGTTGCGGCGCCACCGACGAGCCCAAGTCGGGACCGGGCAGCCAGGACATCAGCACCGCCGGCAGACTTCGGCTCAACTCGGCGACGTGCACTTCGGCGGACAGCTCATCGTCGATAGTGACTTGGGGCACCGGCACTCGCAGGTCGGTTTCCCGGTCGAGCGCATCCAGCCATGCCGCCTCGGCGGCAAGGTTGGCCGGGGTACGCCGCGAGTTGACGTTGATCCGCAGCGCGAAACGCTCGCCGTCAGCGGTGTCGACTCCGAACGTGGTGTTGAAACCGTGGTTGAGCAAGCGGAGCCGGTCGACCTTGATCGGCCACCGCGGGAGCACCCGACAGGCCGCGGCCCGCATCCGATTGATCTGCTGCCGCTGGGTGAGGCTCTCGAAGTTCACTGGGCCAGCCAACACGAAGTCCGTGTCCAGTTCGACTGCTTTTCACCCCGGGTCCGGCCGGCCGGCCGGAGTCACTATGCCGGCAACGAATCGACTACCCGCGCAACACGGCGCTACCGTCGCCCCCGCGTCGGCGACACCACGACCGCACACCGGGACCGGGCCCGGACGCCTCCGTCCGGACCCGGCCCGCACCTGTGTTGGTTGACTCCCCCGATTCGTCTCGGCGGAATCGGCCTGGGTCAGCCAGTGACGATGCTGACCCCATAGGTCGAGGCAACCTTGGTCCAGGCCTCGGCCCAGGCGACGCCACCACCGCCGGCGATCACATGCCCGCGGATGTAGACCCCACCCGAGGCGTCCTTGGCGTAGAACGGGGAACCGGAGTCCCCGGGCTGGGGAAGAACGCCGCCGGTGAACGAGATCAGGCCCGTCTTGCAGCCCGTGCTGGTGCACACCGTGGAGTTGGTGGAGGTGGCGGTGTGTCCGCAGTTCTCGCCGGTTGTACGACCCGAATGGCAGTAGTTGTTGTAACCGACGAATGCCCCGCCGGCGGCAACCACCGGATTGCTGGTGGTACTGAACACGCCACCGTTGTAGGTCCGACCCGAATACGAGCCACCGAACATCAGCTCCATGTCCTTCGGCTGACCGTTGACAGTGGGCAGCTGACGTCCGAACACCGTGCCCATCACATTCGCCAACGACTCCGTGCGCACCACGGTGCCATCCGCGTAGCAGTGACCGGCGGTGGTCATGTAGCGAGTGCCGAACACGTTCTGCACCGCATAGCCCGTCGAACACGTGCCACCAGCGGAAATGCCCGCACCACCCCAGAAGGACGGGATGTCGTCGCGCCGGTTGAACAGGTCGCGAATCTTCGAATTCTTGGTGCGGACATTCACACTCCGCAGGCTGCGGTCACCAGCCGCCTGGGTGAGGCGACTCACCACGCGGGCGGGAGCGCTGCTGTCCAGAACCACGGAGCCGGTGGCCGGATCGGTGTAGACGGCAAAGGTGTACTTGGTGCCGTGCTTCGCGACATAGGTGGTGACGCGTTTGGACATTGTCGCCAGGGCTGCTCGTGAGGCCGGGTTGTCCGCCGCGCTACGTGCGGCGGCCTTCTCCTTGGCCAGCAACCTTGGATCCGGCTTCGCGGATGCCGTTGGTGCCGGCTTGGCTCGATCGCCGCTCACGGCCCCGGCCTGGACGCCCAGCATTGCGGTGGCCGTGGTCACCGCGGCCACACTGACCACCAGGGTCAGCTTCCTTGATAATCGCATCACGTTCCTCCTTCATCTGGTGTGCGGCCCCGATAACCGCGACACACTGTGTGCTCTCAAGGAGGAAGCCCGGTCGATCCAGATACGCCCCCGGCTCGGCCGCCGGCGGACCTACTTCCGGGAGTAATGAAGTCCCGCACAGGCGCTGGCAACCAGGTCCATCGCGGTGGCTTCGAACCGCCCGAGTCCGCCTTGGGCCCACGAGACCAGCCGGGCGCGCGTTCCAGGCCGCCAACAGCGCCGCCCCACCACGATCCTCAGCGGTGGTATCGGAGCCGACGGATCCGCAGATCAGCTCACCGGCCACGCCCTGGCCACCATCGGCCGGATAGCGGTGTTAGTGAACGCTGCCGGCAGCGTCGCGCCGAAGCCGTTTGCCGATCCAGCCCCGTGCTGACCTCCAGAAACTTCGGGTCGCTGCGGTCCTGCCCACGGTGGTTGGCCCCACCGTAAACCAGCGTTCATTCCCAAGCGGATGTTCCTGGGGTGCTGGTTTCCCTGCTCGATTCACCCGCTCGGTCGCATCGGACACCCCAGCGACGTTGCGCACACGGTGGCGTTCCTGGCGAGCCCCAAGGTCGAGCTGGATCACCGGCGTGGCCCGTCCCGTCAACGGTGGCGTGACGGCCGGGCACGGCGCCTGAAACAGGCTCGCTCGTTGCCCTCACCGAGGCGATCTCGGCTCACCGCGATGGGGCAACCAGTCCCACGGAAAGCCTCGCGGGCGGCACGACCAGCTCTCCAGCAGACGCTAGCGCGGGGCGATCTCACCCATCTCGACGAAGCCGGTGACCTCGGCGGCATCGACGTAGATGATCTGCGGTCGAGCAGAGACAATGTCCGGCATCTCACCCATGAACCGGGCGACATGATCCTGCTTCATGTGCTCCGCACCCGCCTCGCCGTCGGTGAAGCCTTCGATGCAGACATAGGTGTTGGGGTCCTCGAGGCTCTGGGAGAACTCGAAGAAGTGGTTGCCCGGCTCGGCTCTCACAGCTGTCGCATAGAAGTCCGCGAGTTCGAGCCACTCGGCGTTCTTGTCAGGTCGAATCGGGAACTTGACCGTGATCAGGATCATGCCCGACAGCGTAGCGCCGGACCCACCCTCTGACGACGAGGTCGGCCGAGTTCTTTCCCGCGATCCGACTCAAGTGGATGGCGCCCCCAATTTTGACGGCCCCGCGGTGGCCGGTGGCGGCCAGACTCTCCCAGGCCGATCTGGCGAGTGCTCTACGCTCGGCGGGATGGTCCATCAGTTGTCCGGGGAGGAGGCTCGGCGGATTGCCGTGCGCGCGCAGTGGCTCACCGCAACCCGGCCCACCAGCTTGCTCGATGTCGCCGATCACCTAGTGCCGATCCAACTCAACCCGACCGACGTGGTGGCGCCCAGCCAGCATCTGGTGCTGTGGAGCCGGCTCGGTGGTCGCTACATTCGCGACGAGCTGGATGCCGTCCTCGCGGCACGCGAATTGGTCGAGTATCGGCTCCATCTCTATCCGGCGTGGTACCTGGCCTTGCTACGAGCCCAGATGGACCAGTGGAGTCAGACCGACCCCACGGGATCGGGGTGGCAAGCGAGCCTGGCTCGGTGGGCCGAAGCCAACGCTCGGTGCCGCCGCGACATCCTCGCCCGACTCACCCTGGACGGCCCCACCGCGGCGCGGAACCTGCCCGACACGTGCGCGGTACCGTGGGAGTCGACCGGATGGACCAACGATAGGAACGTGCAACGCCTGCTCGACATCATGGAGGTCCGCGGCGAGGTCGCCGTCGCCCACCGCACGAACGGCGAGCGCCAGTGGGATCTTGCCGAGCGGGTTCATCCAGCCGAGCCGGCCGTTGCCATCGAGCAGGCCGAGCGACAACGACGCGAGGTGCGACTCCGGGCACTCGGCATCGCCCGAGCACGGACAGCGGAACGACAAGTCGAGCCCGATGACGTTGGCGACGTGGGCGAGTCGGCGGTCGTTGACGGAGTTCGAGGGCAATGGCGGATCGACCCGCGGTACCTCGACTCGGCCACGGACGATGCCGTGGGGTTCCCGGCAAGGGCCGCGTTGTTGTCGCCACTGGATCGGTTGGTTTTCGATCGCCGACGGATGGCGCAGATCTTCGAGTTCGATTATCAGCTGGAGATGTACAAGCCGAAGACGAAGCGCCGCTGGGGGTACTTTGCACTCCCGGTCTTGTACGGCGCCGACCTGGTCGGGAAGCTCGATGCCACTGCGGACCACCGCGCTGGCGTGCTCCGTGTCGATGCCGTCCATGAGGATCACGGCTGGACCGACGACGTTCGGCAGGCCGTCCACGATGAGGTCACGCAGCTGTCGACCTGGCTCGACCTCGACCTGAGCATGGGGTGACCGCGCTGGCGATGAAGGCGGCCTCGGCCGCTGTCGCCGAGACGATGCTGGGGAGCCCGCGACGGTGTGACGCCAAGGACATAGGTTGTTTCCGCGCACCTCTGGCGGCGGCGCGTCCAGGCCGCTACGTTGGACCCACCGGACTACCTCGGAGGGGACATCTCATGGCTCAGGTTCGCGCAGCGATGATTCGAAGGCCGCCAGTGCTCGGCACGCTGACCCTAGGGGGGGTCGCGCTCAGCCTAGGGCTGGCCGCCGGACTCAGCGGAACCGCCACCGGTGCGGCGCCGGACACCACCCCGGACGCCAAGATACTGGCCATCGG
>JBOFLH010000516.1:0-11791 GCA_051657765.1 Nocardioides sp. | reverse complement strand
CTTGGGCGCGATCACCAATCTCATCGTCGTGTTCGCCGACAGCCGTGACGCCGTCCGCGCCGTGGTGTTCTGGACCCTGGGCTCGCTCGGCCAGTCCACGTGGGAGGGGCTACCCGTGCTGGCGGGCGCGACCACGCTGACCCTGGTGACGCTGGCGCTGTGGGCACGGCAACTGGACGCCATATCACTGGGCGACGATGTCGCTCGTAGCCTCGGCACCAACCCTCAGCGATTGCGCAGACGGGTGGTCTTGATCGCATCATTCGGCGTCGCGGCGGCGGTCGCCGTCAGCGGGACCATCGGCTTCGTAGGCCTAGTCGTCCCGTACCTCGCACGCCGCCTAGTCGGCGCGACTCATCGCTTGGTCATTCCGGCAAGTGCGCTGCTAGGAGCCGGGGTGCTGGTATGGGCCGACACCCTGGCCCGCACCCTGCTCGCACCCCGGGAGATTCCACTAGGCATTTTGACCGCGCTGGTCGGCACCCCGCTGCTGATGGTTCTGATGCGCCAGCAGTGGAGCCGCTAACCCCGATCTCATCAACACAACAAGGAGAAACGATGACATCATCAACCAAATCCGGGCCTATCAAGACCGGAGGGCTATCGTCGGCACGCCACATCGGAGCAGGCGCGGTGCTGCTGCTGGTGGCCGCATGTGGCAGTCAGCCGAACGCGGGAACGACCAACGCCCGGGAGGCGACCGACCCTTCCGGCGCTTACCCGGTCACGGTCGCTGACTGCGGCGAGGAATTGTCGATTGACGAGAAGCCTGAACGAGTGCTCAGCATCGGCAGCGCATCCGTGTCACTGCTAGACGCGGCTGGGGCCAGCGATACGATCGCAGGCCGAGCTGGCGAGTTCGGCGCAAGTCTGCCCGACAATTTGGCGTCACCGCCCATCAATGCCGACATCATCGATCCAGCGGACCCTTCTGCGGAAGCCATCATCGGCGCGGGCGTCGATCTGGTTTATGGCTACGGCCTCTTCAACGCGAAACCAGAAGCACTATCGCAGGCCGGCATCGAAACGCTGACTGTTTCAGGTGAATGCGGCCACGACGCGACGAGCGAGGACTCCGAGCCGATCGGCTTCGCCGCCGTCACCGACGACATCCGGCGCCTTGGGAAGGTCTTCGACACCGGCGCGATTGCAGAGGACAACGCGGATGATCTCGACGCGCGGGTGGCCGAGTTGGCCGCGCAAGCAGGGGATCGGAGTATTGAGGATGACGCGGCAGCCTGGCTGTACTACTTCTCGTCCGCAGACCCGCTGTCCACCTATGGGGGGGCGTCGATGGCCAACGCGATCTTGGATGGCGCCGGCCTCACGAACGCCTTTGGCGGAAAGGACGACTCCTATCTGACCATCTCCGTGGAGAGCCTTCTGAAGGCCGACCCGGAGTGGCTCGTACTGAGCTACGGACTCTACGGTGACACCGAGTCTGAGGCGATGGAGAAGCTCCTTGCCGAGCCTGGCGTCAGCAACCTCACCGCGGTTCGACAAAACCGTGTGATCATGGTGCCGGGAGTCTTCTCCGAACCCTCGCCACAAGCGGTTGAGGGTCTGAAGCTGGTCGTCGAGGCCACACTCGATGCCGGCTGATCAGATCTGCGCCGAGCGGATCCGGGCGAAGTCGGTTGGGGTTTCCTATGGCACCGTCGCTGCCCTGACCGACATCACCCTGACCGTTTCGAGCGGCGAGATCGTCGGCATGGTTGGTCCGAACGGCAGCGGAAAAACCAGCCTGCTGCGGATCCTTGCCGGAATCTCGAGACCGAGCACCGGCACGGTCTTGCTCGACGGCAATCCGCTGAGCGGGATACCCGACCGGGTGAGAGCTAGGGCACTCGCCTACGTCGGTCAGGACGAACACAGCGAGATGCCGTTTACCGCCCGAGAGACGCTCCTGATCGGCCGCTCGCCGCGGCACCGTGCCTGGGAAAGCTACAACGACGCCGATCAGCATACGGTTGATCAGATCCTGGCCGACCTGGACCTCACCTCGCTGGCCAATCGAACCCTCGACCGAATGTCTGGCGGGGAGCGCCAACGGGTCCTCATCGCACGCGCGTTGGCCCAGGAGGCTGAGATTCTTCTCCTGGACGAGCCGACCAACCACCTCGACCCCTACTATCAGCAGTGCATCATGGAGGCAGTGACCTCTCGCAACATGACGACCGTGGTCGTCCTGCACGATCTCAACCTCGCGGCTGCCTATTGCAGCCGGGTGGTGATGCTCGCCCAGGGGCGCACGATCGCGAACGGTCCGCCGAGCGACGCTCTGCAGGTCCAACGCGTCGCGGACACCTACACTGTGCGGACTCGGGCTATCGATCTCGGCGATCGACCACACCTGGTTTTCGGTCGCTAACATCAACCCAGATTCGCGCCCACCCAGACCTACCCAAGTCACTCATACTGTTGGTCGGGCGGATCAATGAAGTTGATCTCGGTGGCAATGATCGGTGGCGCAGCTCGATCAGCATCTTCCGGGTCTCCGGTCCAGGTGCCCTCGAGTTCGACCCACTGATTTCGCGGTGGAGCCTCGGCGTCGAGGACACGGATCCGAACCGGGGTCGCGTCGGCTGCGCAGCAGTTGATGGAGAACCGGGTCAGGTACCAGTTATCCTGCCGGTCAACACTGACGAAGCCAGTGAGTCGCAGAGAACGGCCGACAAGGGTGCGGCCCTGATCGAAACGAACTCTCACGTAGTAGTCGAGTACCGCCAGCGTCACCGGATCGCCGGGTGGCAAGGGACTGAGTTCTGGCTGTTGCGCAGAGGTAGGCCCTGGAGCGACCTTCTCCGCACCCGCGGACAAGGTTCTCTCAGCCTGGAACGCTCCCAACGACGGAGGGCTGATCAAGAAGACGACGAAGACCGGCACTACCAGCAACCAGGCGACCTTAGGTGTGTGGCTATGTCCGGCGACTGATGGCTCCCCTCGCTCCACCGAGTCACCCGAACTCACCTGACCGTGGTCGGGCGCGAGATAGGCGAATGACAACGCAATAATTATCAGCCCGCTCACCAAGATGGGCCAGCGCATCCAGTCATTGACATAACGCAGGTACTGATCTCCGATCGTCAGTCGCACCAGAACCGCCCCGACAAACGTCAGCAGGAGTTCCTGAGTACCCGACCTCACAGCACCAACCAGCCGATCAGGCTGGCCGAAGCAACCGCCACGGCAAACACCAGCGGCACGAATCGTTTCGCGAAGTCAGCTCCGAACTGCCCCCAGCCAAGTGCGGCTAGCTTCACATCCATTGCCGGGCCGACCACCATGAACGCCAACTTCGCGGTGTCCGAGAAGGCGGTCAGACTGGCCGCTACGAAGGCGTCTGCCTCGGAGCAGAGCGCGATCACAAAGGCGAACAGCGCTAGCACCGCCACCGAAACCACCACCTGGCCTGCCAGTGAGTTAATGATGCTCATCGGCACGAACGTGTTGACGGCGGCGGCGATTGCGGCCCCGAGAATCAAGAACCCGGAGACGTGCACAAAATCGTGCCGCACACTCCCCGCGAACGCCCGCACTCCGCCGTTTCCGGCGTGACCGGCCTCACCTCTCCCCGGCATGGGGACTGAGCCACCGCGCCAAAGCCAAAACCAGCCGACGACGACCGCCGTCAGGAGTGAGGCGGTGAAGCGGGCAAACACGATGTCCGGACGTCCGGGAAAGGCCACCGCGGTGGACACCAAAACGACCGGGTTGACGGCGGGCGCGGCAAGCAGGAAGGAGAGCGCAACCGCAGGCTGGATGCCCCGTCTCATGAGGCTGTTCGCGACTGGGACCGACGCGCACTCGCACGCCGGAAGCGCCACGCCGGCGAGCCCGACAACGGGCACGCCGAAAACCGGATTCTTGGGAACGGCCCGCTGAAGGACTCGCTCCGACAGCAACGTCGAGATCACCGCGGCCAGGAGTATTCCGCCGACCAGAAAGGGGATGGATTGGATCACGATGGCAACGAAGATCGTGCTCCATGTCGCCAGTCGATCACCGTCTAAGAACGGGCTCAGCCACCGCTGGCACAGCACGATTGCCAAAACCGTCACCAGAATCAGCTCGGGCTGACCAAAGCGGCGAACTCGCTGATTGTCCGGCGTCACACTCGTGTCGACCACGCGTTTCTCCTCCGAAGGGTCAGGTCCGAACGCTCGGGCCTCACCACCTGCCCGAGTTCTGTCGATGCGCGCAGTTCACTCTACCCCCAGCTCTCCGGCAGGAGTGCGAGGCGAACCACCGGACTCACCCGCACCGGTGATGCCGCCCGCACGAGCCCGACCGGAGATTCACCTACAGCAGTGCCGCCCAGACATCGTGCCGTCCGCGCCCCGACGCCGAGTAGTCACCACGGGCCTCGGGCAGTCCAGAACGGGCGGTGGCTGTCGCTTGAGACACTCCGTCATCTACCGGGTTTGCCGCGTCAATCGACGTCCACGGTGCGGTTGCTTCGTCATGGTCGACGATCTGTGGATCATAGCTGACACTCGACCGCCCCCGAAGATGACAGGCCCGTACGGCGGACGAAGCCTTCTTTTCATGGTTCCTTCGTTCTGATACGATGAGAACCGTTCTCATTATCGAAGGAGTCACCATGGCTCGTGTGTGTCAGGTGACCGGCGCCCAACCTGGGTTCGGTCACCACGTCTCGCACTCTCATCGGCGCACCAAGCGCCGGTTCAACGTCAACATCCAGCGCAAGCGTTATTGGGTACCCAGCCTGCGACGCTCGGGGAGCCTGGCCCTCAGCGCGCGCGCCATCAAGGTCATCGATGTCCGCGGAGTTGACGCTGTCGTCGCGGAGATTCGCCAGAACGGAGGACTCCTCTAGTGGCTAGGTCAAGCGATATTCGGCCGATCATCAAGATGCGCTCGACGGCAGGAACCGGATTCACCTACGTCACCACAAAGAGCCGGCGCAACAGTCCTGACCGCCTAGAACTACGCAGATACGACCCCAAAATCCGGCAGCACGTCGTCTTTCGTGAGGAACGCTAGTGGCCAGGAGGAGCAAGATCGCCGCACAACGTCGTCGCGAACAGGCGGTTGCCCACTACGCCGAGCGGCGTGCCGCGATCAAGCACCGGGTCAAGACCAGTTCATCGGGGTCACCGGAGCTAGCGGCGGCGGTGGCGGCACTGGTGGCATTGCCCCGCGACTCGTCACCGGTACGACTACGCAACCGTGATCAGATTGACGGCCGTCCGCGAGGGTACGTCAGGAAGACCGGGACTTCACGAATCAGATTCCGAGAACTGGCCCACCATGGAAACTTGCCGGGGATCCGCAAGGCGAGTTGGTAGTCCGATGCCGACCAAACGAGGAGACTTCACGTGCCTAAGCTAGCCATCCGCCTCGCACCGAGCGTGCCCGAATGAGGACACCACTCATCCTGGTCACCGGCGTCGATGCCGACGTCATGGCGGCGCGCACCGTCGGTCTCCTCTGGGACCTTCCGCACGCGGTCGCCGTGCGCCATACGATCGACGCGGAACAACACGTGCTGACCCGCGTCGTAAGTGACGCCACCGGCGAGCTGGAAAGGGCCGAGGTCAATCTGGAGCACGCATGTGTGACCTGCGCGATTCGTGAAGACATCATCCCGACCCTCGGCCGGCTCGCAACAGATGCGCGATGGAAGTCGATAGTGGCCCACCTCCCGGTGGGCGCCGAAGCGCAACATGTGTGCAACGCTCTTGCGTGGGACACTCGTCTGGCGCGCCACTTGCGGGTCAGCTGTGTGCTCGTAGCGCTCTGCGGGCCTAGCCTTGAACAGGATCTGCTGGCCGACGAACTGCTGCGGGAACGCGATGCTCATTGCGCCTACGATGACGATCGGGGCGTCGGCGAGACTGCGGCTTCGATGATCGAGTACGCCGACATTCTGGCGCTGATAGACGACGCATCGACACCGGGGCGGCAGCTAATCTCGGCACTTGCCCGCCCCAACGCTCTGGTGCTCGGTGACGACGAGACGGTTGACACCTCTCGCCTGCTGTCGGGCACGATGCATAGTCACCACCAGAGCGAGGCCTGGGTTGCCGTGGACCGACGCGATCCGCTGCCTAGGGTGGATCTGAGCCATGCCTGGCGAGCAGAGTTCGTCGCGGCACGGCCCTTTCATCCCGAACGCTTGCTGGAGCGTCTTGAGGAGCTGGGGAGCGGGCCGCATCGATCACGTGGATGTTTCTGGTTGCCGACGCGGCCGGAGATCATCTGTGAATGGGACGGCGCCGGCGGCCAGCTCAGCATCGGCAGCGGTTCACCGTGGCGAAAGTCTGCGAGACTGACGCGGCTAGTGTTCGCCGGGATCGGGATTCAGCCGCCGCAGCTAGCGACCTCGTTTCGAGACCTGTTGCTCACTGACGCCGAGGCGCACAGCCACGGGGAGAGCTGGGAGAGATTCGAGGACGGCTTCGAGCCGTGGCTCGGGCCCATCCGTCAAGTGGCATAAGTCGTCGCCAACAAGCGACTCCGGCCTAGGTGATCGCCTGCTCAACAAACAAGGAGGTGTGATGGCTGTTCCGAAGAGACGTACATCGCGCAGCAACACCCGGCATCGCCGGGCACAATGGAAAGCTACGGCTCCCGAGCTTGTCCCGATCGTCGTAGCCGGCCGAGTCCATCGAGTCCCCCGCCGACTGGTGCGCGCGGTGGAACGAGGATTGATCGACCCCGCTACCGGAACACCGAGGAAAGACTCATTATGAAGGTCCGAAACTCAATACGCTCACTGAAGAAACAACCTGGGGCACAGGTCGTCAGACGGCGGGGTCGAACTTTTGTCATCAACAAAAAGAACCCCCGCCTCAAAGCACGCCAGGGGTAGCCGCCGAGCAGACCGGCGCCACGGATTGTTGGACCCTCGACAACAGGACGCCTTCGACCGGCCATGCTGCCGGTCTGCTCGACTTCACAACAGGTGCGCACCGGTGCGGCCGGCATGCACCGAGTTAGGTCGGTGTTGCTATCTCCGGACCCGGCTCAGCCGACTGCCACCGCACGCTTGAACGCCGCGGCAGGCTTGAACGCGGGAGCCACGCTGGCCGCGATCTGAATTTCCGCACCGGTTTGCGGGTTCCGACCGACACGAGCTGCCCGCTTTCGGGTCTCGAAGGTGCCGAAGCCGCCGATGGTCACTTTCTCACCGGCGGCCAGGCCCTGCGAGATAGCGTCGAATACAGCCGAGATCGCGGAGTCCGCCTCAGCCGGGTTCAGTCCGGCGAGTGTGGCCACGGTGTCGCGGAGATCAGTGCGGTTCATTTGGACGTATCCTCTCTGCGCGACTACTTGTCGCGATAGATTTGATAACCATTATCGACTACATCTTAGTGTAGCTGTCGCCGTGAACGACAACGCAGGTAGCGGTCTCGCGTGGCTTAGCCTCGCGGCAAGAGTCGGGTGTTCGGCAACGTTGGCGCCGGGATGGGGGCAAGCGATTCACCGACCACCACGCCGAACCGGCCGGGCCGGACCTGCTGCCCGTCACCGACCAGATCACCGCTTCGGACGATCTGGGTATGCCATGCGCGACGGAACTCCTCGATCTCCTCGTGGCTACGACCGATGAAGTTCCACCACATCACGATCCGCTCACCCAACGGTGGCCCGCCCAGCAACAGCAGCCGCGCCGGCACGTCGTACGTCACCAACCTCGCCGCGGTTGGACCGGGCGGCAGGTACCTGAGATCGGCTGCGGCCAACTCCCGACCCTGCACCCTGAGACGACCTGAGTCCAGCAACACGCCGTACTCGTAGGTTGGGTCAAGCGGGACCTCCATGGTGACTCCCGGCTCGACCACCAGTTCGGCCCCGAGCAGCGGGGTATGGGTGTGCACCGGGGACCGCGCACCACCAAACGCACCCAGGAACACCCGAGCGACCCAGCCCGGCCCGGCGACCGGCTCCGGAGCGAAGTGGTCGAACGACGGCGCAACGTCACGAGCGCGATCCGGCAAGGCCACCCACAGCTGAACCCCATGCGGCGCCGCCGAACCAAGCACCGACACCTCCGAATGGCTGATCCCTCGCCCGGCGGTCATCAGGTTCAGCTCACCTGGCCGCACCAGCGCATGGTTGCCAGCACTGTCGCGGTGTATGACCTCGCCGGAAAACAGCCAGCTCACCGTCTGCAACCCGGTGTGCGGATGGGGCGCGAACACCATCGGAGTGGAAGAAGCCGGCTGGCTGACCGCGATAGCCCGACCGGTGCCGTCGGCCTGGCCGCGTTCAGCCCGGTCGGCCGCGAACCGCGGGGCACCGAAGTGGTCGGCAAAGCACCACGCCCCGATCAGAGTACGGCCGCGCGCCGGCAGCGTGCGCCACACGGTCATCGCCCGTGGTCCACCCAACGGCACCTCCCTTGCCGGGATGGTCTCGCCCAAGCTCACAGCCGCATCCTGAGTTCGGCCGACACCACATCGCCGGGTTCCAGATCCTCGGCTCGCCGCACCGCCTTCTTGACAGGCAGCAGGTAACTACCGCGGTCCTTGGTCGGGAAGATCGACGTCGGCCAGGCGGTGGTTCCGATCGTCGCGACCACTCGCACCGAACCAAAGCCACGCGGCGGTCCGGCCATCGCCACCACCTCCCGAATCTCCTCGCTGATCTCAGTCGGCACGGTCACGAACACCCAAGCCGAGGAGGTCTGCGCCTGCCACAACCACAATTCGCCCGTGAACCGAAAAACCTGCACATATTGATTATGAGGTTCGCAGCTCGGCCCGCGCTCCGCTGGCGAACCTCACGCATCACCCCGCCGATCATGGAGGTTCGCAGCTCGGCCCGCGCTCCGCTGGCGAACCTCACGAATCACCCCGCCGATCATGGAGGTTCGCAGCTCGGCCCGCGCTCCGCTGGCGAACCTAGTCCCCTGCCGGACTCGACCAGCCCTGGAGGGCGACCCGGCCGAAGGTCTGCTGCTCGGTGATGGTGCGTTCCGAGCTGCCTCGTCCGACAAACGCAACCGCCCAATGCACCAACGCGGTGACCCGGCTCTTGAAACCGGTGATATAGATCAAGTGCAGGCCCAACCACATGAACCACGCGACGATACCGGTGAACCGGAACCTGCCGATCACGGCCACCGCACGAAACCGGCTGATGATCGCCATCGAACCCTTGTCGAAGTATCGGAACGGGCCTAGCGGCGGCTTGCCGGCCAGCCGTCGCCGGACCTGTTTGGCCGCATACTTCGAGCCTTGGATCGCCACCTGGGCCACACCGGGCAAGTCGTCGAGGTCGATCATGTCGCCCACCACGAAGACCTCCGGATACCCGGGCAGGGTCAGGTCGGGATTGACCGCGAGCCGACCGACCCGGTCGAGCCCCGCCCCGGACTGTCGTGCCAACTGCTCACCCAGTGCGTTCGCCTGAACGCCGGCGGCCCAGATCTTGGTGGCCGCCTCGATTCGGTCGATCGAGCCGTCCTCGCGGCGTACGTCGAGGCCGCCGTCGTCAATCGCGGTCACCATCGCGCCCAGCCGAACATCGACGCCGAGCTTGGCGAGCTCGCATTGGGCCCGGGCTCCCAACTTCGGGCCGAACGACGGCAACACCTGCGGCGCGCCGTCCAGCAGGATCACCCTGGCCGCCGAGGATTGGATCGCCCGGAAGTCCTTCTTGAGGGTTCGACGCGCCAGCTCGGCGATCTGGCCGGCCATCTCCACCCCGGTGGGCCCCGCCCCGACGATCACGAACGTCAACTCGGCGGCGACGTCCTCGCCCTGGCTGGCCCGTAGTTCGGCAAGCTCGAATGCGCCGAAGACCCGCCCGCGCAGCTCCAGGGCGTCGTCGATGCTCTTCATCCCGGGTGCGAACTCCGCGAAGTGATCATTGCCGAAGTAGGACTGGCCCGCCCCGGCGGCCACGATCAGCGAGTCGTACGGCGTGCACGCCGTACGCCCGGGGACCCGGTGCGTGACCGTGCGGGCGCCGAGGTTGATGTCGGTCACCTCACCAAGGAGCACGGTGGCGTTCTTCTGGCGCGCCAAGACCTCGCGAGTCGCTGGCGCGACCTCTCCCTGCGACAGGATGCCGGTGGCGACTTGATAGAGCAATGGCTGGAATAGGTGGTGCGAGGTCTTCGCGATCATGGTCACCTGCACCGGGGCACGCGACAGCGCCTTGGTGCCGAACAGACCACCAAAACCGGAGCCGATCACCACAACGCGATGGCGAGTCGCCTGTTCCGGTCCGGATCCGGCCGCGGTCATCGCCCACCCTGGTAGGCGATGCGTGCGGCCAACACCGCGTCAATGGTGGTGGTCGCCCACCGGCACACCTCGCGCAGCCCGCGGTTCAGTGACTTCTGCGCATGCCGCCCGCTGCTCACCGGAGACCGGCTTTGCCGTTCGAGCCGACGGCGATCACCGACAGTATCAATACCGACCATTTGTCGGCGATCAGCTCGAGGGGCTGCCGGGACGGACAGTCGAGATATCGGGGATCCGGTCGAATCTCGGCTTCCGAACGGGTCCTCGCGCTGCGAACTCTCACTAGCCCCTCGCGACCCTGCGGCCACGCTGAGATCGCGAATCAGAGGTAGAGACATAAAGGCGCCTACTTTCCCCAAGCAACTGTTGCCCCAATTGACAATGACACCCACCCCCGTATCCGACAGGTATCGGCACCTGTAAGCCATCCGCTTCGACCGCTTCCGACGCCCCGTCCGCACGTAGTTTACCGAACTTCAGGCGCCGATCGACGGCCCAGGCGCCGTCGCGGTCATGGTCATGGTGGAGGTCGCCGCGTGTAGTCCGCTCACAGTTCGAGCCGCGCTTCGCCCGCGGCTCTGACGCTCAGCGTGGGCCCATTGGGCATGCCATCCGCCGAGCCGCCAGGGCTTCCATCGGACCGTCCGTTTTCAAAACGTCGAGGACAATCTGCCTAGTTAGGCCCCGCCGCCTGCGCAAACCGGAGAACTCAAGTGTCGGCGGATTGAGAACATCTGTGGCGCCCCTGAAGGCGCGCATTCGTGGACTGTGCTAGCCGGACGATGTCGACCAGCCTAGTCCAGAAGCGCGGCCGCCGTCGGGGCCGGATCGTCGTCAACCTACCGAGGCGCAGCCGATGCACAGGCGTGCGGCTGGTCGGGCGCCCAGCCGACCCGCACTGATCGACTCACCGCATCGCTCGCAAGCGCCGTACGTGCCGGCATCCAACCGTGCCGCAGCGGCGTCGACCTCGGCGAGGTGGCGTTGCGCCTGCCGGATGAGGGCCCCGATCTGTGAGCGCTCGAACGCGATCGTCGCTCCCTCAGGATCGTGCTCGTCGTCAGCGTTGGTGTCCCGAGACGCCGCCACCACAGCGTCGTAGTCGGCCGTGAGGTTGGCCAGCCGTGCGAGGGTCTCGCGACGGTCGGACTCGAGCCACTCATGCGCGTTATTCACACTCCATTGTGACGCGCGCGGTTGGCCCATCCCGCGGTACCGCTGTCAGCAACCGCCAATGCCAGTTCGGCGACGGCGAGACCGATCGGCATTGCGCTGAGGGCGACGTATACTCCGGGCGCTGGCTGGGGTACCACAACTCGCCGGTGGCGAACTCCGGCACCGCCTTGACGTTCGCGGCGTTAGAGATCGCTCAGCCTGAAGTGACCGCCGCGTTGAAGCCAGCACCGACACCAGGAACTCTTGAGATTCCTCAAGCAGATCGAAACCGACCTACGGCACGTGGCCGACGATGCCGGCGGGCCCCTCGTGTTGCACATTGTCATGGACAACTACGCTGCGCACAAACACCAGAACGTCCGCGATTGGCTCGCTGCCATCCCCAGGGGTCG
>JBOFLH010000515.1:0-2987 GCA_051657765.1 Nocardioides sp. | reverse complement strand
GGTCGCCCTCGACCTAGAAGGCGTCCTCGTCCCGGAGATCTGGATCTCAGTCGCCGAACGCACCGGCATCGACGAGCTGCGACGTACCACTCGAGATGAACCCGACTACGACGTGTTGATGAAGGGCCGGCTAGCGTTGCTCGACGAGCACGGTTTGTCGATGAGCCTGGTCGCGGACGTGATCGACACGCTGACCCCGCTGCCGGGTGCGCGGGAGTTCCTGGATCGGCTGCGCGAGCGGACCCAGGTGGTGATCCTCAGCGACACCTTCGAACAATTCGCCGCGCCGCTGATGCGTCAGCTCGCGATGCCCGCCATCTTGTGCCATCGCCTCACTGTCGCCGACGACCGGATCGTCGACTATGTGTTGCGCATGCCGGACCAGAAGCAGCACGCGGTCAACGCGTTCCGGTCGCTGAACTATCGAGTGGTCGCGGCCGGCGACAGCTACAACGACGCCACCATGCTCAGCTCGGCACACGCCGGGATCTGGTTCGGCGCCCCCGAGGCCATCGCCCGCGAATTCCCGGCATACCCTGCCACGCACAGCTACGACGACTTGTACGACGCCATCGTGGCCGCTCTGTAGCTGGACGCACCCGACGTACGGCGTACCTACCCGTAGGCGAACGCCGCCCCGAATTCCTGTTTCGACGTCAATCTCCGGTGTTTGCCTACTCCTCGTCACGCTCAGCTGACCAAGCTGCTCGGGTCCGCCAGCAGGGCGGCGACGTCACTGAGGAATCGGCAACCCATGGCCCCGTCGATGTGGCGATGGTCGAAGGATAACGCCAGAGTCGCGATCCGCCGGATCGCCAACGCGTCGCCGCCGGCGGCCGAGACCACCCACGGCCGTTTGCGGACCGCGCCGAGCGCCAGGATCGCGGACTCTCCGGGGTTGATGATCGGGGTCCCGCCGTCGACACCGAACACCCCAACGTTGGTGATGGTGAAGGTTCCCCCGGTCATTCCGGTCGGCGTGGTGCGCCCGGCCCGGGCGGTCAGGGCCACCTCGTCAAGCGCGGCACCCAACTCCGGCAGACTCATCCGATGGGCACCCTTGATGTTGGGTACGACCAGGCCGCGGGGTGTCGCGGCCGCGATACCCAAGTTGACGTATTCCTTGAACACCACCTCACCGGCCGCCTCGTCCCACACCGAGTTGATTTCCGGTGTCTGCCCGATCGCTTCGAGGCAGGCCCGGGCCACGATCAACAGTGGCGAAACCCGGACATCAGCGAACTCACGCTCGGTTTTGAGGCGCTCGGTCAGCAGCATCGTGCCGGTCACGTCCGCGGTAACCCAGACCGACACGTGCGGGGCCGAGAACGCCGAGGACACCATCGCCGCGGCCATCTTCTTGCGTACACCGCGGATCGACTCGCGCCGCTCCGGGCCAGCCGAATCCGGGCCAGCCGAATCCGGGCCGACCGAATCCGGGCCGGCCCCGCGCACATCGGCGATGGTGATCACGCCGCCCGGGCCGGTTCCTTGCAAGTGGCGCAAGTCCACTCCCAGCTCTTTGGCCAGCAGCCTGATCGGTGGGCTGGCGAGCACCTGAGTCGACGACTGCGAGGCGGCGGGTGGCTCCGGAGTGGGCGGACCGGCGGGCGGACCTGCCGTCCTACGGCGGAGGCGGCGCCGGGTGGCTGCCTCCGCCGGGCCATAGCCGACGAGCGTGGCCGCACCCGGGCTCGCCAGAGCGGACGTGCCGTTGTCCGGCCCCGATTCCGCCGGCCCCGATTCTGTTGACCCGGATGCCGTTGACCCGGATCCGGACAACGAAGCGGCGGTCATCTCGGCGAGCACCTGGCCAGGCTCGTCAATTTCGATGATCGCGGTGCCCACCGGCACCGTCTGCCCTTCCGACACCAGCAACGCCCGGACCACTCCGGGGAAGGGCGACGGCAACTCGACCAATGACTTCGCGGTCTCGATCTCCACCACGATGTCGTTGATGGCGACAGTGTCACCGACCGCTACTCGCCACCTTACGATGTCGGCCTCGGTCAGCCCCTCACCGACATCGGGCAGAAGATAACGCGCCATCAGAACTCCAGGGCTCGGTCGACCGCATCCAGTACCCGGTCCAGATCCGGCAGGAAGTGCTGCTCGGCTCGCGCCGGCGGATACGGCGTGTCGTGACCGCCTACCCGCAGCACGGGAGCGGCCAACGAGTAGAAGCACTCCTCGGTGATCCGGGCGGCCACCTCCGCGCCCATACCGAGCGTGACGTGCGCTTCATGGACGACGACGGCCCGACCGGTGCGGCGCACCGACGCGAACACCGGCGTGAGATCCAGTGGCGACAGGGTGCGCAGATCGATCACCTCCAGGGACCGGCCCTCGGTAGCCGCCGCCTCGGCCGAAGCCAGGCACACCGACACACTCGGCCCATAACTCACCACCGTGAGGTCCGAGCCGGCCCGCCGCACTCGGGACGAAAACAGCGGGACGGGCTCGGCCGACTCGTCTACCTCGACCTTGCCGGCATGATATTGCCGTTTGGGCTCCAAGAAGATGACCGGATCGTCGTGCGCGATCGCCTGCTGAATCATCCAATAGCCGTCCACCGGGTCGGCACACGCCACCACCGTCAGCCCGGGTGTGTGCGCGAACTGCGCCTCGGGCGATTCACTGTGGTGCTCCACCGCGCCGATCCCGCCACCGAACGGGATTCGGACCACCATCGACATCGGATACACCCCGTGGCTTCGCGAATGGATCTTCGCCACCTGGCACACGATCTGGTCGTAGGCCGGATAGACGAACCCGTCGAATTGAATCTCGACCACCGGCCGATATCCCCGCATCGCCATACCAACCGCGGTGCCGACGATGCCGGACTCGGCCAGCGGACTGTCCATCACCCGATCGGCGCCGAAGTCCTTCTGAAGCCCGTCGGTTACCCGAAACACCCCGCCCAGTTGACCGATGTCCTCTCCCATCAGGACCACCTTGGAGTTGTCCTCCATCGCGCGCCGCAG
>JBOFLH010000514.1:0-6305 GCA_051657765.1 Nocardioides sp. | reverse complement strand
GTCAGATATGCTGGATGTCAAGGTCGATGCCGAAAAGGAGTGTTAAATGAACGTGAACACCACGGACGACGAGCCGCGGCAACTAGATCGGGTGGAGCTGGACCGAATCCGGCTACTCGTGCTCGCTGCTCAGCGCGATGGCTCTCGACGGTTGAGCCAATCCCTTCGAGACGTTGGTCTCTCACCATCACAGGCAGAATTATTGGGCGTCCTAGCCGTCGACGGACCATTGTCTCTGGTCGGGCTCGGTCGCCGAATCGTGTGCGAATCCGGCACCCCCAGTCGTACCGCGGATCTCCTGGTCCGTCGTGGCCTAGTCGCGCGTGTGCAGAGCGCGCGCGACCGGCGATACGTCGAGCTTGAACTCACCGATGAGGGCCGGGCGCTGCTGCCTCATCTTGTCGAGGCCGCCGTGATCCTTGATCGGTTCCTGACAGACCGCCTGAATGCGGACGAACTGCAGACATTGGCCGTCCTGTTGACCAAGCTGCTTGCCGACACCGAGGGCTTGGACGCGATCGAGCTGCGCTGCGGGTCGTTGGAGCAAGCCTGATTCATCGAGCGTCCCGGCGCCCGGTGCCCGAGTCGCCGAGGTAGGCCGCTAGATGTTGTCCGGTCAGGCCCGACTGATCGGCAACGAGATCGGCCGGCGTACCCTCGAACACGATCCGCCCGCCGTCGTCGCCGGCGCCGGGACCGAGGTCGACGATCCAGTCGGCGTGCGCCATCACGGCCTGGTGATGCTCGATGACCAGGACCGACTTGCCGGCATCGACCAATCGGTCCAACAACGCGAGCAATTGCCGGATGTCGGCCAGGTGCAGGCCGGTGGTCGGCTCGTCGAGGACATAGGTCCCGCCTTTGTCGCCCAAGTGCGTGGCAAGTTTGAGCCGTTGCCGCTCACCGCCGGAGAGCGTGGTGAGCGGCTGCCCGAGGGTGAGGTAGCCGAGTCCGACGTCGGCGAGTCGGGTGAGGATTTTGGTAGCCGCCGGGACCGAGGCGTCGCCGGATCCGAAGAATTCGGTAGCCTCCGTGACTGGCATGGCCAACACCTCGCTGATGTCCTTGCCGCCGAGTCGATAGTCGAGAACCTCAGCGCGGAACCGCCGCCCCTCGCACTCCTCGCAGGGTGACTCGACGGTCGCCAGCACGCCCAGCTCGGTATAGACGACGCCGGCGCCGTTGCACGTCGGGCAGGCGCCCTCGGAGTTGGCGCTGAACAGCGCAGGCTTCACGCCGTTCTGCTTCGCGAATGCCTTGCGGATCGAGTCCAGCAGACCGGTGTATGTCGCCGGATTGCTCCGCCGTGACCCCTTGATTGCCGACTGATCGACAGTGACCACCTCTTCGCGCCCAGACACCGAGCCTCGGATCAGTGAACTCTTGCCCGACCCGGCCACACCGGTAACCACCACCAGCACGCCGAGCGGAATGTCGATGTCGATGTCGTGCAGATTGTTCGTCGATGCGCCGCGGATCTCCAGCATTCCGGATGCCGAGCGCACCGATGGCTTGAGGGTGGCCCGGTCGTCGAGATGGCGGCCGGTGATGGTCGCACTCCCCCGCAGACCGCTCACGGTGCCCTCGAAGCAGACCACGCCCCCGAAGGCACCGGCGCCGGGGCCGAGGTCGACAATGTGGTCGGCGATGGCGATCACCTCGGGCTTGTGCTCGACCACCAAGACGGTGTTCCCCTTGTCTCGGAGCCGCAGCAGCAATTCGTTCATTCGCTGGATGTCGTGTGGGTGCAAACCGATGGTCGGCTCGTCGAAGACATAGGTGACATCGGTAAGTGACGAACCGAGATGGCGAATCATCTTGGTGCGTTGTGCCTCGCCCCCGGACAGCGTGCCCGAGGGCCGACTCGGGCTCAGGTAGCCCAGGCCGATCTCGACGAATGAGTCGAGCGTCTCACCCAGCGTCCTCAGCAGCGGCGCCACCGATGGCTCGTCGAGGCCGCGGACCCACTGCGTCAGCTCGGTGATCTGCATCGCGCAGACCTCCCCGATATGCATCCCGGCGATCGTTGACGACCGGGCCAGCGAACTCAGTCGGCTGCCGTCGCACTCGGGGCAGATGGTGAAGGTCACCGCTCGCTCCACGAAGGCCCGGATATGCGGCTGCATCGAGTCGACATCCTTGGCAAGGAACGACTTCCGAATCGCCGGGATCAGGCCGGCATAGGTCAGATTGATGCCGTCGACATTGATCTTGGTCGGCTCTCGATGAAGCAGGTCGTGTAGCTCCTTGGTGGTGTACTTGCTGATCGGCTTGTCGGGATCGAAGAAGCCGCAGCCCCGGAATATACGGCCGTACCATCCGTCCATGCTGTACCCCGGGATGGTGATCGCGCGCTCGTTGAGCGACTTCGAATCGTCGTAGAGCGCGGTCAGGTCGATGTCGTTGGTCGAGCCCATGCCTTCGCAGCGCGGGCACATACCGCCGGTGACCGAGAAGGTGCGGACTTCGCTCTTCGGCTGACCGCCTTTCTCGAACTTCACCCGCCCTGATCCGCTGATCGAGGCAACGTTGAACGAGAACGCCTGCGGCGAGCCGATGTGGGGTCTGCCCAGGCGACTGAACAGGATCCGCAGCATTGCGTTCGCGTCGGTGGCGGTGCCGACCGTCGACCGGGGGTTGGCGCCCAACGGCTCCTGGTCGACGATGATCGCGGGAGTCAGCCCGTGTAGTACGTCGACATCGGGGCGAGCGAGCGTGGGCATGAAGCCCTGGACAAAAGAGCTGTAGGTCTCATTGATCAGCCGCTGTGACTCCGCGGCAATCGTGCCGAACACCAGCGAACTCTTGCCGGAGCCGGACACCCCGGTGAACACCACGAGTCGACGCTTGGGAACATCGAGACTGATGTCCTGAAGATTGTTCACTCGGGCGCCGTGCACCCGGATCCGGTCATGAGCATCGGCCGGGTGGATAGTCGCCGACTCGCCGGCTTCGGCCGCCATCCTTAGAGCTTCTCCTGGATTCGGATCAGGTTGCCGGCCGGATCGCGGAGCGCGAAGTCGCGTACGCCGTACGGCTGCTCGGTCGGTTCCTGAACGATCTCCGCTCCCCCGGTCTGCACTTGCTCGAAGGCCCGGTCCAGATCGGGAGTGGCCAATACAATGCCGCCGAAGGTGCCCTTTGCCATCATCTCGACGACGGCGCGTCGTTCCTGGTTGGTAACACCGGGGTCAACCGCCGGTGGGTGCAACACGATGGAGGTGTCGGGCTGGCCGATCGGGCCGACCGTTATCCACCGCATGTCCTGGTAACCGACATCGTTGCGGATCTCGAAACCGAGAGTGTCGCGGTAGAACGCCAACGACACCTCCGGATCGGTATGCGGGAGAAAGCTCGCGTGAATGGTGATGTCCATGGCGATCACGCTACTTGCCGCTGACCGGCCCGCGCTTCTCGATTCCTGACCGGCCTGGTGACCTGCCTGGCGATGCAGGAGGGCAAGCCGGCGATCGCGTCGGCCGCGTCCCGCCGATAGACGCTCGGTGAGACACCAACCAACTCGGTAAACCGAGTGCTGAACGTGCCCAGGGAGGCGAAGCCGACCGCGAAACAGACCTCGGTCACGCTGAGGTGGCCCAGTCGCAAAAGGGTCATCGCGCGCTCGATGCGCCGGGTCATCAAGTACCGGTACGGCGCCTCGCCATAGGCGGCTCGAAACTGACGGCTGAGATGCCCCGCCGAAAGGTTGACGCCGCGGGCGAGGGCGTTGACGTCGAGCGGCTGCGCGTATTCACGGTCGATCCGGTCTCGTACCCGGCGCAGCCGGGTGAGGTCGTCGAGGCGCTGGGCGGCTGCGGATCGGCCGGTCATCTGCCGATTTTGTCACCCGTGGCGCGGTTTGCCCAACATCATCACGCCGTTGGTCACGCCGTGCGCCGCCGACCGGGTGACCCTCGGCAAGTCGGGAGCGATGAATTGGGGCAGTACCTCGCCGGCCGAATTCGCGCGATCGCGTTGCAGATCAAGCCGTGGGTGCCACCGTGTCCGGCTAGCGGTAGTTCGGGCGGCCGCTGATCAGCTCAGCGCGAACCAACCGTCGGACCGCGACAGGCCAACTCGTGGTGGACGTTTTGCGCACCGCTATCTCATATTTGAGATAATCTGAGTTCTATGAGTGAGGGGTATAGGGGACGTATCGGCAATCTGATTCGGGACGCACGCAAACATAGGGGGCTAACACAACAACAACTGGCCGAGGTGCTGAACACCTCACAGAGCGCGATAAATCGCATCGAGAAGGGGCACCAGAACCTGTCGTTGGAGATGGTGGAGCGAATCAGCGACGCTCTCGACTCCGAGATCGTCGCGCTCGGCGCCGGTCCGACACACCTGCGGGTGACCGGTCCAACCAAACTCGCGGGCACCATTGATGTCAAGACATCGAAGAATGCCGGAGTGGCGTTGCTCTGCGCCTGCCTGCTGAACCGTGGGCGCACCACGTTACGCAAGGTCGCGCGCATCGAAGAAGTGAATCGGCTACTCGAAGTGTTGGACAGCCTCGGCGTCCAAACCCGTTGGCTGAACGCGGACAACGACCTCGAGATCGTGCCACCGGCCGACCTGGACCTGACCCGAATCGATGAGGACGCCGCCCGGCGAACCCGGTCCGTCCTGATGTTCCTCGGCCCGCTGTTGCACCGGGCGGACACCTTCGACCTGCCCTACGCGGGCGGTTGTGACTTGGGTACCCGGACCATAGAGCCACACCTGTCGGCGCTGCGACCTTTCGGTCTCAACGTCGTTGCCCACGACGGCTCGTATCACGCCACCGTCGATCGCCGGACGGTACCAGGGCGGCCTATCGTGCTCACCGAGCGCGGCGACACGGTGACCGAGAACGCATTGATGGCAGCGGCGTTGCATCCGGGTACCACCGTGATCCGCAACGCCTCCTCCAACTATATGGTGCAGGATCTGTGCTTCTATCTGCAGAAGCTTGGTGTACTCGTCGATGGAATCGGCACCACCACCTTGACGGTGACCGGTATGGCACGCATCGATGTCGATGTCGACTATGCGCCCAGCGAGGATCCGATCGAGGCAATGTCATTGCTGGCGGCCGCCATCGTGACTCAGTCGTCGATCACGATTCAGCGGGTGCCGATCGAGTTCCTGGAGATCGAACTCGCGTTACTGGAGGAGATGGGATTCGAGTACCACCGCTCGGCCGAGTATCGAGCGTTGAACGGCCGGACCCGGCTCGTGGATCTCACCACTCAGCCCTCCAACTTGCGAGCGCCGCACGACAAGGTGCATCCGATGCCGTTCCCGGGTCTCAACATCGACAACTTGCCGTTTTTCGCGGTGATCGCCGCGGTGGCGGACGGGCAGACCTTGTTGCACGACTGGGTTTATGAGAACCGCGCTATCTACTTGGTCGAACTGAACAAGTTGGGCGCCCAGGTCAAGCTGCTGGACCCGCATCGGGTCATGATCGAAGGGCCGACTCATTGGTCGGGCACCGAGATCGTGTGTCCGCCGGCGCTTCGGCCGGCTGTGGTAATCCTGCTCGGCATGCTAGCCGCGAAGGGTACCTCGGTGTTGCGCTCGACCTACGTCATTCACCGTGGGTACGAGGATCTCGCCGAACGATTGAATCTGCTCGGTGCCAGTATCGACGCCTTCCGCGATATCTAGGCGCACGCTGTTCGGGCTCGCTTAACTGTCGCCCGGCCCGGCGCACCGAGACCGTGGTGCGTCGGTCCGGCGACTGTTCTGCTGGGTATCACGCGGATGGTCAGCAATACTGCCGAGGTGATACGACGCGATGCTGTCTACCTTGCTGGCGGTCGGTCCGGGCTGCCTATCGCGATGGCGCATCGAGGAGGTGCCCGCCATCCGGCGAATCTTGGCCTGGAGAACACGCTTGTTGCTTTTCAGAACGCCGTAGAGCTGGGTTATGTCTATCTGGAGACTGACGTGCATGCCACGCGCGACGGCGTGTTGGTCGCCTTCCACGATGAGCGCTTGGACCGAGTAACGAACCGTGGTGGCGCTATCGCTGCGCTGAACTACGCTGAGGTCGCCGAAGCGCGCATCGGGCAGACCCACTCGATACCCACTATGCGGCAGCTGTTCGAAGCGTTCCCGGGCGCGATGTTCAACATTGATCTTAAGTCCGACGCCGCGGTCAAGCCGTTGGTGAGGCTCATCGACGAGACCCAGTCCTGGCAACGAGTTCTGGTCGGCTCGTTCTCGTGGCGCCGGCTACGAGAGTTCCGACGGCTCACCAATCAGCGAGTGCCGACTTCGGCCGCCCCGGTTGAGGTGGCGGTGTTTCGGTT
>JBOFLH010000513.1:0-9862 GCA_051657765.1 Nocardioides sp. | reverse complement strand
GAACGAGCTGGTCGAGTCCGTGGATGACGTGGCGCCGTCGCTCGCCGCTGGTCGTCTTGACCTCGATATGGACCGAATCGAAGGTGAAGTCGTGCTCCTCGGAGAGTGGCCCCTGCCATGCCGCGGCTGCCGGTCCGGCACCGATCTGATGGATGAGGAACTCCAGGAAGAGCAGTTCTCCGATCAGGCCGACCTCCTTTTCGGTCGTCATCGCGCCGCGGCTCGCGAAGACGTTCCGATGCCGAGCGACTCCGGCGGCGACGGCAGCAGCGAGCGGCATCTTCTCTATCTGGAGCTCATCGGCGATGGTGGCGAGCAGCCCGTATGCACCGTGCACGCTGCCCTCAACGCGAACCGTCAGTTCAGCCAGTTCGCTGTCTCCCGACGAGACTGCTGCGAAGCCGACGTTCTTGAGCTTCGCGACGTCAGGCTCCGGAGTGTCGTACGCCGTAACCAGCGTGATCAGGCCGTTCTTCGGGTCCAGCTGGAGCCGGCACGCGGGCTCACCCTTGATGGGGAGCACCATGGGGGCGCCGTTTCCCCACAGGTCATCGAGCGTGGCGAAGGTCAGGTGTCGTGCATCATCTGGAGAAATCGTCATCGCGTCGTCCTCACTCGCCACGCATGTGCTCTTCGGTCGCCGCTGCGGCCCCGAGCACACTCTTCCAAAGTGCGATCTCGTCTTTGTCCCGGGACCCGAGATGCTGACCCTCGAAGACATGATGGGTCAGGAGGAAGACCAGTGCCTTGATGACCGGTGCGTCGTTCAAGCTGCCACCGTCCGGGGCGAACAAGCCGCGGTAGCGACTGTTGAGCCACAAGATTTTTTCCGGGTGGTCGACGTCGAGAAACTCGCCTGCCGGCATCCGCTTCCACTTGATGTTGACGGCATCGCCGTCGATGAAAGGTAACTCGGACCCGATGCGCTTTCGGACTGCGGGCGCCACGCCCTTGTCTGGGCGGATGACCGGCTTGCGTTGCCGCTTCCGCTTGTTCGCGTCGGTGTAGATCGACTCCACGTCCTGGAGGAAGGTCAAGAATGTCGTGCCGTCGCTGGCTTCGGCCTTGTTGATGGCGTCGTGGAAGACGGGCTCGAACTTCAGTCCGCTCTTCTCGGGATTCATCGTCACGAAGGGCCCGATTGCGCCGGTGTCCTCCAGAACGACTCGGGCGAGTTGTCGCGCTGTCGTAGGCGTCGCGGTGTCCGACCAGCCGCCGATCTGAAGCAGCCGGTCGTTGCGGTAGATGTAGAAGCCCTGGAACTGGTCACCGGACTTGGTGCCGATCCGAAAGCCGGTGACGTCGGACTTGGCCGGCCACACATGGCAGGTCAGCTTGACCTTTGTCTCGGCGGCTGTCGCGATGAGGTCCTTCGGGTACTCCGGATGTCCAGAGGTCGCGTATCCGAATGGATCGATCGGCAGGACCGGGATGCCTGGAGCGGCGAGAGCCTCGCCCAGCTCGTCGATGAGTACGTCGATCTGGAGGCGCTTGGCGGCAAGGAGCCTGTGGAAGGTGACTCCGAGGTGAGACCTGAGCGCCTCGTTGCGGGTCGAGAGCCAGGTGCGAGCCTCGTCGGGATTTCGACCGCGATAGGCGTTGCGCACGTCGGTCCACACGATTGAAGTTCCGATGACGGTGCCAAGAACGATCTCACGGTCGGCGGCTCGCTCGGCCGCAACGTCAGCAGAGAGGACCTCACACGTGAAGTCTTTGGAGAAGTCCGCCCGCCGGATGCGACGTCCTACCGGAGTCGCGCCATAGTGATTCGACCAGACCGTGAGAACGTCGCTGTGACCGAATGACGCCGCCTTGAGGCCCATGCCGAAGTGGCCCAGATCGCCGTCCACGTATTCGCGTTGGTGTCCGATCGTCATGGCAGCGTTCGCCGCTGCAGCATCCATGCCCTTCCCGTTGTCGAGCACCTCGACTTGGGTGAGGCGGTCGTTCCGGGTCAACAACCGAATCGATACGCGCGTCGCGCCTGCGTCGATGCTGTTGTCAACGAGGTCGGCGATCGCGGACTCCAGCGTGTGGTTGGCGCCAAGGCTCTTGACCAGTCCTGCGTCCGGGGCGAGCTTGATCCGCTCGATGACATCGTTTGCGTTCGTCACCACTCGACGTCCTCGAAGTCGCTCTTGTCGAATCCGAGCACTTTGCTGTTCTCGCGGACCGTCCGGGCGACCGACTCGGAGAAGCCTTCGCTGTTCTCGGCGCTGACTTCAAGAACGATCGAGACGTTCTCGGCTCCTGGAGCGGCAACGATGTGGCGGATGACCTCCTCGATCACCTCCCGTAGCTTGGCTGAGATGGCGTCCGGCTCACTCGGGTCGACCTCGTATCTGCCGTCGTACCGTGCGCGTTCGACGATGGACGCCGTCGCAGGAACGGGCGACGGGGTCGCGGGAGTAGTCGTCGCGGCAGGGTCGGCCGGCGCGGGGTCGCCGGCGCGGGTCTCGACCACCGGAGCGCTGGGCCGAGCAGCGGCTTGCTCTCGTGCGCGCTGAGCCGACGCCACGTGCGGGGCGACAAGGTAGGTGTCGTCGGTGACGGCGGAGGGGTCGTCCTCCAACGGCACAATCAGGCCCGTGAATTCACCGCTCGACGAGTCGTAGTCGTCAGCAAGCGCGAACCCCGTCTGGGTCCACGCGATATCCATGACGACGTCCTCGATCGCCCGGACCAGAACGGTCTTGTCACGCAGTCGCGGAAGGTACGGGTACTTCGTGTAGTAGTCCCACAGGTCACCGACGCGAATGTGACCCTGGTTCCAGACACGGTGCAGCTTGGAGTCGAGGTCGTGGCGGATCGTCGCAGGCGCAATTTGCACCCGGAGGACGTCTTCCTTGACGAGCTTCTTGCCCGTGCGGATCCCCAGCCGGTCCTCATCCCCGTCCGCGCGAACCACCGAGATGCTGAAGGGCTCATTGTCGCCACGATCGCGTGGATACAGTGCCCAGATCCAACTCGTTCCCACCCGCTGCGAGACGACCTTGTTCGTCTCATCGACTTTGGCGCTTGCAAGTGCGACACGCTGCTGGGTGAGGTCGAGATGGTCCTTGTCCTTGACCACGCTTCGCCAAGCGAGGTGCTGGCGGACGATCGATTCCAGCTCGGCGTAGCGCTGCTCGTCCGCCGCGAGGAACACCAGCGTGTTCCTACGCTCACGAGTGGCGCTGCCTCGATTGGCGACTACGTCGCGAGCAAACTTGATCGCCCGGGAGTCGGTGTCCTTGTTCTTGTGCGTGAAACGTGGGTGGACGTAGACGAGCCGGACGGCTTCCGCCTCGGGTACGTCCGAAGCATCCTTCGGCGCCACGATGGCGCCCGCGAAGTCGGCGCCTGCCTGGCCCGCTTGCTGAAGTCGGGCCACGACCTCGGCCCACACGTCTTCTTCGTGCAGGTTCGCTGCGCGCTCGTTTACGGTGCGGTTCAAGGACGGTTGTAGGTCGTACCAGTAGCGGACGCCCTCGGAGAAGAGGTATGTGGCTCGGTCGCTCAACATCTGGAGCGCGGAGCCGAAGTTGCCGACGGTGTCTCCGGGCATTGCGACACCGAGGAAGATGTGGTTTCGCTCGATCCCCTTGTGGGCGCTCTGCAATGTCGCAGCCGACCCGAGGAACGTGGCACGGGCGATACGGCGGGTGAGCCCACGCTTGCCGAAGAGCGGACGTTCACGATCGATCTGGAACGGGAGACTGTCGGTCCCATCGACGTCGGAGTCGATGACCGAACGCCATTGCACGTCGACGTACTGCGTGAGTTCCCCGACGACTTGGTCGGCCGCGATCGGGACCGATCCGGGCATGATCAGCGGCGAGTCGTCGCCAGCCGCATAGAGCTCTTTGACCACGCCACTCATGAGGCGGAGCACGCCGCGGGTTCGCTGAAAGCGTTCGAGCGTCGACCAGTCCTCGTAGAGCCGCGCGAAGAGCTCTGGGTGGATCGGGTACGCCGACCGAATCTTCTGCTCGTAGGCGTCCTCGGTGGTCTCGCGCGGAAACTCACCCTGGTGCTCGCGATAGAAAGTGACGAACTTGCGTGCAGTGGCTGCCACCTGGCGGAACGCCTGCGCGTCGGGTTGCTCGAACAGCCGGCGACGAACGATTTCGAACGACTCTTGTGCCGACGCGGGATGCCACTGGTGGGCGACACGTCCTACAACATGCTCAAGCCGGCGAAGTGCTGCTCGGCCCCTTTCGCCACCCGTCTCCAGGTCTGAGGCCAATGTTTCGGCGGCCAGGTCCTGCTCGCGGCGAACATCGCTCGCTGGGATCGACACCAACAGCAGTGCACCTGGTGTCGCGGCGACGGCTTCTGTCAGGAGCTGGGCGAAGGTGAACTGGGTCTCGAATGTGCCACCTGGAAGGTCGTCGTCTCCGAGTTGCCGCGCGTAGGCGACCCATTCGTCGATCAGGATGACGCACGGCGAGTATCGAGCGAGCACGTTCCTGAGATGGTCGCCAGGGCTGGTGCTGTTTGCGTCCGACTCGGCGACCATGTCGAAGGCCTCCGGGCCGCCGAGCTGGCGCGCGATCTCGCCCCACAGCGTCCGAACAGTGAGCCCGTCACGCTCGCGTGACTGCCCAGCGGCAATCTCGTTGCCCACGACAGCCACACGACGGATCGTCCGATCGCCGTCATCAAGTCCAGCGGAATGCAGGATCTCTTGGATCTCCTGCGGCAACTCCGACGACGGCACAGACGAGAACAGGTGCCACACGGCGAGCATCGAGTGGGTCTTGCCGCCGCCGAACGTGGTCTGAAGATTGATGACCGGCGCCGCGGCCGCGCCACCGGCGACGCGATTGGCCGCTTGTGTCAGGAGGTCCTTGAGGCCCGCGGTCAAGAACGTACGTCGGAAGAACTCCGCAGGGTCCGAATACTCGGCAGACGTGGTTCCGGTCTCGTGGGCGACCGAGTGCAGGTTGGCGGCGAACTCGGACTCCTTGAACCGGCCGCTCAGCACGTCCGGATGTGGTTTCAGTACTTCTCGCCACGGTGTCAGCTCGACGTCGCCGAGGCCTGAGATCGAGGTGCTCTCTCGAACGTCACGTCGGGTCTCAGCCTCGATTTGGGTGCGTTGAAGGTCGTTTCGCTCGGCCTTGATCCTGTCCGCAGCGGCAGGCTGGTCCGCTGCGCGAAGCAGCCGCTCTGCCGTGTCTAGCGCCCGGTATGTGTCGTCGAAGTTGAACGGTGCACCGTGGGCCGCACGGTTCCTCACGTCACGAAGTTCGCCGGCCAGGTTCTGCTCGGCACGTGACAGAGCGACTGAGAACGGAAAGCCCAGGGCACCCAGGCGCTCGGTCATCACGCGCAACTGGAGCGACAAGTCCGTCGGCGCGTAGAGGAAGCCGGCCTTGTCGTTCCCCTTCTCCTCGTCGAGAACGCGGAGAATCGACGGCCACTCCACTCCGGCCGGCACGTGCGGACTGAGCTGGCGAGCGACGAAGGTGCCGAGAGCCTCGGCTGCTATCTCCAAAGCGCGTGCCACGCGCTCACGGTTGCTTACTGCCATCGGTGTCTACCTCCTCAGCCGTCAAGCTCGTCGTCTAGAGGAACCATGACCTGTTCGCTCGCCTTTGGTGCCGCACTGGCGTGAGCCTTCGCGGCTGCAGTCACCTCCGGCCACGACGTCACGAGCGCGTTGAACATGCCAGCGACCTGGACCATCGAACGCTTCTCGGCGAGGGAGAACACGAGGTACGCGAGTTCCTTCACGGCCTCTACGTCCACTCGGGTCGACGCACCGTCGAGGATCCGGCCAGCCTCGCTAAGCCCACTCTCGTCAAGCGCCTTGACCAGGTGCATGGCGACCTCCCAGAGCGTGATGTGCTCGTCCCGCTCGGGGCGGTAGTACGTCGGAAGGTCAGCCGTCGTCAGCAGCCGGACTTCGCCTGCCTTCGCGTTCACCGAACCCGACCGATCCAGCCCCTTGACGGAGGAGTTGTAGGCCCCTGCAAGCGTCTCGGCTTCGCCGTAACCGGCCTTGTCGAATCCATGGGTCTCGAACCACTTGACGCACCACCGGGTGTCGGCGTCGAAGTCCACCTCTTGGTCCGAGAGAACCTCTCCCAGGACTGCGTTGATTAGCCGAAGCGCTTCCCGGACGGTGAGGTTCCTCCCATCCGGTTCAACCACGCGGCCGTAGCGAGAAAACACCGCCATGCCTGGACCGATCGCGGCCTGCGCCAAATCGACTGGGGCGATCGCGCCCTGCTGCAACTCCCGAAGCTTGCCCGGCAATTCATCACGCAGCCTGTCGACGTACCCCCGGCGATCAACCGTTGGCGCACCGGCCTTCCGCGGGCGAAGAGAGAGCACAATTGAGGACGCCAAGGCGTTCATCCCGTTTGCCATGAGCCGGTTGCCCAACTCTGATCGAGTTGGCCAAGTCGACGTAATCTCCCAGCCCGACTGGATCATGCCTTCGAGAAGAGTCTCCCAGCCCGTCGACGCAACGCCGGACTCGTCCGAGTCACTCTGCTTGAAGGCATACCAAACCGTGATGGGAAAGTCATTGCTCGCGTCTTGGCGTGCATGGGCGAAGACCGCGCGGAACCCATCCTCGAAAAATGTCTGTGCGCCCTCCTTACTGCCATGCCGATACGGGTTCGCCACGAGTTCCTCCGCTTTCGGCACGAGCAGCGTGGACATCAGGTCCGGGTGCACCGACCGAAGCGACCGACGGAGCCATACGTAGAAGAAGTCGGACAGATCGGAGTAGCCGATGTTGTCGTAGTAGGGCGGGTCGGTGCTGATTAACTTTCCCGCGTAGTCCCGGCTAGCCGCGTCGGCTTGCCGCACCTCCCCGGGTGCTGGGTCCAATGGGAGGCGTTGGAGGGCCTTCGCCACCCATTCCACGTCTTCGAGAAAGTTCCCGGATGAGGTGCCGAGCACATTGGACTCCGCGAAATCCCACGCCATCGGGATTGCCTGCCGCGCGAACAGACCTCGCACCGCCTCCATCTTTGGGCTGCTGTCCCACGTACATATGGCGGTTGACTTGTTGAGCGTCCGGCTGATCGTCATGCCCAGATAGGTCGCGATGGCGTCGGCATACTGCGGGCTGGCGCCATCATCGATGATGCGCTTGCGGGCCTCTGCGACCAAGTTGCTAAACGTCGTGAGCGTAACCAGTTGCCGAGCCGTGAAGAGATCAGTGAACTGCGTCAATCCGTAGGTCGGTGCCTTGAGGTCGCGAGGGTAGTAGCCGAGCGAGCCTGACACGCTGTCGATTGGAGGCTCAACGTTTGCTGCGTCCTCTTGTGCACTATTCGGCGCGAGGTACGTCCGTCGGCGACCGCCGTCGACCGCTATCGCCATCAGTTGTGTGCCAAGGCGCTTCTGCTGACCTTCTTCCCTGATGTAGGCCAGCCTCGCCGTCGTGTGGCATGACACGCAAACTGCTCCGGTGCGGCCAACGGTCCCATCGTCCGCGTCTGGCGGCACGACCTTAAGGTCGTGGCCCACCGTGAACGTGATGCGCTTCCCAGAGTGGTGACCACCGTCCGCGACGACGACGGGGACCATGTATGCCTCTTTGCCCTTCTTCTTGCCCAGCCACCACGTGCGGACGAGTGGCATCTCGATGCCGCAGGCAGGGTTCGGGCACGTGACGGTACGAGCCCAAATCCAGGCAATGACTGTGGCCTTGGAACCGTCGGCCAGCGTGGCCTTCGGGTATAGATGCCCGATCTCCTTCTCGGCTTCGTCACGCATCCACGCGCCGTATGCGCGCACATCCGCGGCAAGACCCGCAGAGCCCGTCCAGTCGCCAATCTCGGAATCGGATAGGCCAGGGAATATCGGAGGTTGGCTGCGAAACCTCGGTGGAATCTCGATCAGAGCCTTGTTGATGAGCACGGCAACTGGATTCAGATCGGACGCGTGCGCTTCAAGCCCAAGACGTTGCGCTTCGAGTGGGATGGTGCCGCCGCCGGCGAATGGGTCGATGATCGGCGGTGGACGACCGTCGGTGGACTTGAGGATCTCCGATCGGGCCTCAGCAAGGAGCCCCTCGTCGCCGATGTTCTCCCAGACCACGAGTCGCTCTATGAGCTTGTGAAGCCTCTCACGCTCCTTGCGCTGGGCATCTGCGGTCGGGAACTCATCCGGGCGCGAGGAAGGGTCGTCGACGAGTTGCGCGAAAAGCACCGCGCGCGCCGCGGCAAGGGGCCGCCGGGCCCACCAGAGGTGCAAGGTTGAGGGATGCCCATGCCGGATCGACTTCTCCCGGGCCGACTCCCGATTGATCGCCTCTAGCGGCAGCGACACTTCGATGAGCTTGCGCTTCAACTGTTCCCTCGACTCGACCCCGGCTACAGAGCCGACCGGCTCCATCAAATAGGTACCAGAGAAGTCCGACAGAACCCGTTATGACCCCACTTGCCCCGATCGAACAGCGGCCTCGACGCGATCCGCCGCACTCCCTGGGTCCTCATGCTCCCAGACTCGGACCACCGTCCACCCGAGTTCAGTGAGATGAGCATCGGTCTCGCAGTCACGCTCGACGTTGCGGGCGAGCTTTGCCTCCCACCAAACGGTGTTGCTCTTCGGCGCGGTCTTGTGTTCGGGACACCCATGCCAGAAGCAACCATCGACGAACACGACGACCCGGCTGTCGGCGAACGTGAGGTCGGCCCGTCGTCGCGGCAGGCCTGGAAGCACCGAATCGACGCGGTACCGAAGACCCCGAGAGTGGAGGATCTGCCGAATCGCGATCTCTGCCGCGGTGTCTCTGCGACGCTGTCGCGCCATCCGCAAGGATGTCTGGAAGTTAGTAGCTGGCATCCGCCACCGCTTCCGTCAGCAGGTCCTACAACACCCTTCGAGGGTAGGCGGCGTCGGGCGGCCGGCGTATGGTGTCGGGGCCGAGTCTCAGCGAACCGGTCGCGCGGTGTCGGCACCGCCGGCTAGAGTTCCGTACCATGGTGGAATCTCGGTCGTCCTCGCGCGCCGAGATTCGCGTGCTCGACCTCTTCAGCGGCGCAGGCGGACTCAGCGCCGGCTTCGGTGCTGAGTCGACTCGCTTCAAGACGATCCGGGCGATCGAGCACGACAAGGCTGCCGCAGCCACGTACGCCGAGAATCACGACCCAGAGACGGTCTACGCCGGCGGCATCGAGGACTGGCTCAAAGCGGAAGACACGCCAGAGGCAGACCTCGTCATTGGTGGTCCGCCGTGCCAGGGCTTCTCCGCGCTCGGCAAGCAAGATCAACTCGACGAGCGCAACCAACTCTGGCTCCGCTACGCGGACACGATCCAGAACGCCAAGCCGAAGTACTTCGTCCTCGAGAACGTCCCGCAGTTCTTGACGTCGGTCCAGCTCAAGCGGTTCAAGGAACTGTGCCAGCCGAGCAAGCGCCTCGGCGCGTACACATTCCAGCCCAAGATCCTGAATTCGGCAGACTACGGCGCCGCCCAGGTCCGAAAGCGCGTCATCCTCATCGGTCACCACCGCGACCTGCCCTTCCCAGGGTTTCCGTCGACCACCCACGCGAAGGTCGTCGACCAGACTCACGAGGTATGGCGAACTCTCGGCGATGTACTTGGCGGCCTCCGGCGCGCCGTGACCGAGATCGAACTGCCGAGCCGAGAGATCGAGGTCGACGGCACCTTGCTCCCCGGAGCATTCAAGACGAACGAACTTCACCTGACTCGACATTACGAGCAGCGCTCGATCGAGCGCTTCCGCCACATTCCCGCTGACGGCAACCGCTTCGACATCCCGGATCGTTTGCTGTCGGAATGCTGGAAGAACCACAAGAGCGGCAGCGGCGACGTGATGGGCCGTCTGAACTTCGGAAAGCCCTCCGTGACCATCCGCACCGAGTTTTTCAAACCCGAGAAGGGGCGGTA
>JBOFLH010000512.1:0-11537 GCA_051657765.1 Nocardioides sp. | reverse complement strand
GCACGAACACCACGAACCCCACGAACCCCACGAACCCGGACCGGCCAGCGGGGTGTGTCAATCAACCCGCCCGCAAGCCACTGACCAGCACAAACGCGAACCTGAACCCCAAACCCCAGTCAAATGGCACGAGTCAGGTAGGACGGCGAACATTACCTAGCCTGCGGCCGGGCGTTCATGGGTCTTGGGCGGAGTAGAGCTCGTGGGTCTGATCCGCCCGCGACCGAGCGACTCCAACCGATAGGGCCGCCGCAGCTGCAGCCGTGCAGCCGACAGCAACCCGTGTTCACACCTGCTGCGAATGCGCCTCTCGGGTCTAAGGGCTGGGCCTCTTGCCAGCGGCGACAGCTTCTGCCCGTGACACCAGGAAGTCGTGGGTCTCAGCGATGGCTGATTCGACGGCAGCTCCAAGTGTTGACGCGCCATGGAGTTTGGCCACAAGGAGCCCTGCGAAGTGGTCGCCCGCGCCCAGGGTTGCCATCTGGTGCGGGAGCCGCCTTGGGGCACTACTGTTCCGTGTCATGTGACCGTCAGAGTAGACGGACGGGTTCGGTCCATTCGTCACGACGTAGTTTGGCACGCGGCTGAGAAGGCTGACGCCTGTCGCTTCGATCTCTGATCGGCCCGTAATTAGGAGATTGGGGCGGAGTATAGCTAGACCAGCCTCAAGCTGAAGGGAATCGACCTCGCGAATTCTGGCAGAGGCTCCTAGATCGACACTGACACTCCATGCGCTAGGAATTGATGCTCTGATCTCATCAAAGTCGATATTCGACACAAGGCAGTCCAGGATCCAATGCCCTGTCAAGTGTATGTGCCCTGCATTAGGGGCGGCGCATTGAGCCGCCCAATCACTGTGAAGCTCTCGACTTCGATTTCTTGGGCCTTCAACATCAACGAAGTAGGTAACCTGGCTCGGTGACTCATGAGATAGAACTAGTCCAGTCCTGGCCCACGTGTTAGCGCACGGCAGAATTGTGACTCCGCCCTTTTCAAGGAGTGAACGAAGGAAACTCGCCGCTAAGTCGAAGGCTAGCGGCGCGATCAAGCCGACGGGCCCGTGCGTCGCTGCAGCGATGGCCATGTTCGCTGCTGTTCCTCCAAGCCCGAGTCGAATTTGTGATCGATTCTGAGTAGCAAACTCCATGGCCTGCGTGAAGCACGCAATGTCCAAGAATGCGTCGCCTACAAAGACTAGCTCCGTGCTTGACATCACATACGGTCAGAATCCGTGTACGATCGGGGGTTCAGTTCTTTGTGCATCCTTACAACTCCTCAATGTCAGCGCTCACGTATCACCCATCCAACCTGCAGATTCCAGATCATGTCCATTTCTGGATCCACGACTTGATCGCCCGGATGGCAACCCGCTTCTTGTACATGCACCAACCAGGCACGCTGAGGCTGCGCTGCCGAGGCGCTTCAAGCTCACCCAGCTCACACCCTCCCCATGGCCAACGGCCACTCCCGCGTGCTCGCGGGGAAGGCATCCCACCAGCGCACCTCTAGCTGCACGGTCGGAGCGGGCTCGACCGTGAACCGGCCATAGATCCGGTCGTCAGCGAAGTGCGTGACCAGCTCCCAGGTGGGAGCGACATGTGGCACCCAGGCGAGCGTCAGCGTGACCAGCGGGGTGTCCTCGTCTACGTCGGGGTTGAGCTGGAGCGGCGGAATCGTCGTCCAGTGCCGATCCTGAGCCGTGTCGTCTTCTCGACGGACGTTGGCGGCAACCTGCAGTCGTTCCCCGTTGGCGTAGATGGATGCCTCACTCATTGTGGTGCTCTCCTGCACAACAAAGCTGACAAACACCGTCAGGGTCCTCTCGCGCTGGACAGCGATCAGATAGGCCCACGGCCTGGCGTAGCGCAGCCGGTCACGCAGTAGCAGTGAGATGGCCTCTGCACCACGGTCGCTGCGCCGTAAGGCAGTCCGCTCCACCACATGACGCCGCTTGGCATACACGCGCAGTCGCTGGTCCAAAGAGTCACCGGATGTGCGGTAGCCGGCCGATGCGAAGTAGGCCGTCACGTCGCTGTCTGGATCCCCGGCGTGGTCGCGGCGGATGCGCTCCAGCTCGTTCTTGGCGTTGCGGAGGCTGCCGCCGCCGATGTTGTCAATGAGTCGAAGGGCACGAGCGAGACGCGTGCCAAAGTCCCCACGTTGCCGACGCAGCCACAGAAGGTCTGCTGCGATCTCCTCGGCCAGCGGGTCCCGACTCATAGCACCGATCCTCCCGCGAGCCCGTGCCGTGGGTGTCAGTTTCCTGTCATTGAGCCAGGCCGAGGCAGTCGTCACGCTCGAACTCATGAGCCAGCCACAGTGGCTGCCATCGAGAAGAGCAAGGAGCACCACATGCCAAACGAACTCGAACGCTGGGCTACCCGGGGAGCAAGCCCCTTGGTGTCCCGCGCAGAACGCACCCACCAACGAGCCGTTGCAGCCTTGGTTCGTGAGACCAAGTTCAGCGGCCTCAAGGTAGATGCCGAGGCTGCCCTGACCGGCCGCATCATGGAGCGAGCGGTGGATCTCGACCAGTACCGCAAGTCCCTCGCCAACGGCGACCCTGTCCTGGATGCAGTTCTGACTCGCATCGAAGTCGGCTTCGTCGACAAGGCCGGAAGGATCCAGCGCAACTTCGGCTCGGAGTTTCCGTCGTGAGAGGGCTAGCAGTCGCTGCCGTCGCAGGCATCTCCGGCCTGGCGGGTCTCACAGCCGGCATCGCGGTCGGGGTGAGATACGCGGCCAAGATCTCCGCCTTGGCCGCGCGTGGATGGGGCGGGGTTACTCGCCTCATCCGTCGTGACCCTGAGGTTGTCCTCACCGACGCCGACCGGGATGCGCTGACTACGGAGTTTGCAACCCACGCTGCTTCCGTTCGCGATCAGGTGTCGCACTTCGCCGATGAACTGGCAGATGGAGACCCGCTCCTGCGAGCTCGGCTTCGCCACTTCGAGCAACACGAGCCCGGTACCGAGCCACGCCATACTTCGCCATGGGATGGGTGGTCGGCATGAGTGTCGTGCTCGGTGTCCTCGTAGTCCTGGCGGCGTTCGCTGCGGGTATCTGGGTCATCACAGTGACTCAGCCGAATGCGGTGGATCAGTGGCGGCGTGAACGTCTCATCAGATCCGCCCGTCGTGCAGATGCCCAGGTAACGCAGACAGCCCAAGACGCCCGCCGGGCTATGAACCGTGCCGCAGGCCAGTCCTGGCGCAATCGGTTCGAGTGAGTCTCAGAGCTACGGACGGGTAGGTGAGCCGAGATGTCGAAGTACGAACCAACCCGGATCGGTGAGCGCCTCTTCGACGCCTGCATCGGGATCTGTCTGGGAGCAACCGCGCTGTACTGCGCAGCGTGGTTGCTGGCGCAGGTCTGGCCGTGGGTGCTCGGGTTCGGCGTGGTCGGAGCCTTGGTGTGGTGGTGGCGGAGATGGTGACGCCACCACCACACCGTCAGTGGCCTGGCTCGGCGGCCGTTGACATACGCCAGCAGCCGCAATTCTGCGATGCGAATTCGCCGACGAATTGTCTGCGGTGAACGAGTTCCGGTCGCTGTTGTAGAAAACAACAAAGTCATTGTGTGTTGAATCAATTCAACGTATAACCAAATAGGAGGCGTTGAATCAATTCATCACATATCGATTCAACTACCAAACACAGACCTAAACGGAAGGAGGTATGTCATGCACACACACAGGACAAATACATCGGGCGACGAGGAGCCCGACAAAAACTCAGAACTGAAGTCGGAGCGACGGGCTGCGGCTGCTGAGCGAGCTCGCCGAGCCTCAAGTCGGCCATCGCAGCCGGAGGGATCGAGGAGTCCGAGTCGGGCCAAAGCGCGCTGGCGTGACCGCCACCTGACGGTGCGCGGGGTGCTTCGTGAGCAGCCTGACTTCCGCAAGCTGGCGCGGGCCGCCATCCAGATCGCCCTCGCTGAAACCGAGGCCAGAGCACAGGCTGCCGAGCCTCGCATCACGGAGGAATCTTCGTGAGCGCGCGTCAGGTAGTGGTCTGGCAGCGTTTGACGTGGCCGCAGGCGTTGCCACCAGCGACCGCCGTCTCAGCAGTCCGGGCACTGGCGACGCTGGCCGGGCAGCCACGCATTGGCTTGGAAGCGTCTGGCTCCGGTGGGGTGGTGTCGTGGCGCGTCGGTGCCGACGAGCATGCGCTGCCCCGAGTGGTTGCCGCACTTGCCACGCATATGTCCGGCCTGCGCCATGAATCCACGACAGGTAACAGGAGCGTTGGTGCAGCTACCTCGCTGCGGACATCGAGGGCGTCCGGCTTGCCGCTGGCGACTACTCAGGTCGAGCCAGCCACGCTGTCGGTCTTGGCGGCGCTCGCCGCTACTGGACGCGACGAGTCGGTCACGCTGCAGGTGGTCCTGGGTGCTCGCTCGACGCCGCGCGTCGTCGGTAGCGACGTCGAAGCCGCGACCAGGCGCGGGGTGCAGACCAAGCTGAGTGAACATCGCTTCGGCTGCGACATCCGTATCGGGGCCGAGGCTGCCAGTACCAGTCGTGAGCGCATGCTGGTCGGCGGTGTGCTGGCTGGGCTGCGTGGTCTGGAAGCGCCAGGTGTCCGGCTGCATCTGCGGCGTGCCTCAGTAGGCCGTTTCAACCGGGCTGGGTCGCCGCTGCTGTGGCCGCTCTGGCTCAGCGTGACAGAAGTTGCGGCGCTGCTGGCCTGGCCCATCGCGACTGACGCCGAGGCGCAGTTGCCAGGTGTGCCGTCACCTCATCCCAGGCTGCTGCCGGTTCCGAGTCGAGTAGTGCGAAAGGGGCGACGCCTCGGTGTATCTGCGGCCGACGGGAAAGCCGTTGCGCTGCCGACACCAGACAGCCTGCGCCACCTCCATGTGCTCGGCCCGACCGGCGTCGGCAAGTCGACCCTGCTCGCCAACCTGGCCTTGCAGGACATGGCGGCCGGTCGAAGTGTGGTGGTTATCGACCCGAAGGGGGATCTGGTCGAGGACCTGCTGGCCCGGGTACCAAAGCGCCGTCTGGACGACGTGGTCGTGTTGGATCCGTCCGGTGACGCCCCTGTGGGTATCGGGGTGCTTGCGGCACGCAACCTCACCGAGGCAGATCTGCTATCTGAGCATCTGCTCGGCGTGCTGCACTCCCTGTACGCCGACGCCTGGGGGCCACGGACGCAGGACATCTTGCACTCCTGCCTGCTGACCCTGGCGCGGCGCTCCGCCCAGACGCCCAGCGACCGGGCGACCAGCCTGGTCATGGTGCCGCTGCTGCTGACCAATGACGGCTTCCGCCGTTCAGTGGTGGCGCGGGTCGCGAAGGCCGACCCAATGGGGCTAGGCACCTTCTGGGCCTGGTACGAGTCGGTATCCGACGCTGAGCGGCAGGCCGCGATCGCGCCGCTCATGAACAAACTCCGCCCGATCCTGCTGCGACCCGGCCTGCGGGCCGTGCTCGGCCAACGTCAGCCGAAGTTCCGCATCGAAGAAGTGTTCACAAAGCGCCGGATTCTGCTGGTCAGCCTCAATAGGGGCTCGCTTGGCAGCGAAGGCGCCCAGCTCCTCGGCTCCCTGGTAGTCGGGCTGCTCTGGCAAGCCGCCCTCGTACGAGCCGGCATGCCGCAGCAACTGCGACATCCGGTGTCGGTCATCATCGACGAGATGCAGGACTACGTCCGCCTCCCCGGCGACGTCGCCGACGCGCTAGCGCAGGCCCGTGGGCTTGGTGTCGGCTTCACGCTGGCGCACCAGCACCTCGGACAGCTACCGAAAGCGCTCCGTGAAGCGGTGGCTGCCAACGTGCAGTCGCAGCTGTGTTTCCAACTCAGCAGCAGTGACGCCAAGGCTATTGCATCGTCGCGACCGGGTGTCCTGGTGGCCGAGGACTTCCAACGTCTTGGTGCTTTCCAAGCGTACGTACGGCTCAGCGCCAGCGGTCGAGCAACCGACTGGATGTCGCTCACCACAACGCCACTCAGCCAGCCGCTACAGAGGGCGGACGTGCTGCGCAGGCAATCTGCGGCTCGCTACGGGCAGCCGCTCGATGAGGTCGAAGCCGACCTGCTTGGTCTGCTCTATGCGCAGAAATCAACGGAATCGCCAGGAGCGACAGACCACAGTCAGCCTCATGGTCCAGGCGATATGCCTGGTCGGGTGCGGCCTGGAGGTGCCTCGTGAACGGCCGTCTGCGCGACGCTTACGAGGCCACGGGCGGCACTGGCCCAGAGGCAGCGGGCCTCCATGGGTCACCGGTCGCCTCGCCGTTCGGCCTCGCTACAGGGGCGGCATATGCGCCGGTCAGGGGCGCCTCGGGCGGTTCCTGGTCGCCGAATGACCCCTCCTCAGAGGTTCCGGGTTCACGTCCACAGCGCGGGCGGACAGCCCGCTCCAATGTCGGTGCTCGGCAATTGACCCGTATCGCGGAAGGGTTGGCTGAACGCGACCTAGCCCTGCTGCGGCGCGTCGGAGAGCATGGCTTCCTGACGCGGGAGCAGATCACCCGCTTCGCCTTTACCGAGCACGCTTCCAAGCAGACCGCTGAGCGCACCAGCCGCCGAGTGCTCACCCGGCTAGAGCGCGACGGGCTCCTCCGCAGCCTGCCTCGGCGGCAAGGTGGCATGTACGGCGGCTCGACACCAGCGGTCTGGCAGCTGACCAGCGCTGGGGCCCGGCTGTTGCGTGGCTCGGCCGGACGCGCGCATCGGGTCAGTGTGCCGAGCGTTCGTTGGCTCAACCACTGTCTGGCGGTCGCCGAAACGCATCTGGCTATCTGTGCGTGCGCCGACACAAGTAGCCGCGAGGTCGAAGTCGCGGTCGAGCAGGCTGGGTGGCGCACCCGCATAGGTCTCGGTGGCGAAGCCATCTGGCTCAAGCCCGACCTGTTTGCCCGCATCGCTGGACGCGACGACGAGGGCGCGTACCAGGACTACTGGTTCGTCGAGGTCGATCTCGGCACCGAGAGCCTGCCGACGCTGCTGCGTAAGGCCAGCCAGTACCAGGCGCACTACCAAAGCGGCGTCGAGCAAGATCAGCTGGGCACGTTTCCGCTGGTGCTGTGGGTTTTCGCAGGATACGAAGCAGAAGACCGCCGTGCCGAGTTGGCGACTCGACTCCGCGCCAGCCGGGCGCTGGATGGCCGACTGCATCGCACGCGACTATCCATGGCGTCGCGGGCGTGCTGGCAGCCCCAAGCACCCCGACTGGAGGTCGGGTATGAGCGGGCAGCAGAGGCGGTACCGCACGATCATGGCCGACCCACCGTGGGATATCGAGCAGAAGGGAGCCCGCGGAGCTTCCGAGCACTACCACCTCATGAGCCTGGAGCAGATCAAGGAGATGCCAGTTGGTGACCTGGCAACAGAGGACGCCCATCTGTGGCTATGGGTCACCAACGCCACGCTGCGACACGGCTACGACGTGGCTGAGGCGTGGGGCTTCACCGTCCGCTCGCCGCTGACGTGGGTCAAGTTCCGTCTCGGGCTCGGCAACTATCTGCGTAACTCCACCGAACACCTGCTGTTCGCCACCAAAGGACGAGCCCCAGTGCGCTACCGCTCCCAGCCAACCTGGATCCAAGCACCCGTCCAGGACCACTCCCACAAACCCGAAGAGCAGTACGCCGTCATTGAGCGGATCTCGCCAGGGCCATACCTGGAGCTGTTCGCCCGGCGGCGGCAACCGGGCTGGGATATGTGGGGGAACCAGATCGCTAGCGATGTGCGATTGCCTGGCTACCCGGTGCCGCAACAGAGTGGACGGCCCCGCCTGTGAACAACATCTGTGTTCAGCGCCCCTCGTCGGGGGCCTGCGACCGTCATCGTGAAGGCATCTGCTTTCGCCGGTCGCACCACCCCGAGGAAGGTGACCCGCTATCAGTTATCTCTGCACTACGAGTGGGGATGGCAAGCCAGCCCACGTGCTGGGGAGCGGGAACAATCCCTCAGAGAGGAACCAGTGAGAAGTCTCATGAAGACTCTCGCTATCCGGCTGGACGACGACCTGCACGCCAGGCTGTCGGTCCTTGCCAAGCTCGCCGAGGTCCCGGTATCCGACGTCATCCGTCGGGCCATCGAGACCGAACTCACCGCCATGAGCAGCGATCCGGCCTTGTCCGACAAGGCCAGTGACCTGCAAGCCGACATCGAACGCGATGCAGCAGCCCAACGGGCAGCCATCGCCGAGATATTCGGCAGCGCGAAGGCGAGCAAGTCCCGCGCGACTCCTACCGGTAGTAGTTCAGCAACCAACAAGCGCTGAGCGAACCCGAAAGGAGAGCAGCGGGACACCCACCGGGGACACCACCAAGCGCTCAGTATCACGGCCTGTGATGCCAGGGCTGGTGGTGCTCCCCGGCACAACAAATACGAATACGAACTGAATACGAACTAAGTAAGAAGGAAAAGTGTTGTAGAAATTGCCAAAGTCTCGAAATGGCGTTGAATTAATTCAACTTTCGAAGGAAAATAGGGATAGGAAATAACTTAAAAAAGTAACGAATGGGACGCAATTAGCAATGCAGACATCACTACCAGAAAAAGCCCCAGAAGAATTAGGCGAAATAATCCGTGAGGCACGCATCAGAGCGGACCTATCTGCAGCCGAGGTTGCCAGACGAGCTGGTGTCACCAAGGGCACCATCACCAGGTTGGAGCTGGGGCAGATCGCCAGCCCGAGGGGTGAGAACTTGCGGGCCATCGCGGACGTGCTCGGTATCCCGGCCAGTGATCTGTACGTGACCGCTGAGTGGATCCCCGAGGGGGAGCTGCCGACCTTCACGCCGTACCTCCGCAGCAAGTACCGCCATCTCCCCGCCAAGGCCCAACGTGAACTGGAAGCGTCCTTCGGCGACATCGCCAAGAAGTACGGCTACGACCCGAAGGGGCCAGCACCAGGCGAAGACGAAACATAACAAGCACAACTAACCGAGAGGAGGAACATCATGACTAGTACGACAACCACAAAACACGAGAGCGCAGCGACCACCGCAGCGACTGGAACCCCTCCTTCGGTACTGAGTGCACTGCGTGCCGTCGTCCCGGCTCGCGGCAATGTCACTCGGCAGGAAGCGCTGCGGATCGCCGAACTCCAAGCCAGCAAACTGGTAGCCGTCCTCGAACAGCGCGGCCTCGACCTGGCGGACGGCATCCGCGAACACCACCTGGCCGGCCTCCCAAGGCTCCGGGTGATGCACGCCCGACTACCGGTGTCCGGCACCAGCCACTGGAACGGTGCCGAGTGGATCATCACGATCAATAGCGGTGAGAGCGAAGCTCGACAGCGGTTCACGCTGCTGCACGAGTTCAAGCACGTCATCGATCACGGCTACGCTGCCACGCTCTACGGAACTACCCGGCAGGCCGACGCAGCTGACCTCGCCGAACATGCTGCCGACTACTTCGCCGGTTGTGCCCTGGTCAGCAAACGCGATCTCAAACGCGCGTGGGGCAGCGGCATCCAGCGACCCGAAGCCCTGGCTGAGCACTTCGGCGTCTCTGAACACGCCATCCGGGTACGGCTCGGACAAACCGGACTCGCCCGCGAGGCCGACTACACGCCGACACCCCGCTGTGCTCGACCTGTCACGCAACCTAGCCACAGCGGACAGCACTTTCGCATCGTCAGCTCAACCAACCGCTACCGAAGGAGATGGGTATGAGTAGCTACCGCCGCACCCACCGCGACCAGACAACTGAACCCGACAAGCCCGACGCGGTGACCTATCTGCGTGTCTCGACGACTCGCCAAGCCGGAACCGCTGTCGACATCGACCGCGACGGGCTGTCCATCGCCACCCAGCGCGAAGCCTGTACCGACAAGGCCCGCGAGAAGGGGAAGACCATCGTCCAGGAATTTGTCGAGCCCGGTAAGTCAGCCGGGTCGATCGCCAAACGACCGATCTTCCGCAGCATGCTGGCCTACGTCGCCGAACATCCCAATGTCGGGGCCATCATCGTCTACTCGCAGTCTCGCGCTTTCCGAAACGCTCACGACTTCATCACTACCAAGTACTCACTCAAGAATCTCGGCGTCCGCCTCATCTCGACCAAGGAAGACTTCGGCGACTCCGAGGACGCCGACTTCATCGAACTCGTCAACGCCGGGGTCGATGAGATGCAGATCAAAAAGTCTGGGCGGGACATCAAGACCAAGATGGCCTACAAAGCCAAAGCAGGCGGCACTATCGGGACTGCGCCCATCGGGTATCTCAATAGCCGCGTCACCGTCGACGGTCGCCAGATCGCCGGAGTCATCGTGGACGAGGAACGAGCACCGCTCGTTCGGCTAGCCTTCGAGCTCTACGCCACCGGCGACTACACCTTCGAAGCGCTCGCCGAAACCATGGAAGACCATGGTCTGCGCGCCCGACCCACCAACCGCTGGCCCACCAGCCGTCCCGTCACCACCAACACCATCGTCCGGATTCTCGGTGATCCGTACTACGCCGGGTTCACGGTCTACGAAGGCCAGCTCTACCCAGGGCGTCACAGCGCTGTTGTCGACCAGGCCCTATTCGACCGGGTGCAGGACATCCTCGACCTCCGCTCCCAACCCGGCAAACGCGAATGCATCCTCAAGCACTACCTCAAAGGGATGCTCCACTGCGACCGCTGCCACCAAGCTGGACGCGTCGGCAGACTCGTCTACACCGAAGCCAAAGGCAACGGTGGCACCTACGCCTACTTCCTCTGCCGAGGCAGACAACGCGGCGAGTGCGACCTGCCATACCTGCCAGTCCTGCTGGTCGAGAACAAGATCATCGAGCACTACGCCCACCTACGGCTCCACCCCGACTACCGAGCCGAGTTCCAGACAGCGCTGGACGAAGCCCTCTCCGCCCAACACGCCACCACCAAGGAACTCGACGCCAACCTCCGCCGTGAACGGCAGCGCCTCTCAGCTCAAGAAGACGCCCTCATCGACGCCCTGGCCGACGGGCGCCTCTCGACCAACAAACTCAACCAACGCATCACCGACCTACGCCGCAAACAACACCTCCTCGACACCCGAATCGCCGAGAGCAAGCACGAACTCGACAGCGCCGCCGCACTGCTGACAACCGCCCTCGACATGTGCAGCGACCCACACCAGCTGTACCGGGACGCAAGGGATGAGGCGAGGGGGCACATAAACAGGGCCTTCTACGAAGTCCTCTACATCGACGAACACGGCGAGGTCACCAACAGCCAGATGACCCAGCCATTCCTCGAACTCCAGGAGACTCACCAGCACTGGCTCGACCTCAATGGTCATAGAGGTCACAACGGCACCGCGAAGGAATCCGTGGACCGAGACCGGGCAACCAACGACTTTCGCGGAACACGCAAACAGCGCTCCGTGATCCACGAAGCGCTGCTACGAAACCGATCGCCAAGCCCGAACCACGGCATTGACTGGGTCAATGGTTCGAGTAAGGCGGTCATGGTGGAGCTGAGGGGATTCGAACCCCTGACCTTCTCATTGCGAACGAGACGCGCTACCAACTGCGCCACAGCCCCGGAGCGCCACCATGTGACGCGAAGAGAAACGTTAACACCGTCCCGGCCATTGCGGAAACGCGG
>JBOFLH010000511.1:0-4465 GCA_051657765.1 Nocardioides sp. | reverse complement strand
CTACGGCCGAACACGACCCGTCGCGCCCACCAGGTGACCAGGCGTCGCGTCACGCCGGCACAGCGCGACAACAGCACGCCGGCAACCTGTCGCGGGAGGACCTAGACGACACGTCGCGTCCGCCGGCAGACACGACACCAACCGGCAGCGGGCCAGGTGTCGGCCTCGACGTCGTAACGGATTCGCTGGTCTACCACTCCCGCCCGAGGTTGACCGACCCCCGACGAGTGATCGGCGCCAAGCCAGCCGCCTACGCCAGATGGGTGTTCACCCTCCTCGACGCCAGGCCCGGCGACCACCTCGACGACCTCTACCCCGGCTCCGGAGGGATCACCCGCGCCTGGGCTTCGTACACCGCTGGCTACAGCACTCCCCGCGAGATGACCATGAACGGAGACCGCACCTAATGCGCACCCCACACGAACAACCACCGACCCAACCCCCACCGCTGCCGGTGCTGACCGATGAAGACACCCCGATGTCGTGGGCCGGCCAGGCCCTGTGCGCTGAAGTCGATCCGGAGTTGTTCTTCCCCGAAAAGGGTGGCTCCTCGACCGCCGCGCGACGCCTCTGCGCGGCATGTCCGGTGCTCGACGAGTGCCGCACCTGGACCCAGATACTCGATCCCCGCTACGGCGTATGGGCTGGCACCACCGAAACCGACCGACGCAAACAACGCCGACGGGACCGCCGACGCAGCCGAGCAGCTGCCCGAGCTGGTGACCCTTCATGACCACCGATCACCGGCAGCAGGTCCGGGACCTCGTGGACCACGTCGAGCACTTCCAGGCCCGCGTGATCCAAGACGCCTTGAACGAGGCCACCGCGGCCTACTGGCTCAACCGGGCCGTGTCGTTCGAGTGGGTCATCCACGGCGGACCCATCCCCACCACCCACGCCAAGGTCTTGTCCCGCCGGCCACTCAAACCCCGAGCGGAGTGGACCCACATCGACCACCAGGCCGCCGCAACCGCCGCCGCATGCCGACACCGCGCCGCGGTCTCTCTGATCCCGTGTGAGCCCAGCCGTGAGGTCTGGGACGCACTCCACGAACCCGCCCCGAACCACCTCGACGAGCACCCCGCCCAACGCCACGCCACCCACCCGACTCACCGCGAAGGAATCGCCTCCTAATGACCACCACAACCACCCAGCCGCCAGCCCAGCCTGTCGAGGACGGCGCCGGCCTACTCGACGAAGTCCAGGCCGCACTCACCCGGTACGTGATCCTCCCTTCACCCGAAGCGCTCGTGGGTGTGGTGTTGTGGATTGCTGCGACCCATGCCGTACCCGCGTGGGCGCACGCCGCGCGGCTGGTGATCCGGGCACCCGAGAAACGCTGCGGGAAGTCGCGGCTGTTGGACCTCGTCGAGGCACTGTCGCATCGGCCGCTAATGACCGTCAACGCCTCACCGAGCGCGGTGTACCGCTCCATCGGGTTGGCGAAGAACGACCCACCCACCCTCCTGCTCGACGAGGCCGACACCGTATTCGGCAAGACCGCCGGAGAACACGAAGACCTCCGCGGCCTCCTCAACGCCGGCCACCAGAGGGGCAGACCCGCAATCCGCTACGACGCCGCCAAACAAACCGTCGAACGCATCGAAACCTTCGCCATGGCCGCCCTCGCCGGAATCGGCGCCATGCCCGACACCATCGAAGACCGCGCCCTCGTCATCAGAATGAGACGCCGCGCACCCGGCGAAACCGTCGCCCCCTACCGAGTCCGACGTGACGCACCAGCACTCGACCACCTCCGCGCCAGACTCAACACCTGGGCACGCGACGCCATCGACCACCTCTCAGCAGCCGTCCCCGCCATGCCGGTCGAAGACCGCGCCGCCGACACCTGGGAACCACTCATCGCGATCGCCGACCACGCCGCCGGCCACTGGCCACACCTCGCACGACAAGCCGCCCTCGCACTCACCGAAACCAGAGACGAAACCGCCGACGTATCCCTACGAGTCCGGCTCCTCATCGACACCCGCACCGCATTCGCCAGCCTCGACCGCCTCCCCTCCGGAGAACTAGTCCGCCGCCTCCGCACCGACCCCGAAGCACCATGGTCTGATCTCGGCGGCACCGGCCTCACCGTCCGCCGAATGTCACAACTCCTCCGCGAGTTCGATGTGACGGCCGCAAACCACAGGTGGGAAGACGGCACCCAAACCAAGGGCTACCACCGAGCCGACTTCACCGACGCCTGGGACCGCTACTGCCCCACCACACCACCCGCGACCGGGCTCGCCGTGCAATTGGGGGACGGGTTGCGTCCCATTGCGTCCCAGCGTCCCAAAATCGACATAACCGCAGGTCAGAGCCACCTTTTGCCTGGGACGCAAGAAATCGGTGGGACGCAACTTGCGTCCCAACCAAATCTTGCGTCCCACCCCAAAACCCCTTCTGACCAGGCAAAACACCCAAATTGGGACGCTGGGACGCAACGGGACGCAAACCCCACCCCAACCCCACGGAAATGCCGAATCTGCCACCAGACCATGACCCTCCCCGACACCACCGGAACCCACCCCGGATGCGACCCCCAGGCCCACCGATGACCACCACCAACCGCACCAGCCGTACCCGGCAGACACCCACGTCCCGGCAAGGAGTACCCATGTCTCGGCGACCCGCCGTCAGCACCACCACCCACCTGACCGTCCTCGACCTTTGCGCCGAACTCGGCGTCGCCCGATCCACGTTCTACGACTGGCGGGCCAAAGGCGCCGGCCCCCGGAGCATCAAACTCCCCAACGGGGAGATCCGAGTCCGCCGCACCGACCTTGATGTCTGGCTCACCGGCCTTGAAGAAGGCATCGCATGAACGCCACGACCTATGACGTGACGGTCTTCAAAACCAGCCCGGTCGCCGGTTCGAACGGCAAGGCCTACCGCGTCCGGTGGCGGGTCGCGACGAACCGCAAGAGCGAGACCTTCCACACCAGCAAGCTCGCCGAATCGTTCCGGGCCGGCCTCCTCACCGCGGCACGCAAAGGCGAAGCCTTCGACCTCGACACCGGCCTACCCGTCTCCATGCGGCCCCGCCGGGAAGGCCCGACCTGGCTTGACTTCGCAATGGAATTCATCGACGTGAAGTGGCCCCACGCCTCGCCGCTACATCGACAGAGCACCGCGGACGGCTTGGTAACGATCACAGTGGCCATGGCAAACGACGGTCAGCCGCCGGCCCCGGAGGGGGTGCGTAAGGCCTTGCGGACGTGGGCTTTCAGCACCCCCGCGCGTGTCAAGAGCCCTGATCCGCCGTTAGAGCTGGCTGCCTCGATTGCCTGGATCGCTGAACGCAGTCGTCCTGTGGGCGACCTTGCCGATCCCGTCATCGTCCGGCAGGTTCTCGACGCAATCGGCCGGAAGCTCAACGGCGAAGCGGCCGCACCGGCCACGGTCAATCGCAAGCGGGCGGCTCTATCGAGCGCGGTCGGCTACGCCCTCGAATGTGGCCATCTCGACGCCAATCCGTTGCACCGAGTCAGGGTCAAGCGCCGGCAGCTCGCCAACGAGTTGGACAGCAGAACCGTGGTCAATCATGCCCAAGCCAGAGCCCTCCTTGAGGCGGTCCGCGCTGATACACCCGCCCTCGAAGCGTTCCTCGGTTGCATCTACTACGCGGCTATGCGTCCTGGCGAGGTCCGCAACCTCCGCCGAGCCGACCTTGTACTGGCCGACTCAGGTTGGGGCGAAGCGGTCCTCTCTGGGTCCTATCAAGACCCGGGCAAGGACTGGACCGACGACGGGAAGCTCGGCGAGGAACGCGGCCTCAAACACCGCGCCGAGCGCGACACGCGCGCCGTGCCACTCGCTCCCCCACTGGTTCACCTCCTCCGCCGCCACCTCGACGAGTACGGCACAGGGCCAGGTGGCTGGCTCTTCGTGACCCGCTTCGGGCCGCTCGGTCGGCCGCTGCCGAGGTCGATGGCCCGGCCCGTCAATCCTGCGGCGGTAACGCGAGCCCTCAAGCTCGCGCGCGAGAAGGCTTTCACCGCGGCCGAGCAGCGCTCACCATTGGCTCGACGCCCGTACGACCTCAGGCACGCTGCGGTCTCTACCTGGCTGGCCGCTGGCGTGCCTCCGACCCAGGTGGCGGCCTGGGCAGGCCACAGCGTCGCCGTCCTACTCAAGGTCTACGCCCACGTTATCGACGGCCAGGCCGAAGCCGCTATGAGACGGATCGAGATCGCCCTCACTTACAACGACCCGGGCACAGCTCAGGCACAGACACCCGTAGACGACTGACGACGCCCGGAGAGAGCCGGACAGAATGAAAGTGGCCCTGACCAGCGGAAACGCTGATCAGGGCCACAAGATTGCTGGTGGGGCGGACGGGGCTTGAACCCGTGACCGGAGGATTATGAGTCCTCTGCTCTGACCAACTGAGCTACCGCCCCGCAGGGAGCCTACCCGGATTCACGCGGGTACAGTGCCGACGGCCCGGCGGGACACCGGG
>JBOFLH010000510.1:0-1420 GCA_051657765.1 Nocardioides sp. | reverse complement strand
AGTCGGCGAATCGGTATGCAGTAGCGTCTTGATGTGGGGCAAATCCCCCGCCGCCCGGGTGCTTGTAGTTGATCTTCTCCTTGAACAAGGCAGGCGTCTCACCAAATAGCTGCCCCAACACTGATCGAATACGGACATGGAATGCAAGACCGGCAAGTACGGCCGAGTGGGGTACGAAGTCTTCGCTTCGCGCGAGTACAGGGCCCCAGTCAGTTGCTTCGAAGTGATGAAGTCCGGGGCCGCCATGGCTGGCCCAATGCCCGACCGCGTCGACTGCCCTATCTATGGCAGCCACCTCGGTGTTCGAGATGACACGTGGCAACACGAGCCACCCGTCTCGCTGGAATTTGGTTAGGTCAGCGGCAGCTAGCTCCATAGTTGCTCAGCGTAGGCGTTCAGAGATGGTCCATCCTTGAAAGCCGTCGAAGAAGGACTCTGTGAGAGGTTGTCCTGATCGAGGGCGGGTCCATTGGGCTGGCTGCGGATCCGAACGACCCGCGTCTCTGGCGGCGGATCGTCGCTGCGTCACAGACTTCGTAGTTCAGCTCACGGGTGTAGGACTCCACGAGGCTGGGGGCACAATCTCAGAGTCCGAACGATCACGCGATCTCAATTAGAGAAACGTACCCCTAAGAACGAACAGGCATGACCCACTCGGAATTCAGTACCATCGGCACGGATGGGAGGTTGTCCGTCGATGGAGGCCCGTTGGTGACGAATCCGAGTGACTCGTAGAAGGGAACAGCGTATTGACTCGATGAGACCCAAATCAGCTCGAAACCGGCCAACCTGGCGTCGATGATTGCTTCGGACACTAAGAGTGACCCTGCGCCGCAGCGGCTTGCGTCTGGATCGACGAATACTTCGCGGATCCGTGCTGCGGTGCAGGATGGGTCGGCCGCCCATCCGCCGCAACCCCTGACGCTGTTACCGACGTCCACGACGACCCAGAACGACATGGCGTCTAATTCAAGTGCGAAGGCATCGGAGCGCAAGTGCCGTTCGTGGCGATCGAACGCAACTTTACTGTGTAGATGACCGGAAAGTCCTCGCAGGGACCGGTTGATCAGGTCCCTAAGCACTTCGGTGTCGTCGGGCGAGTTGTAGCGGCGGATGCTGAACGTCGAAGGCCCGCCACAACGAGCCCTGTGATTTCTGTGCTCGACTCCTGACCTGGATGGCTTCTCAGAATTCAACACGTCGGCCATTCTCCGAAGCAGAAAGGTAGGCGGCGTCGAGCACGGCCATGATGGAGAAGGCTTCTGAAAGAAGTCGCTCGGGGCGTTCGCGTCTTTCCATGTAGCCACTGGCCTCGTTTAGGAGGGCAGCGAACCAATTGCCGTGGCGCGGGTCGTCAAACTCGGATGGGATGGACTCGCTGACAAGGTGGCTACCTTGTACAGACTTGATGGTATCGCCA
>JBOFLH010000509.1:0-10378 GCA_051657765.1 Nocardioides sp. | reverse complement strand
GACGGGTCGTGCCTCGAGGCACGACCCGTCGGCCGGGTGGTGTAGTGCGGGGATCCCGACACGACAGGTCCGTCAGGTCGGGGTGGGGTGGGTGTGAACAACAGCGGTTCCCACGCGTTCAACGGGCCGCGTGCTGATGCGTGGGGGCGGTGGCCGCGGTGCCACGCCGCAACCCGCACCACCACGTTTTGCTGATGGCAGATCGCCAGGACCGCAGGCAGGGCACGGGCCGAGGTCGAGAGCGCCCAGCCGTCATAGGTCGACAGACGACGGATCAACGCCTGGTGGTCCACTTCCCCGGCGTAGTCCGGGTGGTCCCGGTAGTAGCCCGCCAGCCCGGGATAGGGCGGGTCTGCGTAGGCGAGTCGTCGCGGCTGGCCAACCCCGACACCAGGGGCCGGCAGTGGTGGGGTGCCGATGGTAGTGGTGAACCGGTGCCGGGCCTGCCTGCACCGCTTCGAACACGTCACCGCATCCCGCCGCGCGCCGACCGGCAGTGGGGCATTGCACCAGGCACAACACCGACCACCCGGGTCGGGTTGCCGTTGTGTTGGCGATCGCCGCGCGACACCTACCGCGCCCGTGGTCATGATCCGGTCCGCTCGTGTCGCAGGGACCGTAGGAACTCGCCGTGTTTGGTGGTGGCGGTGTGGCAGCGGTGGCAGGCTGCCCAGTCCGGATCTTTGGGGTTTCGTCCCCATCGTGGCGGCGGCGGGCAGGCGTCCCAGTAGATCCAGTCGGCTGCTTTCTGGCCGCAAGAGCAGCACGCGCGGCCGGCCGCGACGGCTAGGCAGTCACGACACGGCCGGCCGGTCGGCTTGGGGTCGAGGTCATCGAGGCCGACGTTCTGATCGCCGTCGCTGTCTTCGAGTACGAGTGAGACTCCGCAGAGGGCGAAGGGTGAGGCCGGGGAGATCCGGCCTCGGGTCCAGCCGGCCAGCTTGCCGAGGAATCCTTGCCAGGTGCTGACGGTGTGCACAGGGTCGGGGGTGGTGTTCATGAGCGGGTTCCTTCCAAGGTGGCCGCACGGTCGAGCGCTGCCCGGGCTTGGGCGATCAGCTCGCGTGCCTCAATGGCGGCATTGGCCTGGTAGCGGGTTGGTCCGGTGCCGTGGCGCCAGTCCGAGCGGAGTTCGTCTTCGACATCGCCCAACAGGCCGTGAGCGCGGCGACGAATGTCCTCGAACGTGGGGAGATAGGCGCTCATCGCTGTTCTCCTTCGATGCTGGACTCGATGGGACCGTGGTGGCCTTGGCCGTTGATCGCGGCCTGTGCCGCGGTCAGGTGCCGGGAGAGTTCGGCCGCTGCGCGTGCGGCGTCGGCGAGGTGCCCGACCGCGAGACAGATCGACGTCGAGGGCGACCGGGCCGGGTCGTGTTCGTAGAGCTGGTAGTGGTCGGCCGAGGCGCCCAACCCGTTGGCGAGTTGCCGCAGGAGTTGCGCGAGTGGTGCGGCGTGGAATTCGCCGAGGATCCGGTAGAGGTCGGGTGCGGGGAGGACGGGTCGGCCGGTGGTGTGGTGGCACATGGCGCGGATGGCGTCGTAGACGGTTTCGGCGTGGTTGTGGAGCCGATCGCCGTCGGTGTGTTGACGGTGGTCGTCGGGGGTGGTGGGCCAGTACGTCATCGCGGACTCCTCCTGCTCGTGGTCGGGCTGGGTGGGTGGGTTGGGTGGTGTGTGGTGGGTGTTCACGGGTGGGTGTCCTGTCGTGTTTGGGGTGAGCTGGGTAGAGGTCGGGTCGATCTGGGGTTGGGTTAGGTGGTGGTGGGTGGGTTAGGTCTGTAACTCACCGGCCCGGAGGGGGTTACAGGCGGTCTGACCTGGGGAAAGTTAGGTAGTGAGCCGAGTTACCCCCGCCGAACGGAGAGGGCCGGGCCGGGATCTAGGGCGGTGGGCCGGTCGCGGGTGGAGGTAACCCACCACCGCCACCGTCCTCGTCGGTGTCGCCGCCGGCGTGGTCGTGGTCGCTGGTCGTGGTGTGTTGGTGGAGGTGGCGGCGGATGGTGATGGGGTCGAGGGGGTAGCGGTTCCCGGTGGAGGGCACCCGGATCCCGTAGACGTCTGCGAGTTGGGTGCGCAGCGCCTTGCCGGTCAGGGTCTGGTACGGCCCCCACGTCGGGGCATGGCGCTTCAACAGCGGCGGGACATCAGCAGACGGGATCGGGTCGGCGCCGAGGACGGCGTCCAGGTCCGCGAGTAGGTCCCGCGCCTCGGGCACAGCCAGCCGGGCGGACCGGATCGGGCGGTCGAGTTTCGCGATCGCTTCCAAGGCGCGTTCGATCAACGGCGTGATCTGGTCGTTGCCTTTGGCGACGTCGAGGAAGTACCACTGGAGGATCTCGGAGCGTTGCCCGGTGAATCCTTTAACCAGGGCGGTGCCGATGTCGGTGCCGGGGATGAGTTCGGTGGCGCGGTGCCCACCGCGGTAGGCGCCGGTGCCGAGAAGTCCGTCGTTGGCGACGTGGTCGCCTACGGCGAACGCGATCCCGTTGGAACAGTTTCGGGTGACATCGGGCGGGATCGAGTTCGCGGTCGGTGCCTGGGTCGAGCTCATGAGGTGGATGCCACGTTTGCGGCCGAGGCGGACGATCGCGACGGTGAGTTTGGAGATCTCTTTGCCGTAGGTCTCGTGCCCGAACGCCACATGTGCCTCCTCCAACAGGCAGATCAGTGGGTGGAGGCCGATGCCGGCGGAGGCGAGTTTCCGGGTCACTGCGGGGACTTCGTGACGGATCAGGAGTTCCCCGCGGTGTTGGACTTCGGCGTGCAGCGCTTGGAGGTCGTCGAGGATCTGCGCGACGTGTTCGTCCTCGGCGCCCATCACATAACGCGAACACCGGGGGCGGAACGCTTCGAAGTCGAAGTTCGTGTCCGGAATCCAGATCCGCAACTCGGCGGTCGGATCCAACGCGCAGCCGACCATGATCGCCCGCGCCGCAGACGATTTGCCTTGCCCGGGCATCCCACCGGTGATGGTGTTGCGTTCCATGATCGGCGCCAACAACGGCGTTCCCCGCAACGTCCGCCCCGCGGGAACACCCTTGAAGACATCCACCAGCCCACCCGCGAGCAGCGGATATGGTCCGGCGCCTTCAGCGAGGGCGCCTTTGTCGGCGATCCACAGATCCAAGATCCCGGCCTCGCTGCCGGTGGTCGGCCAGACCTCTTTCGTGGCCCGGCGGAGTCCGGTGGCGAGGTCCCCGCGGCGGGTGGCGACCTTCTCCGCGGTCACCCCATCCGGCAACCGGACAATCGCATGAGTCCCTCGGCCGTCCACGCGGGCGGGGGTGATGAACTGCAACCGGTGGCCGGCCTTCAAGTACTGCGTGATCGGCGGCATCCGCAACGCATCCAACGCACGGGCGATGGTGGTCTCATCAATCGTCGTGTCCCAATCGACATCGCCGGTGGTGATCAGCCAGGCCGGGGGCTCTGCACGGCGCCTGCCTTCGCGCCAGGCCGCGAACACCACCAACACCGGTGCAATGAGGCTGAGGCCGCTCCAGGCCAGCGCGCCGAGGGCGAGGGCGAACCCGATCGCGGCGAAGAACCCCAACCACACCCCGGCAAACGACCCATGACCCGTAGCAGCCGCCAACACGGCGATCAGGAACACGAGGGCGGGCATCCCGATCAACACCGCGATCGCAACCCGGGTCACACCCCACGCCAACGCGGGGAGGTCCATCAGCCGGCGGTGACGACGTTCGGTAGCGAGTTCTTTGCGGTCGATCCACTCCTTGAGCTCTTCGCGGTCCCCGACCGCCTCGGCGGCCTTGATCTGCCGCCGATAGGTCCCCATCGTGGAGGCATCCCAAGCTCGTTTGGCCCAGGACTCCAGGCCCTGGACCACCATCCACGACTCCCGCAACACCACCTTCCCGGCAGTCCGGGTCCGCTCATGCGTCGCGACAGTCCGGGACACCCGGACCGCAACCTGCGTCGAGGTCACCGCGCTACGGACAAGCGCGCCGCGGGCGGCGAACCGGCGGTCAACCTCAGCCGACTCCTCATCCGACAACACCTCGCCCTCGACCACCTCATCAGCCAGCACCGGCACACCACCGGCCCGGCCAGCCCTGTGTCGGCCACCGGCCACCGGAACGGCCACCGCGTCCACGGCCACAATCTCCCCGGCCACCCGACCACTGTTGTCCGCCCGGCCGCTGTCGGCCGCGTGACCGCTGTCGTCCCCGGCCACGCCCTGGCCGGTCAACGGCTCGTCCCGGCCACCGGCCGGCGACACTGCCGTGTCATCGTCCGGGGACGAGATGGTGGTGTCGGCCGTGGGAGTGGTGGTGTCGTCGCTGGATCCCGACACGACACCCAGATCCGGATCCGTCGCGCGGCACCGGTTCACATGCGCGGCACGGAAGATAGCTTCCTCTACCCGCAACCCCCGCCGCGTCTTGTCCTCGGACGCGGGGCTCGCGTCGTCGTTGTGGTGGCCGTTCATCACGCTGCCTCCCCCTCACCGGTACGCACTGCTGTGTTGGTCTTGTCGCGGCCGGTCCCAGCCGTCGCCGTGGTTGTTGTGTCCGTGTGTTGATAGGTCGCGGCGCGGTATCGCCGGGCGGTCCGCTCCGACACGTTCAGACGTGCCGCCAGCTCGGTAGTCGTCAACGCCGGCTCAGAGGCCAGCAACACCGCAGCCTCATCCGGAACCCCTCCAGGAGCCCGGCCAGGCGACGGCCGCGACCGACCAGAGCCCCGTCTGCCGGTGACCGCAGAAGCGTGCACCCGATCCGCTGCCACTGGCCGGCTCTCGGTGTCGCCGAGCTGGACGCGACGCCTCCGCACGGCCATAGCAGCCTTCTGGTCGGCGGCGCTGTGTTCGCTGGTGACCAGGTGCGCCAGAGTTGCACCCATCCCCAACACCGCCACCGGCAGAACCGCGACCAACGCGGTCACCGCAACCGGCGCCTTCGTCGCGCCCGCCGCCGTCAACACGTGATAGACCACCTGTCCGGCAGCACCCAGCGTCAACGCCGCGATCGTGGACCGGCGGGCGAACCGCACCGCCACCGGGCTCGTAGAGGTGAGCCAGACTCTGAGCGCGTAGGCGGCGTACGCCTCCATACCGATCGGCAGAGTCACCGCCGTATTCAGCTCGAAACCGTCCACGATCCCCGGCAACGGCTGAACCACACCAAAACCACACAACCGCCCCAGACCGACCCAGCCCGACCACACCGCCACAAACGCCGGCAACGCCAACAACCACAACGGCCACACCGCCGTACGCGGCCCCTTCGCGGTGGTGGTCATCACAGGTCCTGCCCGACACTGTGGCGGACCAGCACGCCCTGAACCCGGGCCACGTCATTGGCGGCAGTATGGAACCGGGCCGCGCTTGCGCGCTCACACCGCGCATCCGCCGCATCACCAGCAGCAGCCAGCAGAACCCGCGCGGCCTCCAACACCCGCGCAATCTCCACAACAGCCACCGCTCGGGGCGCCGCCAGCCTCACTCCAAGGGTGGGCATCAGCGGCCACCCCCCGAGGACTGCGCAGCCTGCGACAACGCGGTCACCACAGCGCCGGCGAACTGCTGTAACCCGCCGGTCAACGGCGGCCCAAACGCCGTCGAGGCCATCGTCAACCCCAACACCGTGCCCAGCAGCACCGGCCCGAGCAACTTCTTGCTGCTCCGCACGACCACCACAACCACGAACAACACGATCAAGAACAATGGAATCGTCAACATCAGAGGTACATCCCTTCGGTTACCGAGACAGCGCCCGACCCGATGTCAGACGCCGCCAACCCCTGCGCACCGGCAGAGGAAGAGTGAGACGTGAGCCCGAGCTGTCGGGCTGCAAGTAGAGGCCTCATGCGAGACCGCCGAGGTCGTTGGCGTCGGCGGATCTCGCTGAGCGGGCAAGTGAGGCCAGTAGCGCTCGAACCATGCGGCGCCGAGCCCGGGCAGCACTTGGGTCTGAGCGCCGGCGACGGCGTGGAAGGCTCGGCTCGACGAGCGCAAGGTCGAGGACGCTCGTCCCGTGGTCTGGTGTCCGGCGCGCGCCGCTCATCGCGAAACCGCCTGGCACTGCAATAGGCTCAGACAGGAGAGCGACCAATACCGGACCATAACTAGACTGTAACTAGTCCATGAAAGGACCGTCAAGGGCCAGATGTCCAGACCCCCAGTGAAGGCGCAGCGGCTCGCCAGCGAACTCGTCAAGCGAATCGATTCCGGCGAGTGGTCGTCAGGCATGTGGTTGCCGTCGGAGCGCGAGCTTGCCGACGAGTACGAGTCGGCCCGCGGCACCGTTCGCACTGCGCTCGCGGACCTAGTGCAGATGGGTCTGCTAGAGGCGAAGGCTGGAGCAGGTGTCCGAGTCTCTGAACGTGACGCCGGTGAGCAGACAGTGGTCCTAGACGCAGCCGCGGTAGGTGACCAGTTGGCAGCCATCAAGGCCGAGCTGGGGGAGATCAACACGCGCCTCGACGCGATCGAGAGACGTGGAGAGGCCTGAATGGATGTGGACTCCGACACGCGCTCGGTGATGGCCCGGAGTGCACGACGTCGGTGTACGGATCGTTCTCTGCTCGGGCTTGTGAGGTACATGCCAGCCAGTCAAGGGCGCGCTGGTGTTCTGGCCCATGCGACTGCGGTGCGGTTGTCGTGCAGTTGCGACGCAGGCCACTCGCAGGTCATCGGCAAGGCGCTCGGTGCGACAAAGATGCAGGAACAGTGCAACTCGGTAGGCCGGCTCGATAGCGTCCACAAGGGACCTGCGAGCTTTCGGTGACTGTTGTCGAGAGCTGGACAGGGGCGCATGCGGCCGCATTACGGGCGGCGCTCCGGTTGACCAACGAGGGATTCGCCGAGCACCTTGGCACCGCCACCCGGACAGTGGCGACCTGGAACAGCGAGCCAGAGGTGAGCCCGCGTGCTGAGATTCAGCGTGCGCTTGACACGGCTCTTGAGCGGGCTTCCGAGGCCGAGCAGACCCGTTTCGAACTTCTCTGTGCTGCCATTGGCACACCGCCGGCAGAGCCGACCCAATTGGTGGGATGGGTCATCGAACGTCGGCTCTCGGTGGACATCGACATTGCGGCGGATGGCTGGGCCACGGTCACCTATCGCCACGAACTCGTCAACGAGACAAATCGGCCGTTCTCTCGACTTCCACGCGAGATGTGGTTCGAAACCACGCGAGGAAATCTTGACCTAGAAGTCTTACCGACCGATTCCGACCAGAGGCGCCGCATCATGATCCAGCGGGTTCACGACTCGGCCTCTATGACCAAGTTCGCCTGTCAGCTCCTCCCGGCGCTGGAGCCAGGGGAGTCGGCCGTGGTTGCCTACCGCGCTGCCGGTGGACGGTTCGTCGAAGACCACTACTGGCGGCAGTCGATCGCTCGCCCAACCGCCGAGTTCACCATGCGCCTCAGGCACGCGGGCCTCGATCTCCTCGCGCTCTGCACGGCCTCCGAGGAACTGGCGGACGGCTCCGAGATCTCGGCAGCCGAGGGACTCTTTTGGGACGCCGATGAGTCTGGTGTGGTGATCGGGCTCTCCCGTCACAATCTGGTGTCGAACCAAGCGCTTACTCTGCGTTGGGGTGGCGTGGAGTGACTGGTGAGGATGGGGGGCACGTGCCTGTTGGGCGCCTAGCCCGTGTGTGGGCGGCGCCGATGCCGCTGTTCGTCTACGGAAGCCTCCTGTTCCCCGAAGTTATGGAAGTGCTCATCGGTCGCAACCCGAGACGGCGCCCCGCGGCCGTTGACGACTGGCGGGTCGTAGGTCTCCCAGGCGAGGTATATCCCGGCCTGGTGAGCAGCCCTGGATCGACGGCCTCTGGCGAACTGCTTTGCGACCTGACGGGATCGGAGTGGGAAGTTCTCGATGCCTTCGAGAACGACATCTATGACCTTGCGGTGATCAACTCTCGCGCCCTCGGGGCCGACGTCTGGGCATACGTCGTGGCCGACGTGCTCGACTATCCCGTCGAGTGGGACGCTAGAGGCTTCGCTGACAACCAGCTGCCTGAATACCTGCGTAGGTGTGCTCAGTGGCGTTCGCGCCACCTTGGTCGTCAGTGAGGATTCTGCTCTGCGGGGTGAATGTGCCGGACTTAAGATTATCGAACACGTGTTCCATAATTCTCCATGGCAATCAACCGCCGATATTCATCAGATGTCGCTTGTTCCTTACTCGGTTGAGTTTAAGAACTCTTCTAGTTGAGCAGGGCGGTAATGTGCAACGATTTGACGAAGGGCCCACGTAGTGTTCGACGCCATGTTCTGCGACTCCGTCTTGTCGGGCGAGACTGCAACTACGACCGCGCGAAACCCACTAGGAAGAGCGACTCCGCAGATTAGCGTAGCGCCAACTCCTGGCGTCCCTTTTCCTCGAGCAGTCAAGATCCTATACGTTGACTGCTGTCTCATTACTTCGAGCCAATATCCAATTTGGTCTGGCGTTACCGGATTTTCCACATTGGAATTGACGATTCTGAAAAGAAGCGCCGCAAGGCCGACTACCTCCCGGTAGGCTGGATCCGATGTGGGCTGTTGCGTCGAAAGTAGAGCCCCTGCCCCGGTCCAGTCTCGCACGCATAGGTACCCGTCGTTGGTGATAGAAGTCCCTTCGAATGCTAAGCCAAGCGTAAGATCCGCGTTGCTTCCGGTCGGCAACGGTTTACCCTGACCAAGGAGTACCACCATTCCGTCGTTCTTGGGCGGCACGGCGCGACTAACATATATGTACCGTTGCAGGTTATCGCCTCCGAGCATCAGTAATGGGACTAGAGCAGAGGTCTCTATGAGACGTGCAGCCTCGCTCTGTTCGCCTTTTCCCAACTGAGCTATGTCAAGGATGCTAGCTATGGGCGAATCTTCATTTTCCTCGAGAATTCCGTATTCAGCAACAATTGGCATTGGAACGGAAATGTTCTTGTCGGCCTGTCGAGCTTCGGCTAGTTTTTCTTCAGCATTATATATAATTGGCAAGAATGAAGTAGAGGTCAGAACAGTACTGCTGACTATCCAAGCCATGGGGCGTCGCGGTCGGCTGTGATAGGCAATTTCGATGTCGAAACCAATCGCAGCTAGACATAGGGCCAATGCTAGTAACGATGAACCGACTGAGTCACCAGGCGTCAAGAGAACGCCCCCTGAAGCAAGAGCGAGAATTTCTGGTACATGGCGCCAACGACTATTCGGTGGCAGTGTTGTCACAGGTGAGTTGTATATCCACTCGCGTCCGTATGTGCACAACAATACCGTATAGAGAAAACAAGAACACGCAACAAGTCGACTGGATGGAATACCAGACACTTGCATGGTAAATGCGACGAAGACAGGTACTACTACGGCCGCATGAGCAAAAATCCGGTTGACCTTGTCGCCTAGCTCGGCGAGGTCGGGCCAGTACCGTTCTTTATAGCTCGGGTAGGTGTTCTGCCTAATGTGATTGGTTCGCAATTCTCGCTCATGTACTGAGTCGATAGATTTTCCCGTTTGCGAGTCATTTTTTTTAGTATCATTAGAGTCGTCGGCTGGCGTGCTAGACGGAAGGGCATGATTTTCGGAACTTGCCTTCAAGTCATTCGGTTCATTCTGAGTCACGGCCTCCTCCTTGGGTCTAGCCGTTGGCGGGGTTGGGGTAGAATGTGCGGACAGCGCGCTCAAGCCTAGTCTGCGAATAGCTGTACCCGCGCTCAATCTTTACACTCTCGTCCAGTTGAGATCCTGAGATCTCCAGGGTCTAGAGGCGTGTGTACTCGCCGACGCCCCGCCAGCTCGACCACTGCGGACCACAGGCTCTCCGGGGGAGAGAACACTTTGGCAAGGTCCGCCGCTGACGGTCACCTGGGGCTCCCGAGCACTGTCACCGCCAGGTGTCACCAGGCGGGACCGCTTGTTGGCCGAGCCGAGTGCTTTGCGTGGGTCGGCACCGGCCGGGCTGCACGGTCCAATCTGGATGCGCCTGATGGGTATCGGGCTGCTTACAAACCAGCGGTCACAGGTTCGATCCCTCTGCAATGGTGAGCAGCGCCCGGCTCGCGGACAAGACCGACGGCGACCAGGGGATCGACTAGTGTCCGAAAGTCAGCGACACGCACCGCCGAGAGCCGCGGGGAAGCGCCCAATGCCATGCTGGTCACCGCGACCGCTTCTAGCGTTACCCGGAGTGTTACCAGTCGGGCCAGCGCGAAACGGACGTCGCCAGGCGGTACGTGTTGGACCACGCACGACTCTAGGAATGGCTGGGCTACCTGAGACGGTGGCCTGTCACCTCATAACCCAGAGGTCGCAGGTTCAAATCCTGCCCCCGCTACCAGAAAGTGGTCCCTGACGCGAAGATTCACTGTGAGTGGGGTGGGTCTTCGTGTCAGGGTTGTCAGGATGCGTTGTCGAGGGTGACG
>JBOFLH010000508.1:0-12428 GCA_051657765.1 Nocardioides sp. | reverse complement strand
GTCTCATAGCTGTTCAGGGCGCGCTGATAGTCCTGCCGCATCGCGGTGTTGAGTTCGGTCGTCATGGTCTCGATGTGCAGGTTCTGCAACTCTTCGCCGAAGACGGTCACGTCCTCCTCGGCGAGCGTGCGCACACCGCGCAACGAGTCTGCTCGACGAGTCTCGATCCGACGTTTGTGTCGCTGCCCGGAGATGGCCACCACCGCGACCACGACCAGCAGCAGGAGCAACACCATTGGCCACATACACCTAGCGTAGGGCCACTCGCCAAGTCGACCAGTCGACCCACGTCGACCAGTCGCCGAATCGGTTAGGACACGACTGGATCAGCCGATGACCACAAGGAGGTCGCCACCCTCCACCGGCTGCGTGCCCGACAGCCCGACCCGGGCCACGACTCCGTCGACCGGGGTGGTGATCGATGCTTCCATCTTCATTGCCTCGATGGTGGCGACGGTATCGCCGGCTCGCACCTCGTCTCCGACGGTGACCCCGATCGTAGCCGCGCCTTGGAACGGTGCCGCGATCTGCCGCGGATTCGACGGGTCTGCCTTCTCGGCGATCGAGGTGTCGGCGGCGATGTTCCGATCTCGGATGCTCATCGGCCGTAGCTGACCGTTAATGGTGGTCATTACCGTGCGGTAGCCGCGTTCGTCTGCCTCGCTGATCGCCTCCAGCCCCAGGTACACCGTCTTTCCCTCGCCTAGCTGGACGAGGTGCTCAGCGCCGAACCGCAGACCGTAGAGGTAGTCGACCGTGGACAGCGCCGAGATGTCGCCGTAGTTCTCCCGGGCATCGGTGAATTCCCTGGTGGGTCCGGGGAAGAGCAACTCGTTGAGAGTGCGGCGGGGCTCGGCGGCGAGATGCTTGCGCTGGTCATCGGTCAACTCGGCGGCCGGTGGCGCCCAGTTTCGGCCGGCCAGGGCTTTGGTCCGAAACGGCTCCGGCCAGCCGCCCGGTGGATCACCCAATTCGCCGTTGAGAAATCCGATCACCGAGTCGGGGATGTCGAACGCGCCGGGATTCTCCGCGAATTTCGCTGGGTCCGCACCGACCGCCACCAGGTGCAGCGCGAGGTCGCCGACCACCTTGGAGGAAGGCGTTACCTTGACGACATTGCCGAGGATGTCGTTCGCCGCGGCGTACATATCCTCGATCTGTTCGAACTTCTCGCCCAGGCCCAGCGCGATTGCCTGCTGGCGCAGATTCGATAGTTGCCCGCCGGGGATCTCGTGGGTGTATACGCGACCGGTCGGCGCCGGCAGCGCGGACTCGAACGGGGCGTAGATTCGGCGGGCGGCCTCCCAGTAGGGCTCGAGCGCGCAGACCGCGGCCAGGTCGAGTCCGGTGACCCGAGCGGAGTGATCGGTCGCGGACACTAGCGCGGACAGCGAGGGCTGCGAGGTCGAACCGGCCATGGCGGCGGTTGCCGCGTCCACGGCGTCCACGCCTGCGTCGACGGCCGCAAGCAAGGTGGCGAGCTGGCCGCCGGGGGTGTCGTGTGTATGCAGGTGCACGGGCAGGTCGAACTCGGACCGCAATGCGGTGACCAGGGTGCGGGCGGCCGGCACCCGCAGTAGGCCGGCCATGTCCTTGATCGCGAGGACGTGCGCGCCGGCGGCGACGATCTTCTCCGCAAGTTTCAGGTAGTAGTCCAGCGTGTACAGCCGTTCGGCCGGATCCGACAGGTCGCCTGTGTAACACAGAGCCACCTCGGCGATGGTGCTCCCCGTCGCTCGTACCGCCTCGATGGCCGGGCGCATCTGCTCGACGTCGTTGAGCGCGTCGAAGATGCGGAACACGTCGATGCCCGCACTCGCGGCTTCGGTGACGAAGGCGTTGGTGACCTCGGTGGGGTACGGCGTGTAGCCCACCGTGTTGCGCCCGCGCAACAGCATCTGCAAGCAGATGTTGGGCAGCGCGGCGCGCAATGTGGTGAGTCGCTCCCAGGGGTCTTCGGCGAGGAATCTCAGCGCGACGTCGTAGGTCGCCCCGCCCCACGCTTCCACCGACCACAGTTGTGGAGTGGTCCGTGCGACATGGGCAGCCGCGGCCACCAGATCTCTGGTGCGCACACGAGTGGCCAGGAGGCTTTGGTGGGCGTCGCGGAAGGTGGTGTCGGTGACCGCGACGGTCTCCTGGGCCCGCAGGCGCCGCGCGAACTCCTCCGGTCCGACGGCCTGCAATAATTGCCGGGTGCCGGGTGGTGGCGCGACCGACAGGTCGGTGCGCGGCAACTTGGTGGCCGGATCCAGGGTGGTCGGCGCGGCGCCATAGGGCTGGTTGACCGTGACGTCGGCCAGGTAGTGCAGCAGCTTGGTGCCCCGGTCGCCGGACATCCGCGCGGTCAGTAGGTGCGGGTGACTTTCGATGAACGACGTGGTCACCTGGCCGGCAATGAAGTCGGGATCATCGAGCAGCGCCTGCAGGAACGCGATGTTGGTCGCGACGCCGCGGATGCGGAACTCGGCCACGGCTCGCCGAGATCGTTCGACGGCCTTCTCGAAGGTGCGCCCACGACAGGTCAACTTGGCCAGCATCGAGTCGAAGTGTGCGCTGACCTCGGCGCCGGTGTAGGTGGTGCCTCCGTCCAGACGGACCCCGGCGCCGCCGGGGGAGCGGTAGGTGGTGATCTTGCCGGTGTCGGGCCGGAAGCCGTTGGCGGGATCCTCGGTGGTGATCCGACACTGCAGTGCGGCGCCGCGCAGTTGAACGCTGTCTTGGGACAAGCCCAGATCGGCCAGGGTCTCGCCGGCGGCGATCCGTAGTTGGGACTGCACCAGGTCCACGTCGGTCACCTCTTCGGTGACGGTGTGCTCGACTTGGATTCGGGGGTTCATCTCGATGAAGACGTAGTTCCCGGCTGCGTCTAGCAGGAACTCCACGGTGCCAGCGTTCACATAGCCGATCTCCTGGGCGAAGCGCACCGCGTCGGCGCACATCCGCTCACGAAGCGCGGGATCGAGGTTCGGTGCTGGCGCGATCTCGACGACTTTCTGGTGCCGCCGCTGCACCGAGCAGTCGCGTTCAAAGAGGTGGATCACGTTGCCGGCGCCGTCGGCCAGGATCTGCACCTCGATGTGCCGGGGATCGACGACGGCTTGCTCGATGAAGACCGTGGGATCGCCGAATGCGCCTTCGCCCTCGCGCATGCAGGTCTCGACCGCCTCCCGCAACGCGCTCGGCTCGTCCACTCTGCGCATGCCCCGGCCGCCACCCCCGGCGACCGCTTTCACGAACAACGGATAGGGCAGCGCCTCGGCGGCGGCGACCAGGGCATCGACGTCGGTCGATGGCGCGACGCTGGCGAGGGTTGGTACGCCGGCCGCCTTGGCTGCCGCGATCGCGGTGGCCTTGTTGCCGGTGAGGGTCAGCACCTGCGCCGGTGGGCCGACGAAGGTAATACCGGCCGCGACACACGCCTCGGCGAGGGCGGGGTTCTCCGACAAGAAGCCGTATCCGGGATAGACGGCGTCCGCGCCGGCGCGCACCGCAACGTCGACGATCGCGGCGGGATCGAGGTAGGCCCGCACCGGGTGGCCGATCACGCCGATCTGATAGGCCTCGTCGGCCTTCATGCGGTGCTCGGACCAGCGATCCTCATGCGGAAAGACCGCAACCGTGTTCGCGCCGACCTCATAGGCCGCGCGAAGGGCTCGGATGGCGATCTCGCCACGATTAGCTACCAGGACTTTCGAGAACATGTCACGAGGCTAGTCGGGGTCTCGTCCCGGGGCCCGCACGACCCGGGCCAGATGAGACACCTGGCTGGTGTATGGCGCCGAAGATTCTAGGACTCGCGCAATCGCCACAGCGAGGTGCGGACTCCTTCGCCGCCGAGGATGAGCGCCCGACCGTTGCGGGACCAGGTCACGGCCTCGCCGAAGGTGTGGCCCGCTGGCACCGGCACCCTGGTCGGTTCGCCTCCCATTGCGCTGTAGATGAAGACCGATTCGTAGCCGCGCAGCACGAATCGTCCACCCTTGCGGGCCCAATCGGCGCCGCTGAGGCCGTTCGGCACGGTTGCGATCTTGGTCATCATGTTGGCGCCGCGCGAACTCAGCACCTTCGGTGCGCGATAGATCGCGCCGGCGACCCGGTTCTTCGTGATGACGTAGATTCGTCCGCTGCGGGGGCGCAGCATCATTGCTTCGGCGTTGTGCGCGCCGTCGGGGTAGGTCAATGTGTACGTCGTGCCGGCCAGGCTACGGCGTTCGCCATTTCTGGGGATCTCCCTGGGTTCGCTGACCCGGGTGACGTTGATCGACGGACGCGACTCGCCGTTGTCGCCGATGTCCCCGAACCACAAGGTGTGCCCAGGCCCGGGCGCCATGTCCTCCCAGTCGCGTGGCCGCACGCCGCGGACGCTGAAGACGGCGCGAGTCTTGCAGTTGCGGTTGACCGCAAAGAAGCGGGCGGAGTCGCCACTGTCGTTGTGTAGGAAGAGCACTTTGCGGCGGTAGGTGCTCCGTGACAACCCGCTGGTTTCTTTGATCTCCGGGTTGGTGTGCGTGCACAGCCGGGATCCCTGGCTCCAGGTGCCGGCTTCGGCGGGCACGGTCGAGACCGCGCCGGCCACAATCATCGAGACAGCGATAACCGAGATCTTTAGACGCATCGGTCGATGGTAAACGTCTTTGGCCATGAATGCGTCAACACCAAGGGTGCTGCTGGCCACCGCACTATCTCGCGGGGACGCTACCCGTGCCGCTAACGCGCCAAGTTGTTGCGATCAGCGTTTCGTCGCGCTACGGTTATCGCAACGAATAGTTGCGATAGGAGCGGAGCATGAAGCACATCGTCACCGTCAAAGAGATAGCTGCACCGCCGGCGGAGGTGTGGGCAGTGCTGACCGACTTCGCATCCCACCAGCAATGGAACCCGTTCTTTGCGTCGATATCCGGCCAGGCTCGGGTCGGTCAACGGCTCACCGTGGTCGCTCGCAAAGGTGACGGCACCGGCATGACATTCCGTCCGCGGGTGCTCGTTGCGGACGGCTCCACGCTGCGCTGGAAAGGCAAGCTCGCCTGGGGTGGGATCTTCGACGGTGAGCACGAGTTTGCCCTGAGCGCGTTGCCGGGCGATCGGACAAAGCTCGAGCACGGTGAGAAGTTCACCGGGTTTCTGGTCCCGCTGATGGGCGGATTGCTGCGCCGGACCCGAGTGGGGTTCCTCGCCTTCAACGACGCGCTGGCCGTTCGCGTCGCCCAGGTCCACCAGTGAGTGCCAGTCACCGAGTTGTGCATCCGCGGGGTCCGGCCGTCACTCGGGCTGTGTTCGACGCCGCGCTCGATGCCGTGATCGAACACGGCACACTGCGGGTCAGCATCGAGGAGATCGCCGTTCGCGCCGGGGTGAACAAAACCACGATCTATCGCCGCTGGGGCACCGTCGAGGAGGTCGTGTTGGCCGCCGTCCTCGCGCACGCGGACGCTGTGGTGCCCATCCCGGACACCGGCACCCTGGCTGGTGACCTTGGCCGACTGGCTCGACTGGTCCGCGACACGATCAGCACCCCGCGCGCCCGCGCGCTGATGATCGCCGCTCGGTCATCGGGCGGGCACACCCTGAGATCGATGCGTGAGCAGTTTTGGAACGTTCGGCTCGCCGCGGCGGCGGTCATTGTCGATCGGGCGGTCGAGCGTGGCGAGTGTGCCCGGCCAGCGTCCAGCGAGCAGGTCATCGAACGCCTGGTGGCGCCGATCCACTTCCGGATGGGTGAACTCGAGCGGGCGGTTGACGACGCCTATCTTGACTCGCTGGTCACCCACACCGTGCGAGCGCTCGGCTGAGCGTGCCGGGTGCCGGCCGAGTCGGCGTGAGCGCACCCGGGCGACCATAGCTAGGGAGTGATCTCGCAGATGACGGCTCCGGTAGCCACGGTAGCGCCCGCCTTTGCCGTCAGCCCGCTGATGGTGCCGGCCGTCTGTGCGGTCAGCGGTTGCTCCATCTTCATCGCTTCGAGTACGACGAGAACCTCGCCCTCGGCGACCACGTCGCCGTCGGCCACCTGCACCGCCACGATCGTGCCCTGCATCGGGCTGAGCACAGTGTTTCCACTCGATGGAGCGCCGGTCGAACCAGGTCCACTATCGGCGGGTCCACCGCTACGACGCTCAGCACGTCGAATCGGTGCCGCTCGCCGCTGGATGTCCGCAGCGTGGGCGGCCCGGGGGGCGACCAATGAGTCGGGAAGCACGACATCCAGCCGGCGGCCGTCGACCTCGACGACAATGCGTTGCCGCTCGGGCGACCCGCTCGATGGGGGCGAGACCCGTGAGTCGGCCCGTGATTCGGCCCGTGAGTCGGCCCGTGAGTCGGCATGGGCTGGGATCTGGTTGTCGAATTCCGTTTCGATCCAGTTGGTGTGGACTCCGAAGCCGGTCTCAGTGCCGACAAATGCCGAGTCCTCGACCACCGCCCGATGGAACGATAATGTCGTGGGCACGCCGCCGACCGCGAATTCTCTCAGGGCTCGCCGGACTCGGGCGAGCGCCTGGCGGCGATCTCGACCGGTGACGATCAACTTGGCGATCAACGAATCGAAGGCACCCGGAATGGTCTCGCCCGGCTCATAGCCGGCGTCAAGTCGAACACCCGGACCGCTCGGCGGCCGCCAGGCTTGCACCGTGCCCAGAACGGGTAGGAAGTTCGCGCCGGGGTCTTCGGCATTGATCCGTAATTCGATCGAGTGACCGCGGATCTCAGGATCGCTGTAGCCAAGTTCCTCGCCGGCCGCGATCCGGAACATTTCGCCAACCACATCCAGACCGGTCACCTCCTCGGAGACCGGGTGCTCTACCTGGAGCCGGGTGTTGACTTCGAGAAACGAGATAGTGCCATCCTGGCCGACCAGAAACTCACAGGTTCCGGCCCCGATATAGCCAGCCTCGGTCAGGATCGCCTTGGACGCGGCATACAGCTGGTCGATCTGATTGGCGCTGAGGAAAGGAGCCGGGGCCTCCTCGACCAGCTTTTGATGCCGGCGCTGCAACGAACAGTCTCGGGTGGAAACCACTACGACGTTGCCGTGCTGGTCGGCCAGGCATTGGGTCTCGACGTGCCGTGGCCGATCGAGGTATCGCTCCACGAAACACTCACCGCGACCGAACGCGGTGACCGCTTCGCGGACCGCTGACTCGAAGAGGTCGGGAATCTCGGCCATGGTGCGCGCTACCTTGAGGCCACGTCCGCCACCACCGAAGGCCGCCTTGATAGCGACCGGAAATCCGTGTTCTCGAGCGAATGCCGCGACGTCGTCAGGCCCGGCCACCGGATCGGCGGTGCCGGCCACCTGCGGTGCGCCGACCCGTTGGGCGATGTGCCGGGCCCGCACCTTGTCTCCCAGGTTCTCGATTGCGGCCGGTGGCGGACCGATCCAGGTCAGGCCGGCGTCGATGACCGCCTGGGCGAAGGTGGCGTTTTCGGCCAGGAAGCCGTAGCCGGGGTGCACCGAGTCGGCGCCGCAGCGCCGGGCCACGTCAAGGATCTTCGCGCTGTCCAGATAGGTATCGGCCGGTGTCGTCCCGCCGAGCGAGTAGGCGTCATCGGCCAGCCGCACGTGCAGGGCGTCGCGGTCCTGGTCGGCATAGACCGCGACCGAACCGATTGCGGCATCTCGGCAGGCACGCACCACTCGTACGGCGATCTCGCCACGGTTGGCGATCAGGACCTTCGACAGCCGGCGGCCTGGGTGGGACCGGGAACGGGATGCTGGCACGTGGGCGCTCCTTAGTCGGGGAACTGGCGCGGCAGACAGGGACGATTAGGAGGGTAGTCGGCAGGTAGCCGGCACGGCTACGCCGCGGCTGGCCGTCCGGATGACGCCCACGGACCGGGCACCTGACCTGCGGGCGATATTCACTCGACCCGGTAGCGTCGTCGGTCTACCGTAGCTGGTCATGGACCTATCCGGCCTCGACGAGGTTCTCCTCGACCAGGCATTCAGCGGCGTGATCGAGATTCGCCGACTTGCGACCGGCTCGCGCGGTGAGCCACTGTTCCTGGGCGCCTATGGGTTGGCATCCCCGCGGTGGGGCGTCGCCAACACCGTGGACACCCGGTTCGACGTGGCGTCGATCTCCAAACTCTTTACCAGCGTAGCGGTGTTGCGGCTGGTCGAGCAGGGCCGGCTTGATCTGGACAGGTCGATCCATGCCTACGCGGATCTGGCCGGCACCCAGATCTCGCCCGAGGTCACCCTGCGTCATCTGCTCACCCACACCAGTGGCATCGCCGACATCGCCGAGGAGGACGACGGGGAGAATTATGCGGAGGTATTTGCAGTGCACCCACCGCACATGGTCAACAACGCCACTGAGTTCCTGCCAATCTTCGCCGATAAACCACCCAACTTCGCTCCGGGGGATCGGTACCGCTATTGCAACGCAGGTTTCATCCTGGCTGGGCTCGCCGTCGAGTCCACATCGGGATCCGGTTTCCAGGAGTTCGTCGAACGCGAGATCTTCGCGCGGGTCGGTATGAGCAGGTCGGCGTACTTCGACAAGCGGTACGTCGTACCCGACCTTGCCGAGGGGTGTGACCCGGACGACCAAGGCCGTCTCGAACAGAACATCTACGCCTATCCGCCGCGCGGCCAGGCCGACGGCGGCGCGTTCTGCACGGCGAGTGACTTGCTCGCGTTTCTCGACGGCGTCCGGGGAGGCATGCTTCTTTCACCCGAGCTGACCGAGACCTTCTTCACCCCTCAGGTCGACATCGACGCCGCCGATGACTACCGACAAGGGTTCGGTCTGGTGTTTCGGCGCGGAAAGCTCTGGAAGGAGGGCGGGAGCGAAGGCGCAAGCGGGATTCTCATGCACTACACCGCGGAAGGCGTCGATCTAGCGGTGCTGTGTAACAACGCGGAGGGTGCCTGGCCGGCGATCACCGAGGTCAGCCGACTGGTGTGTGAGACGTAGGTCGGCCTCCGCGATACGGGAACCAGGTTGCGCGTCCGCCGCCGCGCGTCACCAAGTTGTTGCCAAACCGTGACCATAGCGAAGGTCTTGCTGGCCGTGACCCGGCGGCTGGTAGGGGTCTAGGGTCGCAACTATGCCCGTGTAGACGCGGTCAGGTGTCAGACCAGAATGTGGCTAGGCAATCGGCGCGGGGCCGCCCGGCGGCACTGCCGCTTGGCGTCGCCGACGTCGAGGGCCCGAGTTGTGAGGTGAGGAATGCGCAGCAAACCCCGACCGGCCCGACGTGGCGCGGCCTCAGGTCTCCCAGTACTCCGCGTTGTCGCACTGTCGGCGGTTGCCGCACTGGTGCTGACCGCATGCGGCAATAGCTCCACGTCCAATGACGGCGGCGGCGGGCCGGGGGCCACTTTTGTGTTCGGCGCGTCCGCCGATCCGGTGATCCTGGACGGCGCGTATGTCAGCGACGGTGAGTCGTTGCGGGCGCTTCGCCAGATCTTCGAGGGCCTGGTCAACACCAAGCCCGGTACTACCGAGATCATTCCGTGGCTCGCGGAATCGTGGACCACCAGTGAGGACGGCCTGACCTGGACGTTCGCCCTCAAGTCGGGGGTCAAGTTCCACGACGACACCGACTTCAACGCCGATGCGGTGTGCTTCAACTTCGATCGGTGGTACAACTTCACCGGACTGCAGCAGAGCGCCTCGGTGTCGTACTACTGGCAGACCGTGTTCGGCGGCTACGCGGCCAGCGAGGACGAGTCGCTGCCCGACAGTCTGTATAGGTCCTGCGAGGCCGCCGATGACGCGACTGCCGTGATCACCTTGAGCCGGCCCTCCTCCACGTTTCTGTCCGCGCTCTCGCTGGGCTCCTTCGCCATCGCCAGCCCGACGGCGTTGGAGAAGTACGGGGCCGACGAGGTCGGCGGCAGCGCAGACGCACCGACCTTCAGCGGGACTTTCGGCACCGAGCATCCGGTTGGCACCGGGCCGTTCGAGTTCAAGTCCTGGGCACGGGAGGACTCTTTGATCCTGACCGCCTTCGGGGACTATTGGGGTGAGCCCAGCACCATCGACAACCTGGTCTTCCGGCCGATCGCGGACGGACCGGCCCGGCGGCAGGCGCTTGAAGCTGGCGACATCGATGGCTACGACCTGGTAGACCCGGCCGACCTTGACGCGCTCGCCGAGGGCGGGTACGACGTGCTGCAGCGGCCGGCGTTCAACGTCGGCTACATCGGGTTCAATCAGGCCATTGCGCCGATGGACAACCCGAAGATCCGCCAAGCCATCGCACACGCCATCAACCGGGAGAAGGTCATCTCCACCAACTATCCGACCGGCAGCGAGGTCGCTACCCAGTTCCAGCCACCGGAAGTGTTCGGACACAGTGACTCGGTGCCGACCTACGACTACGACCCCGCGAAGGCCGAGCAGCTGATCGCCGAGTCCGGGGTCGCCAATCCGACCCTGGAGTTCTGGTATCCCAGCGACGTGTCGCGGCCGTACATGCCGGATCCGGCCGCCAACTATCAGCTGATGAAGGCCGACCTGGAAGCGGTGGGCTTCACCGTGCAGACCAAGTCCGCGCCGTGGGACCCCGACTATCTCGACAAGGTGGACGCCGGCAAGGCGATGATGTACCTACTCGGCTGGACCGGCGACTTCGGTGACCCGGACAACTTCATCGGAACCTTCTTCCAGACCAAGATCCCGCCGTTCGGTTTCAGCAACCCGGAGATCTTCGGGCTGCTCGATAAGGCCGAGGCGGAGACGGACCTGGCCAAGCGCACTGAGCTCTACGTGCAGGCCAATGACAAGATCATGGAATTCCTGCCGGGTCTGCCCTATGTACACACCGAGCCCTCGCTGGCGTTTATTCCGGGCGTAACGGGCTATGTGCCGAGCCCGATCGGCAACGAGGACTTCAACGTGGTGTCGTTGCCTTCCTCGTGAGGTGGCGTCTGACTGTCTGAGCGGTGATTGACCACGGTTTCGGGAGGAAAACGAGGTGTTGAGGTTCACGGTTCGACGGCTCGGGCAGTTGATCCCGATCCTGCTGGGCCTGAGCATCATCTTGTTCGCCTGGATTCGCCAACTTCCGGGAGGGCCCGCCGTAGCCCTCCTGGGAGAGCGGGCAACCCCGGAGAAGATCGCTCAGGTCAACAAGATCTACGGGCTTGACCGACCGATCTGGGAGCAGTACACCAAATTCCTGGGGCGGCTTGTGCGCGGCGACCTGGGTGTGTCGGTGAAGACTCAGCGGCCGGTGATGACCGAGTGGTGGGACCGGTTCCCGGCCACCGTCGAACTGTCCGTGACGGCTGGCCTGATCGCGGTAGTGCTCGGCGTTGGCCTGGGCTATGGCGCCGCACGGCGGCACGGGACGTGGCTGGACTCACTGGCGGTCTCCGGATCGCTGCTGGGTGTCGCAATTCCGGTGTTCTTTCTGGGCTACGTCCTCAAGCACTTGTTCGCCGTGAAACTCGGCTGGCTCCCGGCTAGCGGCCGGCAGGACCCCCGACTCTTCTCGGACCATCCGACCGGGTTCTACGTGCTCGATGGGATTGTCACCGGTCGCATCGATGTCGCGTGGGACGCCTTCCGGCACCTCGTCTTGCCGGCATTGGCGCTGGCCACGATTCCGCTGGCGGTGATCGCCCGGATTACCCGGGCGGCCGTGCTGGATGTCGTCCACGAGGACTACGTGCGCACCGCGGAAGCCAAAGGCCTGACCAAACGCACCATCACCCGTCGCCACGTGTTACGCAACGCGCTACTGCCGGTGGCTACGGTGACTGGTTTACAGGTCGGGCTGCTGCTGGCCGGCGCGGTGCTAACCGAGACCACGTTTGGGTTGGGTGGCATCGGCAGCTTCCTCGTCGAGAGCATCAAGGCGCGCGACTACTCGGTGATCCAGGGGTTCATCTTGATGATTGCGGTCATCGTGGTATCGGTGAATCTGTTGGTGGACATCTCCTATGGCTTGATCGATCCGCGGGTGAGGGTGAAGTGAGCGAAGCGAGAGAGCGCGGCGGTCCGGCGGAGGGTGCGGAGGGTGAGGGTGCGGTTGAACTGCGAGCTCACCAGGAGGCGTTGAGCGAAGCGAGAGAGCGCGGCGGTCCGGCGGAGGGCGCGGAGGGTGAGGGCGCGGAGGGTGGCACGTCGCTGGGACGGGACGCTTGGCGTCGACTGCGCGGCAATCCGATGGCAATCGTCGGAGCACTGCTGATCCTGCTTTTCGTCGGGGTCGCGGCGTTCGCGCCCTGGCTGGCGCCGTACGGCGTGACCGAGACCGCCGGCCAGGTCACCCCGACGACGATCCCTGGCCCCTCGTCCGAGCACTGGCTCGGTCTGGACAATCTGGGTCGTGACGAATTGAGCCGGGTGATCTACGGCGCGCGTCAGTCGCTGATTATCGGTGTGGTGTCGCTGACCATGGGCATGGTCGCCGGGATCCTGCTCGGTGTCATCGCCGGTGGTCTGGGTGGCTGGGTCGACGCCGTAGTC
>JBOFLH010000507.1:0-2742 GCA_051657765.1 Nocardioides sp. | reverse complement strand
GTCGTCGCGCGCCGGTTGGTGTCAGCGTTGGTGTCACACGTCATCCGGGACGCAAGAACCGCAGGCCGCGCAAGGCGCTGACCTGCGGTTTGATGGGTGGCCAGGGGCGGGGTCGAACCGCCGACCTTCCGATTTTCAGGGGCCTACCTGCGTGAACAACCGGGGTTCGCGGAGACGTTTGAACCGACGAGCACGCAGGCCAGCACGGGTGGAGACGTCTCGCTCTGGCACCTTCGTCCTCCTCCGGACCGGTGCGTCCGTGACCAATCCGTGCCCAGCCATCGCCGCCCGAGGGGCATCGACGGTAGGGCTGGGACGACCGTCAGCATCGTCCGTCGTCGTACCCATCTATCGGGCAGCGTCGAGGGCTGCGACGGAGTGAAGACGGCTTCACGTGACGCGCCCCTCCCTTGGCCCAACGGCCCGCCGGCCACGAGCTCCACCGTCGCCATGAGGTACGCCGATGGTTCCCCAGGGGCTCCATCGCTCAGGGCAGTCGCAGGTGCCGCCGCGGCCGTCGTGGCACGCTGGCTGCCGCTACGGCGCACGTTGAATGGTGAAGTCTTCGGTATGGGCAGATTGGGGGTTCAGCTGATGCCAAGATCTGTACTCGCGGGGTGGCGCTCCTCGTAGGTAGCGAGGCGCGGCGCGTTGCCACGGCCAGCTACCGACTTCAACGCCGGTGGCTGGCAACCGCCGCCGAAGTGAGCGCAACGAGCATGGGAGACGATTCATGAACTACGTTGAAGAAGTCAACGCTGCTAGCACCGCAATCTCCGCTGCGGCGGCGATTGGTACCCTCGCGTTTGCGCTTTTCTCCCGCCGCTCCGAGCGACGATCATCGCGAGCCGCACAGAGAGCTGAAGAGTCACTCGCCCTTCTCAAGCGGCCGCTATTGGAAATAGAGTTCGACCCTGTCACGCTGAATATGAACGGTAGCTTCTGCATCAGATACCAGCTATTCATTTTGAATACAGGACCATGGGCAGTTATGGACATTCGCGTTGAACTACAACTCGCCTCAGGACCTCAACGTAACTTCACGATCGCTCGCTTAGAAGCTCGTCCGCCTACTACGAGGATTGCAATTCCAGCACCAACCGGACAGGCTGACCCCCGCTTTTTCTTGGCAGATGTCGACCAGCCCTGGCAAGGCTATGACCGTGTTTCTGTTACGTTCTCAGATGATGACGATTTCGCCACGTGGACGCAGGAGTACAAGGCTTTTCGGCGCTGGGACCCTGCCCAGTGCGAACTAGAAACGACCGAGCAGGATGAAGGGCTCCCCGCGCGAATTCTAAAGCGTAATCGGTGACCTTCCTTCGTGTGGCTCACTAGCGACGCTAGACATGTCACCAGACCTCATTCTGTAGCGTCATGCCCGCGCGCCTCGCCGCCCGTGTGACTCGCGGCTGGGCGAACGACAGTCTCCACTTACGTCTAGCTCCGAAAGGAACACGATGAGCGACTACCCTGACCAGGCCGAGAATGAGCAAGACACGGTATCGCTGTTTCGATCCATCTCAGACACCTGGCAACAGCTAGGGGATCAAGCGAGGGCACTAAAGCTTCTCTCCGAATACACGACCGCAAATCCCGATAGCGACTGGGCGCTCGGACTAACTTGCTGGCTCCATGCTCAGCAGGGGCCTCCTGGTTTGGCCAGCGGCATACCTATCGCCGAGACTCTGGTAAGGAAAGGAAAGCCGTGGCTTGTATGGAGCTTTGTCAATACCATGATGGCGAGCGTCCATGCCGCTCCGGATCTTCTTGATGTGGCAATCGACTTGCTTCGCAGGATTCAGATCTCAGGCCCGTTCTGGATTTCGGGCTTCGATCCAGTGGGTCTTGGCTGGAATCTTATGGGATCCGGCAGGGTCGCCGAGGGTATTCGCGTGATGAAGTTGCCTCCACCCTCTCACGGTCCGCGAGAGTGGGACAACTTTATGAGAAGCGCAGCGCAATCCCTTAATCAACTGAACAGTATGGCCCGATCCGGCTCTGAAAAACTGAGAAAGGTGGAGGAGGTGGCGAGAGTCGAGTCAGAGGAGTTGGTCTCGATTAGGGAGCGAGTTGCTGCTAGGGCAAATAGCGTCGAGCTACTGATAGATAGCGTCACTTCGGCGCAAGTAGCCGACAATTTCCGGACGGCCGCAGATCGGAACAGGCGGGAGTCACGTGCACCATACGTGCTCGGACTGGGTGTTCTTTTCGTGGCTGTTCTGGTTGCTGCTCTCCCGCTGCTTGTAAACTACATACCCGGAATCAGGCTCGATGTCCGAGCTTCTCCCTATTCGCCGGCTCAACTGTTGGGTGCGCATCTAAGCGCAACGGGCGCACTTGCTGTCCTGGCTGGTGTGCTGTTGGCACGGGCCCGAGGGAGAGACAACGCCAGGCAGCGCGCCTCGGACTTTGCGACTGCCATGACAACAGTCGTCGCATACAGTAGCCAGATTCAAGACACTAGTGAAAGGCAGCGATTCATGCAGACCATGGGTCAGCTCGTTTTGGCTGCGCATTTGCAGCACGACTCTAAAGTCAGCGACGAGTCAATAGGAGGCCTTGCCAATCTCCTGGTTGCGACGCGTACGCCGCAGAACTGAGGGCTCTTCACCGATGAGTGTGGGGTGAGCACGGCGCGCCGGGTGGTGTAGGTCGACCGGGGTGGGGGTCGAGGTCCCCGAGGATCAGAGGACTTCTACCTCTCCCTGATCGCGAGGACCTCGACGATGAGCGAGCCTA
>JBOFLH010000506.1:0-11068 GCA_051657765.1 Nocardioides sp. | reverse complement strand
TGCTCGCGGACCGCTGGGATTCGATCGCGACGGGTGTTGAGGAGGCCGTCATGGAGGCTGCCGCTGCCGGTCTGGCGTACCTGGAGAGTCAGGCGGGTTTCGTTCGCACCGGCCGGCACGGCGCTACCTCGCACACGGGCCAGTGGCACGAGGCCAAGGGGTTTACGGTTGCCCGGTTCCCGCAGCGCACCTCGCGCGACCTCGACCCGCAGCTACATGTTCATCAGGCCGTCCTCAATCGCGTCGAGGGTCCGGACGGGCAGTGGCTGGCTCTGGATGGTCGGGCTCTGCACACCGCCCGGCCCGCCGCGGCAGCGATCAGCGAGCGGGTCCTTGAGTCCGGGCTTACCGATCGGTTCGGGATCGTGTGGGAGACCCGCGAGGATGGTGTCGGTCAGCGGATCGTGGCCATCGAGTCGGACATCGAGGACTTGTTCTCCAGTCGGCGTCAGGCGATCACCGCGGCGACCGAGAAGCACCTGGCCGCGTTCGAGGTCGCGGTCGGGAGGCCTGCGAACAAACTGGAACGGGTCCGCCAGGCCCAGCGGGTGACCCTTACGACGCGGCGAGGCAAGACCAAGCAGGGCGAGTCGTCCGCCGAGCAGCATCAGCGTTGGGCTGCCGAGGCATCGGCGGAGTTCGCGGGCGGCCTGGCCAGGCAAGGCGACGCACTGCGCCAGGTGCCTGGTGTTCAGCGGTTCCTGGACGGCCAGCCGGCTGCCGAACAGCCGGCGGTGGTCGAGGAGTTCTCGCCACGGACGGTGATCGCCACGGCCTTGGAGGCGTGTCACGGTCCGGACGGGAAGTCGACCTTCACTCGACACGACCTGATCAGGCAGATCAGCCTCGCGCTGCCGCCGAACCTGGGAGCGTCGGGCGATCAAGCCGGAGCTTTGCTGGAGCGCCTGGCTGATCGGGCCATCGCTGAGCTGGAGGTCGTCCAGGTCGCAGGTCACGTGATCGGCACACCGGATCAGCTGCGAGCCAACGACGACGCCTCGGTGTCGATCGACCCGTCGGCGATCCGCTACGCCACTCGCGGTCACCTGGCTGCGGAGTTCGCTGCGCTGCGCTTGGCCGGCACCCGCGGCCGGCACTGCCTCGACCTCTCCGAACTCGATATTTGGCTCGATCGGACCGAACTCGGAGCGGCGTTGAGTCCGGCACAGCGCGCGGCGCTCGTCGGAGTCGCCACCAGCGACGCGGCGCTCGTCGTACTGGTCGGTCCCGCCGGCACCGGGAAGTCCTACACCGCTGGCGTGCTGGACCAGGCCTGGCGTCGCCACACCCACACTGGGCGGGTGGTCGGCGTAGCCATCACGCAGGCCGCCGCCGACGTGCTTGCCGACGATGGCGTGGCTACCTCGGCGAACGTCGCGGCGTTCCTGGCCGCTCAGAACCGCATCGCGGCCGGTCGTGCTCAGGTCTACGACGAGTCCTGGCGGCTGACCGATCGCGACCTGGTGTTGGTCGATGAGGCATCCATGCTCGATACCGGTTCGTTGACCCGACTTCACGAGGCCACCGAAGCGGCCGGTGCACGGCTCGTGCTGATGGGCGACCCGGCCCAGCTGTCCGCGGTCGGAGCGTCCGGGATGATGCGCGCCGCGGTCGAGCGCGACGCCGAGACCTACACCCTCACCGAGGTACGCCGCTTCACCCATGCCTGGGAAGCCACCGCTTCCCTGGCCATCCGCGAGGGCGACCCGGACGCGGTCGGCGAGTACGACCGACACGGCCGGATCCTCGACGCCGGCACCGAACAATCCGCCGTCCGCGACATCGCCCGCGCCGCGGCCGCCGACATGCTGGACGGCAAGGAGGTCGTCGTGGTGACCGCCACCAACGACCAGGCGGCAGCCGTCAACGCCGCAATCCGGCGACACCTCGTCGACGCCGGCCGGGTCGCCGAAGAGGCCGGCGTACTCCTCGGTCGCGACGGCACCCATGCCGGCGTCGGCGACGTGGTGCAGGCCCGGCGGATCGATCACGACCTGGGCCTGGTCAACCGGGAGAACTACACGATCCGCGGGATCACCGAGTCCGGCGACCTCGAGGTGACCCCGGTCCGGACCGGGAGACCCGCCCTGATGCCGGCGGCGTACGTCGCTGAGGACGTGACCCTTGCCTACGCGTCGACCGCGCATGGCGCCCAGGGCCGCACCGTGGACGTGGGGCACGTGCTTCTGAGTGGTCACCTGGACCGTGAAGGGGCCTACGTCGGGCTCAGCCGTGGGCGGGAGTCGAACACCGTGTGGGCGGTTACTCACGCCCCGGGCTTCGATCCCGACCAACCGCAACCCACGGCCCGGGGGATGCTCGCCCGGGCGCTGACCGCGAGGTCGGACCCGATCGCGCAGCCTGCCGAGGCCGCGACCGTCGATGTCGCGGCAGCTGATGAAGAACTCCGCTCTCACGCCGGGACGTTGTTGGACTTGATCGAGACCGAGACCCGCATCGCCTGCCGGGCTCGCCTCGAGCGTCAGCTCGACGGCCTTGTCGCCGACGGTCTGCTCACCGACGACCAGCGCGCCAGGCTCGGGGCCGAACAGGGCACCGAGCACCTCTCCCGGTTGCTACGGATCCGTGAGCAGGCCGGCGACGACCCGGCCGAGGTCCTGCACGCCGCGATCAACGGCAGACGGGATCTCGGTGACGCCCGGGCCATCTCACAGGTACTCGCCGCTCGGATCCAGAACAATCAAGCGCTCACCGATCCAACCCAGGATGCAGGCGTTCCTCGCAACATCCGTGTCGTCGAGGCCGAGCGGCTCAGCGAACTCGGCCGTCTCCTCGATGACCGACGCACCCAGCTCGGGGAACAGCTTGCCGCCGCACCCACTGATTGGGTCACCAACGCGCTCGGGGCGCCATCCGAGCAGCCCGAGGCTCGCGCCGACTGGATCCAGGCGGCTGGCACGGTCGCCGCCCACCGCGAAGCGACCGGGTGGGACCACACCGAGCAGCCGCTCGGGCGCTGTCCCGGCGTACACACGCCCGAGAAGCGCGCCTCTTGGCATGCCGCCTACGGCGCCGCCGGCCAGCCCGAGGAACGGCGACCGGAGGCTGAAATGCCCGATGGCTGCCTTCATGTCCGGGTCCGGGCAGCCGAACGAGCGCGGGCAGCCGAACCACCAGCGGTGTACGAGCAGCAACGCGCCGCCCACCAAGCCGCAGAACGGGCCCGTCGCGACGCAGCACTCGCCGGCGTTCGCGGCGACCAGGAGAAGGCTGATCAGCTTGCCCGTGAGGCGGACGATCACGCTGCCGCTGCCAAGCGACTCGACGAAGCCACGGACACCCGCGTGGAGTACCGGCTCTACTCCGCGGAGACCTACGCAGCAGGCGATGCGGCACGAGACGAACTCCTCGCGCGCGGTATCACCCCCGGGCAGGAACCCGACCGCACCACCGTGGCCGAATGGCTCTACGCGGACCGCGAGGCCACTGCCGAGGAAGACCGACACCGACCGGTCACCGAGACCGACCTCGCCGAGGAGAAGCCCGAGCGTCAGCCGCTCGAGGTCGTGGAGGACCAGGAGTCCCAGGACGCAGCTCCGGCCAGCGACGACGGACACCACGACTCGGCGCCGCCGGTTGTCGAACCGCAGCGGCCTGCGGTGAGCGAGGACGACGCCTCTACGGTCGAAGCCGACCGCAGAACGCCATCGGCGGCCAGCTTCGAGGCCGAGATTGCGGCCGCACGAGCCAAGGCGACTCGTGACGCGCTCGATGCCCGACGAGCTCAAGACGACACAGCGCTGGCCGAGGACGACTACGACGAGCAGCGACGCCGGACCCGCCTGGCGGAGCGGGTCGAGGCTCACAGCGACGACAAGGCCTCCGACGCGCCGGTGCTGGAGCTCGATCATGAGTAGCGATCGAGCACGGACCGCGCCGGCGCGCGGCAATCATCGCGTTGGTGGCCCGCCTACCGGGTCGCCTCTCGACGTCAAGGCATCCGCACGCGGCCTGTCGCGCGTCTCGCCCTCCGCTGGCGCTCCGAGTCACCGCGCGCTCCGACGAATCACTTGCGGATTCGCCTCCGGCGGCCGGCTTGGACACCGTGACGTCGAGCCTCTGGCTACCCGAACCGGGCATAGAGCGGGCAGGCACGAACCTGCCCTGACGTTGGGCCACCAACACCCGAGATGCCTATTCCGGCTGGATCGTTCAGAGCGCGCGGCCGAACTCGTCGCGCCGGCCACGCGAGAGCCGGATCGCATCCGGCAGGGGAACCCACCAGTACCGCTCCCTGACGCCCATTGCGAAGTCCAGAGCATCCAGCACTCCGCCCAGGTACAGCGCCTGGCCGCTGGCTTGATCCAACTCACCACGTGCTCGCTTGGTCACCTCGATCTGGACCTCGATTCCCACCGGCGAGCGATCAGCCGACCGGACACCGGTTGCCGGCGTCACGTCCGTGAGTCCGACCAGCCATGCGATCGCATCGAACGTGCCAGAGGCGACATGCGACCGGGTGAAGTTCTCCCGCTCCGTCGCGGCCGGATCCGCGCCCGCACGCGCGTCCCATTGCATGCCCCTAGCGAGATCTGCGATGAACAGCAGATCGGCCAGCGGCACCAGCTCGTCGGCGTACGCCGACACATTCTGTGCGCTCACGGTCATCACCGCCTCCCAGGGCGACCGGTGAGCAGAGGCCACCCATTGCTACCCAGTGTGACGCACACGGCCGACATAGCCCATGACAGGAAGGACCCACGAATGAACGCTCACCCCACTCACCGCTCGAGAGGCCAATGCCGCACGGTCGAGCACCTCACGATCCCCGAGCTCTGCGCCGAGCTCAAGATCAGCCGCTCGACCTTCTACTACTGGCGCCAGACCGGCCGCGCACCTCGCTGTGTCGAACTCCCCAACCGCGAAGTACGCATCACCCGCCACGACCTCGCCACCTGGCTGGCCAACCACACCGAGAAGGAGCCACCGCAATGAGACCCGATCATCCTCCAGAACGGGGGACTACACGCACCCCGCAACGTGCGGGGCGGGACAAGCTCACGGTCGCCGAGTTGTGCGACGACCTCGGAGTGTCTCGACGGACTTTCCAGGAGTGGCGCGCGAAAGGCCGGGCGCCACGCTGCTTGAAGCTCCCAACGGTGACTTGCGGATCCGCCGTGCCGATTACCAGGCGTGGCTCGAGAATTGCGAGGCGGCCGGGGAGTGAGTGAGCACGAGACCAGCTATGACGTGAAATCTGGAAGATCCTCAAGTACGAGGGCAAGCGGACCACGTCGTACACAGTGCGGTGGCAGGTCGCTGGCGAGCGGTTCCGGGATACATTCCACACCCGAGCCCTGGCCGATGCCTTTCGCTCCGAGCTGCTCACCGCGACCCGCAACGGTGAACCTTCGACACGCGAACGGGGAAGCCACTGTCGCGCATCAGACGGACCCAGCGTTCGATCAGCTGGTATGACTTCGCCTGCCAGTACATAGACGCCAGGTGGCCGACGATCTCGCCCAAACATCGCAAGGGCATCGCCGAGGCGTTGATCACGGTAACGCCAACCATGCTCGACACCGAGATGGACGATGTCAGCGCGAAAGCCGTGCGGTCAGCCTTGCTGAACTGGGGATTCACAGCGAGACGGGGGAGCGATGAGCAACCGCCCAAGGTCACCGACCGCCTCCTCCTCAAGACCTACGCCAAGTGCATCGATGGCCACGAGCGCGACGATCTGCGCCGGATAAGTGACATGTTGCGCTGACTCGATGGCTCGTGATGGCGTCCTTCCGACCCACGAGGTGTGCTCGTACGCGCAAACGCAGTCACGGCGGCGCGCGAAAGACCCACCGCTCAGAAGGGGTGGTAGACGAGCTCTGTCACCGGCGCCCGCGGCGCAGCCGGGAACATGATGGCTCGACACACGGCAACGTCACCCGACACACGGCCAAGTCACCGCTGGTCCGCAGCGACGACGGGCCGACCGTAGAGACGCCAGACCACCCGATGTCCTGGCGCCGGTCTCTCGCCGGCGATCGGTGCTGTTCCCATCCCGGGTTCGCGTCTCCTTTCCGCTGTCTGGAAGGAGGAGAGGCATGAATTCAAGTGCGCGTCCGACCTCCAACGAGGTAGCGTTCAAGATTCGATTTTCCCGCTACTCGGAGACCCCCCATGCCTCTCGACCTCAACCGCATCAAGACCGGGAAGAATGATGTCCTGACCGAGCCACGGGACATCTTTACAAGCCTTCCAAGAAAGCCTTGGCCGCGCCTGCGTGTGGAGCAGGATCAGGTGCTCAAGACCTGGCACGAGCGCCGTAGCCAAGACCGCGACCTGGTGATAAAGCAGAACACTGGCGGGGGAAAGACAGTCGTCGGCCTGCTCGTAGGGAAGTCGAGCTTGAACGAGGGCGTCGGGCCCGTCGCGTACCTGGTTCCCGATACGTACCTGGTGCAGCAGGTCGTCGACGAGGCCGACGGGCTAGGTGTCCCGGTGACCACTGATGCGCGCGACCAGGCTTTCCGAGCCGGTCGCGCGATTCTCGTCGCCACTTTCCACAAAGTCATCAACGGCCGCACCGTTTTCGGGCTCGACGGCAATCCCGACGCCGTCGTCCTGGGAACGGTTGTCGTCGACGATGCCCACGCCGCGCTTGCCGTCGCGCGTAAGCAGTTCACTGTCACCGTTCCGGCGGCCCACCCCGCCTTCGACAAGGCGCTGTCCATCTTCGGTGAAGTTCTCAAGCGACAGAGCTACAAGAACGCCGTAGCGCTTCTGGAAGGCGACCACTGCGCACCGCTCCGTATCCCCTTCTGGTCGTGGAGCGAAAAGCACAACGAGGTCACTGACCTCATCGCAGCTTCCGCAGCCGAGGACGCCCAACGTGCACGCGAATGGAAGCCTGCTGCCAATGCTTCCATCTACTTCGCCTGGCCGCTGATCGGCGACCACCTAGACAAAGCGGTCGCCACGATCTCCGATCGAGGGCTTCAGATGCGGACGCCTTGTCCGCCCATCCACCTAATTCCAGCCTTTCACCAGGCCAAGCGCCGCATCTACCTGACTGCGACGCTCGCGGACGACGGCGTTCTGGTCACAGAGCTCGGTGCCGACGCCGACTCGGTGCGCCGACCGATCACGCCCGAGCGTGCCACGGACCTCGGCGACCGGCTGATCCTGGCGCCCGGTGCTCTCAATCCGTCGATCATTGACGACTCGGTCCGCAAGATGGCGTTCGACTTCGCGCAAGGAGACCGCAACGGTGACGGCAACGTTGACGCCGAACCCGTCAACGTTGTGGTGCTCGTTCCTAGCGACGCACGGGCCTCCCTGTGGGCTCCCTACGCCAGGGAGACCCTACATGTTGATGACATGAAGCCCGTGATCGACCGACTCAGCGGCGAACACGTCGGACTCATAGTGCTAGTCAACAAGTATGACGGCGTTGACCTCCCGCACGGCGCCTGTCGGCTGCTGGTTGTCGACGGCGTACCAACGCCGCTAGATCCCGGCGAGCAGCGCGAGGCCGGCGCACTGGCCGGAAGTGACGTAATGCGCATCAACAAGGTGCAGCGACTCGAGCAGGGCATGGGCCGCGGCATCCGCGATGCCGAGGACCACTGCGCGGTCATCCTCATCGGCAATTCGCTAGCCCTCTCGCTGATCGACAACGCCGACCGCCGCCTGTTCTCGCCCGCGACCCTCGCTCAGATCGACCTAAGCCAACAGGTCGCGGAGCAGATCGAAGGCGAGGGGATGGAGGCCGTCCGGGACGCGCTCACTATGTTCTTGGTCCGCGACGAGACGTGGCTCGCACTGAGCAGCCGCGCCATTGCTGGCTCCGAATACGACCCGGTCGGACACGTCTCTCGGATCGCACAGGCACGGCGAGTGGCATGGGGCACCGCCGTCGCGGGCGACCCAGGCGGCGCGGCCGATCTGCTGCGCGCCGCAACCAACAGCCTCGACCCTGTCGAACGCGGCTGGCGTCTGGAGGAGGTCGCTGCGTACCGGCACGAGGTGAACCCCGAGGAGGCGCAGCAGACTATTGCTGCTGCCAAGCGACTCAATAACAACGTGTTGATGCCCGCCATGGCTCTCAGGCCCCGACGCGTGCGGGGGCGCGCTCAGCAGGCCAAGGACGCCTCTGAGTACATGAGCGATGAGTTCGACAACGGCAACGCCCTGCGGCTTCGGGTCCAAGAGGTTCTCGACGACCTCGTCTTCTCCCACGACCAGGACCGGGTTGGACCCGCCGAGGCAGCGGTAAAGGAGGTGGGCCTAATCCTCGGGTTTGGGGCGTCCAGGCCCGAGAAGGAAAGTGGCCGCGGGCCCGACGGTCACTGGCCGCTCACTCCCAAGATGTCGGCGGTGATCGAGCTAAAGACCGGAACCACGCGCCCCGACGCCGACATCAAGAAGGATGAGACTGATCAACTTTCCGGGGCCGTCAGTTGGGACAACGAGGTCAACGAAACCGAACGGTGCGTCCCAGTCCTCTTCGCTCGCAGTGAGCGGCTCCATGCCTTGGCCTCCGCGCCTGCGGGCACCCGCGTCATCACGCCCAGCGACCTCGAGAGACTCAAGAGCAGCTTGATCGCCTTCGCGGCCGAGATTGCGGCAGACGAGCGGTGGAAGCGGCCGGAAGCAGTCGCCGAGGCACTCGCACGCCACAACCTCATGGCCGACCGCGTGATTCAACACCACAGCCAGAGGCCGCGGCCTTCGGGTTCCTGAGATCGGCTCAAGGCGCTCGGAGCCAGCCGCCCACTGTGTCGTTGAAACATGGAGGTCGGTCCTTGGGCTGACGCGCACGAGCACACGCTGCCCAGTTCTCAGGAGGTCGCGCGCCGTCGTGTCGCGGCCTCCTCCGCTGCCGTTAGCGACCCTCGTCCGGCACCTGTCCCTGTCGCTGCGGGAAGAAGCCGTAGCGGCCCTGATCAATGCGGTTCGTAAACACCACATCCACCGTCTCATCGTCCAAGGGCTCGGTGGGGTCGAGGTTCTCCATGATGATGACCTGTCCGTCAAACCGTTCCTGAACATCTTTGTAGAACGCTGCGACGATCCCTGCGGGCAGTGATGCATCGACTTCCTCGGCATCGCCGCGGTCTGGTGGACGGTAGGTGACCAGCGGTGAGTCGAGGACGACGAAGCCCGGATGTGCGATGTCGCGGTCGAAACAGTACTGCGCCAGGCCCAGTGTGAAAGCAGCGTGCAGAATCGCACGAACGCCCTTGCCATGTGCTGACCGGAACTGGTCGCCCGCCTGAATGTCCTGCTCAGCACGGTCATAGCGAACCGACCCAGCCTCGGGGTATCCCCAGTCGTCAAGACGCTTTGACAGTTCCGTCGAGAACTCCCGAAGGGCGCCGAGGTTCAGCCCCTCTGATACGACAGCGCCATCCACCTGAACGTCATCGTCGATCTTAGCCTTCATGCGCTGCAGATCCGCGATCTGATTGTAGAGAGCCAAGGACTTCTCGATGGAACTGTGCGCGGCAACGAGTTCGCGGAGGTCGTCCTGCTGGGGTGCCAACTCGCTTTCGATGTCGCGAAGAGCCTGCTCGAACTCGCCAATGAGCTCGATTGCCGACTGACCGCTGTCGCGAACCAGAGTCTCGCGCTGGCCGAGATCATCGATCGTCAATAGGAGGTCAGCACGAAGGCTCTCGGTCTTCTGAATCTCTGCATCGACCGAGCCGGCAAACACGGTAGCGTCCCCGTCGCACTCAAGGTTGTAGTGCTGATGCTGTGGCTCGGCGCCGCAGAACGGGCATGTCCCAGCGGTGAAGTAGCCGAGCAGGTTTCCGGCTTCCTTGATGGTCGCCAGGCGGGCGAGGTCCGACTCGTACTGGCTGCGCAGGAGGCCGAACCTATTTCGGAGCGCCACGACCTCGCTCAACTCAGACCTTGCCTCCCCGAGGCTCTGCTGTGCCCGGCGCTGTCCCTCACTGGCTTCGGCACGCCTTGTCCAGACATTTGACATCGTCGCGTTCTGTTCGCTGATGGTGTGGTTTAGGCGTGCCAACTGATCGCGCAGTTGCTCCGCACCGGCAGTCTCAGACAGCTTGGCCTCGACCTCTGAAATCAGTCGGTCGATCACGTCGATCTTCGCACTGCTGACTCTTGCCGTCTCCTGCGCTGAGGGCACGGCAACGATCGTGGAGTCATCCTCGGCCTGGAGAATGAGCTTTAGGACTGAGATCTCCTTGGTCTTGCTGACGTAGTTGCCCGTCAATGCGGGTCGCGTCTCAGATTGCATCTGCGTCTCGTCGACTACGCACAGATGTGCGAGATTGCGAAAGCTGAGGGAGTCCGTCTCGCCGCGGGCGTTCCTGCGGACCCGCTTGTCGTTTAGGTCCACCTGCTTGAGTAGGTAGCGCGAAATGTTGGATTCGGCACTGGGGCTGTGCCTTGGTGCGAGCGTCTCATCAGCTACTGGTAACGGACCTTCGCGGATGTCAGACAAGTAGAGACTGAATGCGCCGCCTGCAACAGCGCGTGTGAGCGTCACGTGCTCGCCGCTCGGAAGCTCGAGGCCGAGCAAGACCATCGAGTAGCCGTCGCGCTCAGGAATCTCCTTCAGAGCGCTTGCACCCATCATGAAGTCGAGGGCATCTACGATGAAGGACTTGCCCGTGTCGGACGGTCCCCGCACAAGCGTGAGCTGAGGACCGAACTCGATGCTCGCCGGGTCGACGTTCGTGCCGATGAAAGTCAGGTGCGTGAGTGTCAGACGGAGCATTGCCTAGGTCACCGCGTTCAAGGGGGGTCGGACGCGCTCGAACTCTTCGGCCCAGTGGCCCGAGACGATGCGCATGGCTTCTCGCAGGTCCGCGTCACTCAGGTCCGCAAAGTGACTCACAATCCAAGACGCCCTGGACGAGAGTGCACGTGCGTACTCTGTCTCCAACAGGCCGACGAAGCCCTCTGCGTTCTCGCTCGCCCAGAAACGGATGCCGTCCAGGCGTGTCTCCATCTGGGCGAGACCTGAGCGAACAAGAATTCCTACACCACCTTTGACAAGCTCGCGCTTGATGCCGAGTTCTCCAGCGCGAATCGGAACGGGGGGATGCAGGCTCTCGGGCCCCCCAAGGTC
>JBOFLH010000505.1:0-3730 GCA_051657765.1 Nocardioides sp. | reverse complement strand
GATTTGTCGTCGCTGCGCGGTCCGCTGAGTACCCCGAGTTGTACCAGGCCGGTTTCGGTACGGTCGAAGTTGCCCGGATCAATTGATTCGGCCACACCGACCGGACCCAATCCGGTGTCTTCGGGGTCGCCACCAAGGATCATCCGCGTGACGCCGGTCCGGCCGGTCAGGTCGGGTGTGTCCAGGCTGGACACGATCTTGATCTTGACAGCGTCGGTCAGCCCGGTCGCCGCCAGGTCGCGTTGGAGGTTCTCGCGCAGGTTCGCCTTGATTGCGTCGACCAGGGGTCGTTCTTGAGACTTGGCGAGTCCCCAGTCATCTAGATAGGCCGACAACGGCGGCACGGTGATCACGCCGTTGCCGTCCCGCCAGATCCGGGTGTTGATCCGTGCGCCGTCGGTGTCCAGAAAGATGGTCTGGGTAGCTGCTCGTCCGCTACCCGGCCGGAACACATCGAGCCTGCCTTCATAGGAACCGTCGCCACCTCGGTAGTCCACGAAGTAGCGTCCTGCCCTCGGCGCCACGTAGCTTGCGGACGGTTTGCCGCCCGCGCCACGCAACGGACTCTCCAAGGGGTAGAGGAAGCTGAGGTCGAACTGGGAGCGAATCGTCTCGGCGCCGGTAGGTCCGGAGACGGACAATACGCCCGGTGTGTCTAAGATCGCGCTGAGGACGTCGCCGGCCTGGAGGTCAACAGTCCAGGTGTCCACATCGTCTTGACCAGCTTGGACGGTGAGCTCATAGGTGCCCGTTGTCGGATCGCCGAACGGATCGTCAATCGGCAACTCACCGGTTACCTGGACGTAGTACGGTCCGGTGGTTGGCGCGGCAAAGGTCACTAGCGATTCGGTTGGCACCGGCCTGCCATCGCCGGAATACGAGTCCGCCACCGAGAAGAAGCCACTCGTGTCGAACACCTGGAGATAGGGCTCAAGGTCGCCGCTGGTGGCAGTCATCCGGATCCGAAGAATCTCGCCTGCGGTCAGATTCAGTCGATAGGTGTCTTGATCGTTGCCGAAGAAGGGGTCATCGGGTCCGTCACCGATAGTGCCGCGAGTCTTTATCCCCTTGCGCTGGCCCGGTATGCCGGTGTCGCGGGCTTTGGCGAACGTGCCGTCGTCTTCGGTGCTCGGCGGAATCGTCGTGAGTTCAGCGTCCGGGATCTTTGCGGGTGAGAGCGTTCCACGTAGCTTCGCTACCGAGGCGGATCCATCGCCGGTGCCGAATCCGCGCAGACGACCGGCGGTGGCCCGAGTGTCGTTGGCGCCGCGCGTGCCAGCTCGCTCAGTTTCGGTCCTCACGACGGCTGGGGTGGCTGGTGCTCGCGCGGCCCGTTGGTGACTGGCGTCCGCCATTCGTTCCAGGGACAGGCGCCGGGTCTCGGCCGCCCACTCTCGCAGGCTCTCGGGTGCGTCGGGGAACACGTCCTGGAGGTCGGCGAACGGCCCGGTGGGCCGGGGGTCAGGCGCACCGGCCGGCGTCGTTGCTGGTTGACTGTTGGCCGTACGCGGGTGACCCGCCGCCGAGAAAGTGGCCAGCGATACGGCGAGTCCACCGACGAGTACGCCCCTTGACAAGCGGCCGATGGGGTTCAGTGTTTTCATGGGCACTTCCTTAGAGTGAGCGTCGTTTCTAGTCGAAGAAAGTTGGGAATGGATGAGGCCCGCCGCGCCCCAGCGCGGTGGCGGCGGGCCCAGGTGACCTATCGGGCACTCATGCCCCAGGTCGAACGGGCTCGGTTGTCTTCGCGGCCAGCGAAGGCCTCGAACGGGTCGTAGGTGTCCTGCACGAAGTCGACATCCCGGTCGTCCGCAGTACCACCTACTCCGTCCCGCCCGACTCCGTAGAACTGGGCGTTGTTGAACCCTCCGGCGTCCATCATGTTGGCGGTGTTGTTGGCGTTATCGGTGTGCCAATTTCCGATCATGTGACCAACCTCGTGGGAGGTGATGTTGCCCAACACCTGACCGACGAACTTGACTCGGTTGCTGCCAGTCCGGAGGTAGGAGTTCGCTGAGGCTGGGTTCGCAACCCGGTCCGCGGGTGCGCTGAGCACATCCAGCAGCACCAGGCCCGTTTCGTTGCGAGCGAAGTTGCCCGGGTCGATCGACTGGGCGATCCCGATGGTCGGAATTCCGGACTCGGCAATGGTGCCGCCGAGAATCAGCCGAGTCACGCCTGGCTTGCCGGTGGGGTCGGGTCCGTCCAGGCTGGTAACCACCTTGACCCTGACGGTTTCGCTTAGCCCGGATGCAGCGAGGTCGCGTCGCAGATTCTCCACAACGTTGGCTTTGACCGCGTCCACCAGGGGTCGTTCCTGGCTAGGGCGCAGTCCCCAGTCGTCGAGGAACGCGGATAGCGGCGACAGCTTCACATCACCGAACCCAGCGGTCCAGATCCGAGTGTTGACCCGGGCGCCGTCGGTGTCCAGGAAGATGGTTTGGGTCTGCGGATTGGTGCCGCCGAACCGGTACACCTCCAGAGATCCCCGGTACGCACCTTTCGTGCCCAAGTAGCTTACGTAGTATCGGCCGTCCTTGGCTGCGACGTAGTTGGCTACCGGCTTGCCGTTGGCGCCGGGAAGTGGGCTGTTCAAGGGATAGGAGAAACTGGGATCGAGGGACGTAGCTTGGGTTTCGGTTCCGTTCGGTCCGGACACAGACACCACTCCGCCGATGTTCAAGGCTGCCCCCAGTACGTCCCCAGCCCGCAGGTCCACCGCCCACAGGTCAGGGTCGTCCTGGCTGGCCGCGATCGTCAGCTCAAACCGGCCCGATGTTGAGCCCAAGTCGGTCTCGAAGCCGGAGGCGACTATGTAGTAGGTCCCCGGCTGTCGCGCGCTGGCAACCAATGTTGATGTGGTGTCGGTGTTGTTGACGGCGGCGGGAGCCGGAAGCGGTTCATCGCTGCCGTCGGCTGCGTAGAGTGCCAATACGGGCTGGAGGTTACCGCTCTTTCGGCTCATGGTGGCCTGAACAGACTCACCACCCTGTAGCGTCAGCTTGTAGAGGTCGGCTTCGTTGGTGCCGCTAATTTCTCCGTCGCCGATCACGCCACTGACCTTGATGCCCTTGCGCCGATCGTTGACGCCGACATCGCGGGCTTGCGCGGGCGCGCCATCGGGCTCGGCGTTGGGTGGAATGGTGACCAAGGCGGAGTTCGGCACGGTCTCGGGTGACAAGGTGCCATTCAGGATGGCCCTGGGGCTGGTGCCACGTGTGGTACCGAACCCGGCAACCCGGGTGGCGGTGTTCCGGGTATCGTTCACGCCACGTGTGCCAGCTGGTACGCCATCGCCGCGGTTGATCGGTGCAACCTCCTGGCCACGGGCGGCACGCGCACGCTGGTTCTCCGCCGACGCCGCCCGAGCAGCGGACAGCCGTGCGGCGGCACGGGACCATCCGTCGTAGTCTCGTGGCTCTCCCGGTGGCACAAACGACAGATACGGGTTCAACCCAACCGGCCCCTTGCTGGCGCCCGACTGGAAGTTCATCATCAGAAGCTCGAGTGCATCTGCTTTCTGCGCAGACGTGTCACCAGTCGGCGCGGCCGGCACGGGCAGGCTGCTCGCGGGCGTAAGCTGATTGATGGTGACGAGCGCGGCCACCAGCGCAGCGGCCCATCCCGCCATCACATAGCTCCCAATTCTGACCTTCGTCACAACGGCACTCCTTGCTTGTCTGCTGGCTGTCGGTGTCGACTGCCCTAGCGCGCCGGCACCCTTAGGTAG
>JBOFLH010000504.1:0-5809 GCA_051657765.1 Nocardioides sp. | reverse complement strand
CTATCGGCCACGCTGGTTCGGATTGCTGGCGAGCTCGACGCGACTCGCGCGGTGATTGGTGCCGCGCGCGCCGATCTGGGCTCGAATGAGCTGTGGGACGCGTTGGACGACTTCGAGAACAACTGGGACGACGGGCGCGACCAGATCAAGGAGAACATGACCGCCGCCCGCGAGATCTTGGACGAGGCCGCTCGGGTGTATGACCAGACCGATGAGGACTTGGCGACCACTGTGCGAGAGAACCTCACCCCACCGGACGTGGTCGTGAGACCAACTGGTTCGAGGCCCGCGCGGTGACCGGGCCGGCAACGCTCGGGGTGGCCGGCAGGCTGGGATATCGGATCACGACTCCGGAGTCGTGGTTCGAGGTCGATGTTCATCCAGGCACCCGCGACCGGTCGATTCGCCAGCTGGTCGAGGACCGGGCCGGTGGCGTGCCGGAGATGTGGGCGCAACGACACGCCATCACCAGATTGCTGGGCGAGCAGGCGACTGCGGCATACGCCGCGGGCGCGACGTTCTGCTCGGTGTTCGCCATGCCATCCGCCGATGCCATGATCACCGGATCGGTGGTGGTGTCATTGGTGCGAGGGCCCGTGCACACATCAACCGGTGCGGTCGATGCCGACGGTGGCGCCGACGGCCTCGGGGAGCTGGACCGCGGGGAGCACCTGGCGGGCTTGTTTCGGTCGGTGCCGCGTGGTCGCGGCGAGTTCGATCCCTACACGATGGTGGGCACGGCCGAGATCGAGACCTGCCCGACGGCGGCCCGGGCGTGGGGTATCGCCGACGTCGAGGCCGGGACCGCACCAACCGGAACTCCTAGGGGCCCTCGGACAGTGCGGACGGTGTTCATGCAGACGGCCGTGCCGGTGCCGAGGGTCAACAAGGTGTTTTTGGTGTCGGCTAGTTCGCCGTGTGTGTCGCTGGCGGAGGCGTTGTATGACGTGTTCGACGCGGTAACGGGGACGTTCCGGTTGGTTGACCTGGGCAAGTCGGGTGACGTGGGGGTTTGTCATGGGTAGGCCGACCGATTGGTGTGAGGTGTTCGGGTTCGATGATCCGACCCCGGGCGAGCCGGGCACGGTGGTTGCGGTGACCCGGACGTGGTCGCGGTTGGCCGATGCCGCCGAGGACGCCGAACGAGCGGTCCGTGGGTTGCTGGGCGATGCGGTGTTGAGCACTTGGATCGGTGAAGGGGGTGCGGCATTTCGGGAGAAGGTCGACGGGCTGCCGGACCAGTTAGGCAAGTGTCAGCGGTCCTACCGGCTGGCGGCCGACGCGCTGGGCCGGTGGGGGCCCCAGCTGGCCGCACATCAAGACACCGCTGACGGCGCGTTGCTGCGGGGGCGGATGGCCAAGGACGATCTGGTCGCGGCGCAAGCGTTGGTCGCGGCCGCGGCGGGATCCCCGGTGTTGGACCTGGTTGGCCGGGTTGCCGGCGGTGTCCCACCGTCCGGGGTGCCGGTGCCGTCTCCGAGCGAGATCGCGGCGGCTCGGTCACGGCTGGTCGCCGCGGAGTCCGCGCAGACCGATGCCCAAGCCCGGTTGGACGCGGCCCGTCGGTTGGCCGAGGAGGCCGGGGTGTTGCGCGCCGAGGACGGCCGGGTGGCTGCGGCGCGGGTGCGGGAGGCCTCAGACGCCGGCATCGCGGAGCGGTCCCGGTGGGACCGGTTCACCGACTGGGCCGGTGCGGCCTGGGACGTCGTGGTCGAGATCGCCAAGGTCGTCGTCGTGGTGTTAGGGATCGTGGCATTGATCATCGGCGGACCGTTGGCGTGGGTGGTGTTCGCGGCCGCGATGGTGGTGTTGGCCGACACCCTGGCGAAGTATCTCCAAGGCAAAGCGTCCCGGTGGGACGTGTTGTTCGCCGCGTTGGCGTGCATCCCGGCAACCAAGGGCCTGACCACGTTGGGGGAGCTGTCCTCGGCATACGCCATGGGCGGCACCCTCACCGCAACCTCCCACGTGCTGTCCTCAGGCAAAACCGCGCTGATCGATATCGCGGCCGGGGTCCGGTCCTTGGGCTCCGGCACCAAAACCCTGATCTGGACCCACAAAGGGATGACCCTGCTCGGCGCCGATCTCGCGATGACCCGGCTATTCGCCCAAGACGCCACCCGGTTCGAACCCGGCATCACCCGACACCTCGAAACCATTGTCGCGCAGCTACCCACCTCACACCTTGAGGGGCTGGAGAATCGGCTGAAAACCTTCGACTCGTTGGCACGCAAAACGGCGACCGATCTCGAGACCGTGCAACTCGATCAGGTGGTGAAGGTCGACAATGTGCTTGGGAAGACCGCTGATGCGGTCCGGTACACCGTCGTTACCGAACCCGCAGACTTCACGGCCGCCTCCAGCGCGGCGCTCCATCAGCTGGCCGGTGATTTCGAAACGATCGGGGTCTCGAACACGTTTGGTTCCCAGGGTCCCTATCGCGGTTTGAACACCCAGTGGCGGGACCCGGTGTCCGGGCAGATCTTCGAGGTCCAGTTCCACAGTCCGGAGTCGTTTCGGATCAAGACGCTGACCCACCCGTGGTACGAGGAGGCTCGGCTGCCGGAGACCACCCCAGAACGCAAAGCATTCCTCGATCAGAAGCAAATTGACGCCTACGTGGATTTCGAGGCGCCAGCCGGGTCGGCGGAGATCACCGTGCCCAGCACCGCCCAGTCCGGCCAGAAATGGCCGTTCGCCCACCTCGACCGGGCAGATCTGTGGTCGAAACCACCTGTTGTCGTCGGTGTCGCTGGGACCGGCCCCCAGATCGGAGACCAGCCATGACCACCCGCTGGAACTACTTCACCCGGACCACCAGCCAGCGACACACCCTCAACCCAGAGAACGCAAGTGTCTGTCGGCGTGACGCCGACTCCTCCTCGAAAGAGGCATGGTCGTTCCGCGTCGACGGCACCTGGCAACCAGTGGACTACCTTTACCTCTACCCCCGCAGCGACGACATCATCACCTACATCAGCACCACCCAGGCGATCGAGATGGTCCAGGCCAAGGTCGCCTCGGGCCACTTCCAGCCCCCGGTCGACCCCATCGGACCCAACCCAGACCCCACCGCACCCGACCCCGACCTACGAGACCCCAAACGGCACGACCTATCCACCTGGACCGGTGTACCCATCAACCAGCAACCCCGCTGGCAGTACCACTACATGATCTTCGTCTTCAGTGACGGTTCATCACTCAGACCCGATGGTCCCCGGACCGCCTACTACCGGCAAGACCCCGACAACCCCGACGCCATGACCGAAAGCCTCGACAAGCTGGACGGCCGCTGGTACCGCACAAGATTCTCCTACCTGATTAGCTCCGACGTCAGGCCCCGCTCCGAATACACACCCATCACCGCCCAGGAAGCCACCGACCTCATCCAACAAGCAGTCGACGCCGGCCTCATGCACCCACTCGCCGAACCCATCACCCCCGCCCACTGAACGAAAGGGTCATCGCCATCGACACCGACCACTCAGCCAAGAGAGAAGGGCAGAAGAGTTGAGCGAACCAGAACCGGTATTCACCGTCGAGTCGACCGCTCGCCTCGCCCAGGAGGCGCACATCGGCCAAGTCGACAAGCAGGGACGGGACTACTTCACGGCCCACTTGGTTCCGGCCGCCGATGCCTTGACCTCGTTCGGTGCCGAGGCCGTGATGGCGGGCTACCTGCACGACGCCCTGGAAGACACCGACCACACCCCCGACAGCCTGACCGCTCGGGGAGTTCCCGCGCGGGTCGTGGAGGCAGTGGTGGCGGTCACCCGCGTTCCCGGGGAACCGTACGCCGCCCTGATCGAACGCGCCCGCGCCCACCCACTGGGCCGCATCGTGAAGCTGGCCGACAACGCGGTGAACATCGCCAGCAACCCTGGACTCGCCGCCCACCAACCCGAGAGCGCCCGAGCCCTGCTCAATGAGCGGTATCTTCCGGCACGACAACGCCTCCTCGACGGCCTCGCCGACGCAGACATTGTGCTGGAAACCATCACCCAGGCACTCCGGGGCGCACCTTCACCAGATCTCGAGGTAAAGGAGATGACATGAACACCTGGGTACGGCGACTCAAGGCAATCTTCACCACCAGCAGAACCAACGAAACCTTGACTGATGGCAGGTCGCGAACCGTGACCCTGCGAAGCGTCGACGTCGACGGCGGCCATCGTGCCCTGTGGGCCTATGTCGACGCCCAAGGCGCATTGCACATCGATGGTCAAGACTTGGGGGCGGGAACCGAGATCGTGAGCCCCGACGGCGAATACGAATGGTTCAAGACCTACTCGGCGACAGATGTCCCGGCGATCATCACGCTTCTCGACGGAGAAGACAGCCACGACGTCATCGACCTCCTGGAGCAACGATGGGTCGGCGAGCAGCGCTCCTACGAACTCGAACGCCGGCTAAGCGGTTGCGGCATCCCGTTTAGCTTCTACAGCTGTTAGCGCGCGTCTGGTTCTCGGACGAGCCACAGCGCGTGGGGGCCGGTCAGTCGATCGGCGCGTCGATGCCTTCGAACGGCCGAGCGCGGGCGCCGGCGCTGGCGGTGAGTCGGCGTACCCCCACCAGGCCCAACAGTGACGCCTCCACGCTCAAGCCCACCTCGGTCTCCACCACCAGAGGTCGCGGATCCGCGGCGGACACCTCGCTGATGCCCACCAAGCGACACCGCGACACCTGCGCCCGGGCGAGGACTCGGGCGCAGTAGTCGGCCACCCGCGCTCGCACCAGGCCCGGATCGAGTTCGAGCCGGTCCGCGTTCACATCGACCCCCTGTGCCCCGGCCCGAGCCGCTTCCTCGGCGAAGGCGACCGCTTGGCCGCGGGCGTTCAGCTGCCGAGAGCCATCCACCCCCAGGCCACCCAGGATCAACAGGGCCGCGGCGATGATCGGCATGGCCGGCGCGACCGAACCGGACTCGCCCCGGCGACGCAGCCACCGGATCGACGTCACTCCACACCACGATACGGATCGAGCATCGAAGTGAACGACGACGTCGCGCTGACCGTGCCCGGCGCTCCCGGCAGTCCGATGTCCGACAGCCCATAGCGGCACCGAGCCTCGATGGTGATCGGGTCGCCGGCCACGAAGTCGCCGACCACCCGCACCTCGACCGAGTCCTGACACGACTGCGGGGTTGCCTGGATCGCGTCCGCCACGGCGCGCCGGGCCCGCTCCTGCGCGTCGGCCAGCGAACGAGCACTCGTGGCGCTCCGGGCTGCGTCCCGGGTGCCCGATTCGAGGGTGCCGTTCACTTGACTCACCCGGCCATAGGCAAAGATCAGCCCGAACAACAGCAACAGGCTTGGGGCGATCATCGCCAGTTCGATAGCCAGCGATCCCCGCTCACCCCGTGTCGCCGCGCTCATGGGGCGGATCCGTCGAAGCGCTCCACCGGGCCCTCCGCGCTCTCGGTGATTGTGAGGTCCAGCCAGGGAACCAGGGAGATGACTTGGCCGGTTACCACCACGCGCACCCGCGCCCGCGCGTCGTCGTAGGACGACGACACGGCCGGATCGATCAAGGATTCCCGGCCAACCGTCGCCGCGAAGCGCTCGGTGTTGGCGATCACCTCGGGACGAATCTGGTCATAGGTAGGTTGGTCGGGGGCCAGGCGAAGTTGCGAGACACCCTCGCGGGCACTCTGGATCGCGACGCTCTTGCCGTAGAAAAACAGGGCGCCCTGCACGCAGAAGAAGATCAAGAAGATCAGGCCCGGCGCGATCAGCGCCATCTCCAGAGAACTCGCCCCCCGCTCGTGGCGTCGACCGGCGCCCTGAGCAGACCCGGGCACCCGGCGGCG
>JBOFLH010000503.1:0-1165 GCA_051657765.1 Nocardioides sp. | reverse complement strand
TTTGAGAGTTTTAGAAAAAACTTGCGCAAGTCTATGAGGATTCTGACGTCCAGGAGCCGGTCGATCAAGGCGTTGGCAGCGGGAAAAGGCTCCTCGGGTAAGGGTTGCTCCGGTTAGTCGGCGCTGATGCGGATCGCTCGGTTCGGACTACGGTGGCCCCTGAGAGACTGCGCGACCTCTGGGCTAGATTGGGGTCGGAAACGGTGAAAATCGGAGCCTAGTGCATTGACTGTTGCTAGGTGCTCCGCGACCTGGGGCGCCCACCCAAGCTGTGCAACTCAGGTCGGACGACCGTCACGAGCGGAACATAGGCATCGCAACGAAGCAGGTTCCGTGCCGGCCGACCCAAGCTGTCGATAGATCGGCTCGCGCTACACGACCGTCGACTCAATGAGCCTGCGGTATCTCGTTGTGATCGCCTCTTCGCCGCCTTCGAGGATCTCGCAAACATTGCTCTTGACCTCCGCGTTCTGAAGTGTTCCCTCCGCCTCGATCCCTGGAACCACTTGGCCGTGTTCGAGCACAAGGATGTTTTCGGCGGCGGAGGTTACGACCACGTTGGCATTGTGGGTGGAGACGATCAGTTGTCGATGGCCCTTGATGTTCTTCAGTGTTTCCACAGCAAGGTGTCTGATGAGTTTGTTCTCCAGGTCGTCTTCTGGCTGATCGAGCACCAGTGGGTCGGTACCCATCTGAAGTATCACCGCGAGTAAGGCCGCCGTCCTCTGGCCAGGAGAACCCCGATCTACGGCGACGTAGCCGTGCCCGCCTTGTGGGCGATAACGGACGGATATGAGATCCTCTGGGAACCACAACATGATGTTGGTCACCATGTCGAAGATATCGGCATTCTCCAGTCGGCTATAGAAGCGACGGTCAATGATTATGGTCCGTCCTATCGTGGAATCAGGTCCGATCTCGACGAACTTAATCAGAGCTTCTTTGAATTCGATCACTTTTTGTGAGAACTGCGGATCCTTCGGTTGTTGGCCTAACAATGAACCGGCGATGCCGTCTTTGTTGAATGCTGACTCGAAGGATTCCGGGCAGTTCAGTAATTTTCGCAGGTCCTTACCGATGTTTTCAACATCCCCTTGATGATGAACGTCAACCCTGGTGGGGGAATCCGTCGCAGTGTTAAGTTGTGCTGTGTACTGGCGCCGTT
>JBOFLH010000502.1:0-3618 GCA_051657765.1 Nocardioides sp. | reverse complement strand
CGCGCCAGCGGTCTCGCTTGACGGCGACCCCGGAAAACCGCCGCCGGCATCCGCTGCTGGCGGTGGCCTGGTGGGTGTTGTTCGGTGCCGGCGTGTCGGGTCTGGGCTCCTCGATTCTCGGCCTGGGATGGGGCGTCGTTGATCAATCCCTGCTGGCGAGCGCTGGTGCGGTTGCCGTGAGCACGGCGTACATGATGGCCCTGGCCGCTCGGACCGGCGGCCGACCGTGGATCTTCGGTGGTGTGGTGGTGTTGGTGGGTGTCGCGGTGGTGTGGTCCGATGTCGACCGACTGCGCACCGGCGCCGCCTTGCTCACCAGCGTGCTCGCCGCCGTGCTGGCCGTGATGTCGACCGTTCCGGCCGTCCGGTTCTGGCCGGCGGTGCGGGAGGTAGTGGTCGCGGTGCTGATCGCGGCGGTCGGCGCCTTTGCCAGCATCGGCTATGCGCCGGTGGTGCACCCGGGGCGGTTCGAATACCTCACGCTTGGTTTGTCCGTGCTGATGGCGTTCGTGCTGGTGTTCCGGCTGGGCGCGGGCTTTCACGGGCTAGGTCGCCGTGGCCTCGGGCTGGTGGCGGTGGGTGGCGGTGCGCTGGCAATGAGCCTGGTGTATGCCGAGGTGTTGCGACGCTATGGCAGTCCTGGGTTGGTGGAGGCATTGTTCGGCGGCGCTCGCTGGCTACACGATCACGTCGGCGCGGTGCCCCGGCCGATCGTGGCACTGCTCGGCATTCCGGCGCTGGCCTGGGGTTGCCATCTCCGGGCGCGACGTCGGCAGGGGTGGTGGTTGTCCGCCTTCGGGGTTACTGCTACCGCGCCGATTGCGCATGCGCTGATTCGGCCCGCCACACCTTTGCTTGAGGTCGGGCTGCAGACCCTCTACAGCGTGCTGCTGGGCCTGCTGGTCGGCTTTGTGCTCATTCGTGCCGATCTCTGGCTCAACGACACCCGCGGCTCCCGCGCCCGCGCGGCCGAGCAGCAGAGAGCCGTTCGTCCAGAGCCGCGCCGGGGCCGCGCCCTTCTATAGGCCGCTCTTGCGCGCGGCTAGGGGCCGGTTTGGCCTGCCAACTGCTCCGACATCCCCTAACCGTCGGCGTGTCGCCCACAATGTGTGGCCAGAATGGCCCCCCGAAGGCGCACGGGATGTTCACGATGGCGCTGGCGGCCCGCGCGGTGGCGGCCTGGACTCTCGGTCGCTCGAACGGCGAGCGTTGCCTGAATCACGCCGTGCACGTATGACGGCGCGAACACCACTTGGGGCCAGGTGAAACGCAACACCGCCCAACCGGTCGAGGTGAATGCGTTGTAGCGAGCACAGTCGCGGTCATGGGCATCCTTGCTCGCATGGTGAGCCCACGAATCTGCTTCCAACACGACACCACGGAGTGGGTCGGCAAGGTCCGGATGCAGGGTCAGGTCACCCACCTGGATCTCGTACTGCGGGATGCAGCGGAGTCCAGCTTCGATCGCGATGGCCCGCAGCATCGACTCGAAGGCAGTGCCCGCCCGCGGATTCGCCTGCTCGGCAACTGATCGGGTCCGCCGGCCACGCGCGCCCCGCAGCTTCGCGGTGGCGTTGAGCAGCTCATCGCGAGTCACTCGGCCGTGCCGCAGCGCGGAGTCGGCGACGGCGAGCGCGTCCTGGAACGAGAGGTCGCGGGCGCAGTCGAGCACTGTCGCGAGCGGCGTCGTCGCCCATCCGTCGCGTTCGGTGCCTGGCAGATCTCGCCGGAACAGCTCGATCGGCGTGGAGGCTTCCGCGGGTTGTGGCTGCTTTCGATGGAGGGTGATCTGGGGTCGATCGGGCGGTAAGCCGATCTCCCAGCCCCAGTGTGCGGCCGCGCTCAGGTGAGACAGGTAGCCGTTCACCTCGCGGGCGGCGAGTAGCGCTCGTTCGGCGACCGGCAACGCCAATCGGCCGTGGCCCACCCGCACGATGTCGCCGCGAGTGACCGCCGAGCGGATGCGCTTGCGGCTGGTCAGGCGTTGTAGCGCCGCGAGATCGGCGATGCCGCCCATTTGCGCTAACGCGTCGGCTGGCTTCATATGGGCATTCTGGCCCTGAGGGCGGGTTGATCGCGCTCACGATCCACAGGGCCGGCGAGCTGGGTCAGGCGAACGTCCGGCTGGCACGTGCGAACGCCAGCTGCACGGCCGTCCCCGCAGGGCCACCTCGGCCAGACAACGATTCCGACACGCCGACCGCGGCGACGTATCGGCTCCGGTCGCCGGCCGATTTGGCCCAATGTAGGTGGCACAGCGGCATTGGCCGAGCGGATCGGCGGCCCGAACCATGCCGATGATGGTGGCAGAGGGGGCGGGGCGCTGGTTCAGCACATCACCATGGCAGAGGGGGCGGGATTCGAACCCGCGGCTGACATTTCTGCCAGCGACCGCTTTCAAGGCGGTTCCGATCGGCCACTCCGGCACCCCTCCGAGCCCGGCGGTCACGACATCGCCGCGCCGTACCCGGACCGGGCAAGTGTAGAGGGATCGACCCCGTGGGTGCGCATCAACTTGGTTCGATGGTCGGTGTCTTGTTCAATCGGGGGATGTCCGTGATCTATCGACTTGCTCCGGCGATCAGTGCCCGCCTGGTCGGCGCGGGGGTGGTGGCGTTGGCCCTGGCGGTGTTTGTCGTCACTGGCCTGGTGTTGGTGTTCGGTTTGCCGACGGGCCTGTTGTGGACGGTGGCCCTGGTCGGGGTCGGCGTTACCGCCGGCTGGGCGTGGTACGTCGTCCGGGTCGCGGTCGTCGAGCTCGACGATGCCGGATACCGGGTCCGATTCCTGCGGCCCGGGGTGGCACAAGGCCGGTGGGCGGACGTTGAAGACGTGGTGTCGGCGACGCTGTCCGGAACGGTCTGCCTGGTGCTGCGCCGCCGGGATGGCGGTTCGACGGCGATCCCGGTCGGTGCGCTCGCCGGGGACCGAGATGGTTTCGCCGAAGAGGTACGCCGGTGTCTGTCGCGCGGTCAGGGCCTGCGGCCACTGTCGTGAACGGTGGTTTCGCCCCTTGCGGATCGGTCGGCGCGAACCGCCCGATTGGGACCTGTGCGGCCGGTGCTTGTAGCCTGGGCCCGCTGTCCGGGAGGCGTCGCCTAGTCCGGTTTATGGCGCCCGCCTGCTAAGCGGGTTGAGGTTGATACCTCTCGCGGGTTCAAATCCCGCCGCCTCCGCCACGCAGCGCAAAAGATGAATCCTCGTTGGGCCTGTCCGGCCTGACGGGGATTCTTTGCGTTCGGAGGCGGTAGGCCCAGCGGTGCCCCAGCCTGTCGATACAGCCGGCGTCGTTCCGTGTTGGTCGCTACCCGAGGAGGTGACTATGTACTCCGACTAACCACGTTTTCCGACGAGCTATTCGCTGAATTACCCGGTGTCCGGGAAGGGTGGGCGGGAGGTACGAAAGAGGATTATCTACACCTCCTGCTTGTTGACGGCTCGTCGCGCATCGCATCGGCGTCGAGGTCAAGCTCCGGTTCGATGCGCCGCACATCGATCTCCTTGTGCTGCCCGCGCGCGAAGTCGACGCGTCAGGGTCCGAGTGCCCCGATGGGAATGACGTGCACGCCGTCTGTGCGGCGGCCGCCAGTACCGGTGCTCGTGATGACGCCGAGGCAG
>JBOFLH010000501.1:0-16784 GCA_051657765.1 Nocardioides sp. | reverse complement strand
CACATGGTGCGCCACAACCACCGCACTGTTAGCCCCGGTCATTCATGACGGTGCCGACAATGGCGTCGCGGCGTGAGCTGGGTTGATGACGGTCCTGGGGTACGTCGCTGGGCCGGCTGGCGCTGCCGGGCTGCGGTTCTCCAGTTCCTGGGGTGGCGGGCGGGCGTTCGGTCAGGCTGGTTGTGGGATCGCGGCGATGGTGGCGAAGACCGCGGCGATCGCGGCTGCCCAGGGCCAGGTCTCGGGGATCCGGAGCCGTCGTCGACGGGCGCCGTGGGTGAGTCGGGCTGGCGCGTGCAGGAAGCGGTAGCGCAGTGCCTTGGGCTCACAGTTCGCGAGGACCTTGGCATCGCCGGTCAGGGCGAGCATCCGGGTCCACGCGGTCAGGTCAGCAGCAATCTGGACCAGCATGAGCCAGACCTCGTTGATGTCGAACTCTCGGGATGGGAAGCGCCCGAGTCCGGAGTCCTTGGCGTGCCGAATGCGGTCCTCGACCCGAGCATGGCACGGTGCCGGGCTTCGAGGAACGCCAACTGGCCGGTCTTCGTGTTGGTGACGAAGGCTTGGTAGCGCCAGCCGTCGCGTTCCTCGAACAGCGACAGTTGGGCGCCGGGGTGGGGTCGTTTGCGACCCACGATGACTCGCATCCCCTCGGGCCACTTGGCCAGTTCAAGCAGCCCTGTCAGCTCGGCGACATCGCCGCCCTTACGCACGCCGCCGTCGGCATCGAGCGCCGGCGTCCAGATCTGCTTCGGGATCAGGTCGATCGCGTCACGGATCTTCTCGGTGATCGCGAATCCCACGCTGTACTCCACGCTGCGGCAGCGGACCTTGCCCTGCTCGGTGAGCCAGTCCAACAGTGTGTGGGACGCACCCGCGCCGTCGGACCTGATCAGCAGCTTCTTGCGGTGAGCGGCGGGGATCTGGGCGATCGCGTCGGTGAGGACCTCGATGTGGTCGGCAGCGGTGTTCGATCCCGCGTTACCCGCACCGAGCTTGGCGGCGAGGAACTCACTCGTGTTGTCGCACCACACGCCCAGCGGGTGGAATCCGAAGGTCCGCTTGAAGGTCGGTGCCGCGTTCTCCTTCTCGCTGTGGCTGATCACGATCGTGGCGTCGGTGTCCAACACGATCAGATCGTCGAGTTCGGTACCGGCGACCCGGCTGGCTGGCCGGCACACCATCAGGGAACTGGGGCCACACGTGGCGACGCGCTCGTGCCCGTGCGGTCTGGATCTTTTTCAACCGTGCGGGCGTGACCTCGTTCAAGGCACGCCACACCGTCGGCGGCGACGCGACCCGGCCCAACACGCTGGACTGGTGGCGTAGCACGTCGATGTCAGCGATCGCCTCACCACCATCCGCGAGCATCACCGCAACGTCGGTCAGGACCCGGCCGCGGTCATGGAGCGGGACAAAGTTGCGGCGGACCATCACCTTTGACAGTTCGGCCGTGAGGCCGGTGCGGTCAGCCAACAGACGGGTGGCGACGCTGTCGGCGTGGGCAACCACGCCGACACCATCGGAGGTCACGGACAAGCTGGTGGACCACGAAGTACGCTTCACCTACGGAGTGCCTTCCACGTTGGAGATCTTGAGTCGTCGCAAACCCAAGTTTCCCCTGCTGGGCAGGCACTTCCGTGTTTCTACGCGCCGATCACACCGGAGCCTCGTGAACGATCCGGGTTAGCTTCGGACCGCTTCGAGTTCGACATCGATCGAGATCTCCTTGGTGTCCAGGAGGTCACCCGATTCCGGCGATACGTCCAGGAGATCCCGAAGTCCGGACGATTGACCCGGTCATGCGCCGAGAAGACCACGCGATCACCGCCCGAGGGTCCCGGACATATCCCTCGAAGCCGGCCTCGAACGTGATCGGCCGAGTGACCCCGTGCAGCGTGAGCTCGCCCGTTGCGATGCCTCGGGTCCCATGCCAGGTGGTGATCCCGCCGACGAAGGACGCTTGGGGCGAAGGACGCTTGGGGGAGTGGCGCCAGCGTTCGAGCACGGTGACCTCGCCGCTCGCGATGAGCTGGCGGAGGTGCCCCCGGTCGGCGGCTCGAATGACCGAACTCGGCCAGCAGGCGGTGCTCAGCCGAGAACAGGTCAGTCGGGCTGGGTCACCCGACCTGGAGCCGCTGAAGTCGTAGAACACGTTCGTGGACCGAGCCGGTCCGGTTGCGATGGCACGCGGCGTGCGCCACCGCACTGCGTGGCGTACGGCGACTAGGGTGACAATCGTGTCGTGTGTGTTCTGTCGGATCGTGGCCGGGGAGGCGGCGGCCTATGTCGTGCTCGACGATCCGGAGTTCTTGGCGTTCCTCGATGACCGACCGGTATTCAAGGGACACGTATTGCTCGTGCCCCGGCGCCATGTCGAGACCTTGCCCGATCTCCCCGCCGAGTTGCGTGACGGGTTCCTAGCCGCCGCGCAACGGATCGCGACCGGCGTCGTGGCCGGACTCGGCGCGCAAGGATCGTTCGTGGCCATGAACAACACCGTCAGCCAATCCGTCCCCCACCTACACCTTCACGTGGTGCCGCGGACCAAAGGCGACGGGCTGCGTGGATTCTTCTGGCCGCGCACATCGTACGTGGGCAGCGAGGCGAGGCAATACGCCGAGCGACTACGTGGCAGCATTGCGGTATGAATGAACGACTCCTCGTCGCCAACGTGTTCGACGCCCCCCTGGAACCTGACCCGCTCGCGGACGAGCAGATTGTCGAGGGGACTCCCGCAGTCGGCGTGCGCGAGTTCGGGAATGTCGGCGGCGCCGAGGCCGGGATTTGGGAGATTGCCGAGGGTGTCGCGCGCGATATCGAAGCCGACGAGATCTTCGTGGTGCTGTCCGGGTCCGGCCGAGTGGACTTCGCTGATGGCTCGACCCTGGAGCTGGGCCCCGGCGCCGCGGTTCGGCTCCAGGCCGGTGAGCAGACGGTGTGGACGATCACCGAGCGCCTGCGCAAGATCTACCTTGCCGTTGGCTAACCATCGATACTCGCGGCACGGCGTGCCCGGTATCCGGGGCAGCTACTAAGGAACCCGATTCGGTGACCTAGGGTGGAGTCCATGGGTGTCTTCGACGGGCGAGTAGCCATCGTGACCGGGGCGGCGCGTGGCATCGGGTTCGCCATCGCCAAGCGTCTCGCCAGTGAAGGCGCCGCGGTCGCCATACTCGATCTGGAGCACACCGCTTCGGCTGACGCCGCTCGCCGACTGAGTGCGCATGCGGCCATTGGCCTCGGCTGCGACGTCGGAAACGCGGACAGTGTGAGGATCGCGATCGAACGGGTGGTCGCTGACCTGGGTGGCCTGCACATCCTGATCAACAATGCCGGGATCACTCGGGACAACTTGTTGTTCAAGATGTCCGAGGGCGACTGGGACGCCGTGATGAACGTCCATCTCAAGGGCGCGTTCTTGATGACTCGGGCGGCTCAGCAAGTAATGGTGGGCCAGAAGTACGGCAAGATCGTCAACCTGTCCAGCGTCTCGGCGCTCGGCAGTCGCGGGCAGGCGAACTATTCGGCCGCCAAAATGGGCATTCAGGGGTTCACTCGAACGCTGGCCATCGAGCTCGGTCCATTCGGCGTCAACGCCAACGCCATCGCGCCCGGCTTCATCGTGAGCGACATGACGGACGCCACCGCCGCCAGAATGGGCATGGACGTGACCGCCTTTCGAGAGGCGGCCGCTCAAGCTACCCCGATGCGTCGGGTGGGGCAGCCCGAGGACATCGCCGCGACCGCGGCTTTCCTGTGCAGTGACGATGCGTCCTTCATCACCGGACACACGGTGTACGTCGATGGTGGAGCGAGGTTGAGTTGACGACGACGGCGTCCAAAAAGTGTCTTCTCCTGGCGCTGGCCCTGACTGCCGCGCTGACGCTGGCCGGTTGTGGTGGTGACGAAAGTCCCGCTTCGGAGCCTGCGGAGTCCAGCCCGCCCGCCTCGGCCGCACCGCGGCCGCCGGAGCCGCAGACCGAACCGTTGACAGGTACCGAACTCAAGAACGGCGCGAGCGCCACCCGTCCGCACTCGGTGTTGGTCGTCAAGATAGACAACACCTACGCCAGCACCCCGCAGATCGGCCTCGGCAAGGCCGACCTGGTGGTCGAGGAGCTTGTCGAGGGTGGCCTCACCCGGTTGGCCGCGTTCTTCTACTCCCAGACTCCCGCGGTAGTCGGCCCGGTGCGTTCGATGCGCGCCAGTGACATCGGCATCGTCACCCCGGTGAAGGCCTCGGTGGTGACCAGCGGAGCAGCGGCAGTCACCATCGGACGGATTCGGCAAGCGAAGATCCGCTTCTTCGAGGAGGGTGTCGGTGGGATCTACCGGGACAACCAACGAGCCGCCCCTTACAACGTATTCGCCAATCTCGGCGAGATCGCGAGGAAGGCGTCCAACCCGAGTGGCCGACCCCAGGACTACTTGCCCTGGGGTACCGAGAAGGACTTCCTCGGAGGCCGGCCGGCTAAGGCTTTCGCGGTCTCGTTCGGGCCCGGGCACACCACGGAATGGGAGTTTCGCGCCGGGAAGTACCGCAACGTGAACTCGTACGCGGCGCAAGGAGACCAGTTTCCGGCCGACACCGTGCTAGTGCTCAAGGCCGACGTCGGCGACGCCGGCTACACCGACCCGGCTGGCAATCCGGTACCGGAGACGAAGCTGGCCGGCTCAGGCCCGGCGATCATGTTCCACGCCGGTCAGGTCATCCGTGGCACCTGGAAGAAGAACAGCCTGGCAGGCCCGTTGCAGTTGGTCACCAAGGCCGGTTCCCAACCAGTGCCGGCCGGTCGGGTATGGATCGAGCTGGTTCCTAAAGTCGGCGGCAGCGTCACCGTCCGCTAACCCGGCTGCACGCTTCGCCTCGGTTTGTTGGGTCGGCTCGCAGTTGCGCCGGAAACTGCCCCGGCTGCACGCTTCGCCTCGGGTTCCTGACGGATGGCCCGGGTGGTGTGGAACGCCGTGCCCCAGCACGGTGACGTTCATGGACGCACGGCGCACTGGGGACGTACAACTAGCGCGATTGCCCCCGGCAAATACGCGCACTTCGTAGCTCGCCCTGCGACGTTTCATTGGGTCTCCTCCCTCGTGTCTTTGCCGGGGGCGACGCTCGTTCGTGGACGAACCGACCGCGACCACTGAGGGGAGGCATGATGGGTCTATGAGGCGCGCCCCCGACCCCCGGGACGGCCACGCTCCGCGGCCCGGCATGTTGCTGGTGGCGACGCCGACCCTAATGGACCCGAACTTCGCGGCCTCGGTGGTTTTGCTGCTGCAGTCGGACACCGACGGTGCAGTGGGGGTGATTGTGAACCGACCCTCGACATTGCCGGTCGGCGGGGTCTTGGCTGACTGGGCGGATCATGTCGTCGAACCAGCCGTGTTGTTCCGCGGTGGCCCGGTCGCCACCGACGGCGCGCTGGGCGTCGGGCGGTTGGCCCATCGGGGAGATGAGCCCCTGGGCTTCCGGCCGATCACCTCCGGCCTAGTCGGAGCAGGTCTCGGCATACTGGATCTCGACACTCCCACCGACCTGATCGCCGATGCGGTCAGTGCCGTACGGATCTTCGCCGGATATGCCGGATGGGACGCCGACCAGCTCCGCGGTGAAATTGCCGAAGGCAGCTGGTACCTGATGCCGAGTGAACCCGAAGACGCCTTTCGAGCCGACCCTGACGGACTGCATCGCGATGTCCTCCGCCGCCAGCCCGGTGAGCTGGCCTGGCGAGTCACCCGCCCACGGCATCCAGAGCAGAACTAGACTGAGGTGTGTGAGCAATCCCAAGATCGGTTTCGCACCTGCTGAGGGCACTGACGTCCTGGAGGACCGGCGCACCGTGCCCACCGACGAAGGTGATCACGAACGGTTTTCCCACTTCGTCGACAAGCACAAGCTCACCGAGGCCATGGTGATGGGCACCCCCGTCGTTGCGCTGTGCGGCAAGGTCTGGGTGCCGAGCCGTGCGCCGGAGAAGTTCCCGGTGTGTCCGGAGTGCAAGGAGATCTGGGAGTCACTCAACCCGGGACAAGGATCCGACGGATGACTCACCGTCCGGTTGTTAACCGGCCCAGCTTATCCGGCTGGACGCTGGACAGCGAGTGACCTCCGTCCGGCTGCGCCAGTGGCAGTCGGAGGCGCTTCAGCGGTACGCCGCGATGTCTCCGCGCGACTTCTTGACGGTCGCCACCCCCGGTGCGGGCAAGACCACCTTTGCGTTGACTCTCGCCGCCGACCTGCTGCGCCGTCATATCGTTCAGCGGATTACCGTGGTCGCGCCGACGGAGCATCTCAAGACGCAATGGGCGGCTGCAGCTGAGCGCGTGGGCATTGCTCTCGATCCGGCGTACTCCGCCGGAAAACGACGAACCTCGGCGGACTTCACCGGGGTGGCCGTGACCTACGCCGGGGTTGCCGCGAACCCGCTGGCCATGAGAATCCGCACCGAACGATTCAAGACGCTGGTCATCTTGGACGAGATCCATCACGCGGCCGATGCGCTGTCGTGGGGCGACGGGATTCGTGAAGCGTTCGGCCCCGCGACACGTCGTCTGGCGCTCACCGGAACGCCGTTTCGCTCCGACATCAACCCGATTCCGTTCGTGAGCTATCAGCCCGGCGATGACGGGATCGCCCGATCGGCTGCCGACTACGTTTATGGTTACGCCGAAGCATTGGCCGACAACGTGGTTCGGCCCGTGTTGTTTCTGGCCTACTCGGGAGAGATGACCTGGCGCACCAGCGCGGGCGACGAGATAGCCGCCCGGCTGGGCGAGCCGCTGCCGAAGGAACTGGCCGCGCACGCGCTGCGAACCGCGCTGGATCCGAACGGGGCCTGGATTCCCGAGGTGTTGGGCGCCGCGGACCGGCGCTTGAGCGAAGTACGTCGGCACGTGCCGGACGCCGCTGGGCTGGTGATTGCCTCGGATCAGGATTCGGCACGGGCCTATGCCAAACATCTTCGCGCCATCACCGGCGGACCACCGGTCGTGGTGCTCTCCGACGAGAAGGCCTCCTCGCGAAAGATCGCGGCGTTTACCGACTCCGACGCGCGGTGGCTGGTCGCGGTGCGCATGGTTTCCGAAGGTGTGGACATTCCGCGGCTGGCGGTAGGTGTCTATGCCACCACGACGTCCACTCGGTTGTTCTTCGCGCAGGCGGTAGGACGGTTGGTGCGCGCTCGTCGGCGCGGCGAGACGGCGTCGGTGTTTATTCCGTCGATGCCGGCGCTGTTGGAGTACGCCGCCGAGATGGAGGTCGAGCGAGATCACGCGCTTGGGCGGACGGTGACCGACGATGCCGACCTGTTCGCACCGGAGGACGCTCTGGTAGCGGCGGCCAACACCGAAAGCTCGGCGCCTGAGCCGGCCGGATTCGAAGCGCTTGCGTCGTCCGCGCGGTTCGACCATGTGCTCTATGAAGGCGATGCGTTCGGCCACGCCGGTGAGGTGGCTTCCGGCTCCGATGAAGAGATGGACTTCCTGGGTATCCCGGGTCTACTGGAGCCCGAGCAGGTTCGCGAGTTGCTGCGCCATCGGCAGTCACGACGAGCGCAGAGCGCGGTCTCAATGCCTCCCGACATCGCGGAGGTCACTACCCATGAGGAACTGACGCTCCTACGTCGAGAGCTCAATGGCCTGGTCGCCGCCTGGCATCATCGCACCGGGCAACCGCACGGCAACACCCACGCGGCCTTGCGCGCCGAATGCGGTGGGCCGGCGGCGGCGATGGCGACCGCCGAACAGCTGACCGCACGGATCCACGCGGTACGCTCCTGGGCAGCCCGGAAGTCCTCCTAGGATCGGGTACTCGTTGTGGGTCATATCCGAGAGGCGGGGTGATCATGCCGACGTACGTCGCGTTCCTGCGAGCTATCAACCTGGGGCCGACTCGGCAGTTTCCCAAGGCAGCTATCAAGTCGGCTACCGAAGCCGCTGGCGGGGTGGACGTCGAGACCTACCTCAACACCGGCAACGTCCGACTTACTACCCCACTGCGTAGTCGGGCAAAGATCGAGGCAGCCTTGGAGCGGGCGTACGCCGCGGATCGCGGGTTCGCCGTGCCGACGATCGTGCTGCCCTTGCCAGAGCTGACTCAGGTGGCGGCCGATGCCGTGGACATCTGGGCAGAGGCTGTTGATCGGTTAGGTGCGGAGGTCAACACGGATCGCCGTCACCATGTGTCGTTGTTGAAAGAAGCACCAACACCTGATGCGGCATTGGCCATCGAGTCGCTGTCGACACAGGCCGACCTTGCCATCGTTCGTGGTCGCGCGGTTCATCTGCTGCTGTCCACCCCGTATCACTCGACGCGGCTGGGGAACAGTCGAGTGGAGGCGTTGCTGGGTGTGGCCACCAATCGCGCCGTATCGGTCATCGGCTCACTTGCGCAGCGGTGGGCATCGTAGGCAGAAGCCCTGGTCTCGTTCCGGCCTCGCGGGCTGATCATTGCGTGCCGCGATCTGTCGAGCAGGCATTGCCAGGGCGTACGGTGGATATGCCACCATGGCGGAGTGCCAGTTGCCGATCCACCTGTTCTCGACCCTGATGTGCTTCCCGACGAGGTGATAGACGAGGCTGTGCTCGCCTCGCTGCCCTGGGTCACCATCGTGTGGAACGACCCCGTCAACCTGATGTCCTACGTCACCTTCGTCTTCCGCAAGTACTTCGGGTATCCCAAGAAGAAGGCGGAGAAGCTGATGCTGGAAGTACATCAAGACGGCAAGTCAGTGGTGAGTTCTGGATCCCGAGAAGAGATGGAACGTGATGTACAAGCCATGCACGAATACGGCCTGTGGGCGACCTTGGAGCGCTCCGAGTGACCACCGGCTTCGCGTGGCACCGGCGCAGCGATCTCGTGATCGCCAACTTCTCGATCCTCGAAGCCGACTTGCTCCGGTCGTTGGCCGCCCAGTTGGTCGAGTTGTTGCGCAATGAGCAGGCGTTGCCTGATGAGGTGCAGGATCCACTGGAGGCGATGTTCAACTTCACCGGGCCGCTGACCGCACCGGACGACCCGGTCCTGGCCCGGTTGTTGCCGTCGGCCTATTCCGACAACGATGAGGCGTCGGCTGAATTCCGGCGATTCACCGAGCCCGCGCTACGTGGCAGCAAAGCATTCTCGGCGGAGAGTGTCGTGAGTGCTCTTGCGGAGGCCGGGCTACCCGAAGTTGGTCGAGAGCATGTGGTCGACGCCAGCGCGGTGATCGACGTTGAACTGACGACCCAAGTGGCGACATTGTGGTTGAGGAGTTTGACCGACATGCGGCTCGCGCTGGCTACTCGGCTTGGTGTGGCCCAAGACGACGAGGACTTCTGGCATACCCTGCCGGAGGAGGATCCTCGTAGTCATGCCTACAACATCTATCAGTGGTTGGGCTACCTTCAGGAGACCTTGGTCGAGGCACTGAGCCACTGAGTCACCGAATCCCGCCGAGGCGTCACAAGTGGCAGTAAGGATTCATGAAACTCCTCCTGACGGGCGACTTCGGTGTTGCACGCAACTGTCAGCTCATCGAGTCCCCTTTTGTGACGTGTCGGTGAGATTTTGTGACGTCTCAGCGGGCGGGAGTGACGTGTCGGCGGGGAGGCCGTGACCTAGAGTTTCTTCGTGTTAATCCTCGACCGGGCTACCTACGCCGGCATCGTCGCCCACGCCATACGAGATCACCCTAACGAGGCGTGTGGCATCGTCGCCGGTCCCGAAGGCAGTGATCGCCCGGAACGACTGATCGAGATGATCAACGCTGCCGCGAGCCCGACCTTCTACGAGTTCGACTCGGGCGAGTTGCTCGCCCTCTACAAGCAGATGTGGTCGGCCAATGAGGAACCGGTGGTGATCTATCACTCGCACACGGCTACGGACGCCTACCCGAGCCGCACGGACGTCGGTTTGGCCAGCGAACCGGATGCCCACTACGTCCTGGTGAGTACGCGGGGCCTCGATCCCGAAGCGTCGAGCTCGAGTGCGGGGAATAACGACGCCGCCGTGGAGTTTCGTTCCTACAGAATCGTAGCCGGCGTGGTGACCGAGGAAGAGGTCACCGTGTTGCCCGAGTTACCCGACGAAAAGCACTAAGGAGCGCCAGGTCATGGCCATCGAGGTCCGAATTCCGACGATCCTGCGCGGCTATACCGACGGAGCGAAAGCGGTCGATGCCGATGGCGGAACGTTGGCGGCACTGATCGACGACCTTGATGCGAACCATCCCGGCATCAAGGAGCGACTGGTGGAGCCGGGTGCCGCCGGCGAGGAACTGCGGCGGTTCGTCAATGTGTACATCAACGACGAAGACGTGCGCTTTATCGGCAGCCTGGCCGCGCCGCTCGTCGACGGTGACCAGGTCGTCGTGCTGCCCGCCGTCGCGGGCGGATGACCCGCTACGAAAGTCTGCTGGCGTCGGTCGGCGGTACGCCGCTGATTGGTCTGCCGACCTTGTCGCCGACTCCCACTGTGCGGCTCTGGGCAAAACTCGAAGATCGCAATCCAACCGGATCCGTGAAAGATCGCGCTGCGCTGTGGATGTTGGAACACGCCGAGAAGGATGGCCGGCTGAGACCGGGTTGCACTCTGCTCGAGCCAACCTCGGGCAACACCGGAATCTCCCTGGCTATGGCGGCCACTTTGCGCGGCTATCGCATCGTCTGTGTGATGCCCGAGAACACCTCGATCGAGCGTCGGCAATTGCTGGGGATGTGGGGAGCCGAGATTGTCTTCTCGCCAGCTGCCGGCGGGTCGAACGAGGCCGTTCGGGTGGCGAAGAAGTTGGCCGCCGAGCATCCTGACTGGGTGATGATGTATCAGTACGGCAACGCCGCTAATGCGCTTGCCCACTATGAGGGAACCGGTCCGGAACTGCTGGCTGATCTCCCGACGATCACCCACTTTGTGGCCGGCCTCGGCACCACCGGCACGCTGATGGGCGTGGGGCGCTACTTCCGTGAACACAAACCGGAGGTACGGATCGTCGCCGCCGAACCACGGTACGGCGAGTTGGTCTACGGCTTGCGGAACTTGGAGGAAGGTTTCGTGCCGGAGCTGTACGACGCCAGTTTGATCGACTCGCGATTCTCGGTGGGCCCGCGCGACGCCTTGCATCGGGTGCGTGAACTGCTGACACAGGAGGGCATTTTCGCCGGGGTGTCGACGGGTGCCATCCTGCACGCCGCGCTCGGGCAGGCGACCAAAGCGGTACAGGCTGGTGATCGGGCGGACATTGCATTCGTGGTATGCGATGGCGGCTGGAAGTACTTGTCCACTGGCGCCTATGAGGGCACCATCGATGATGCCGAAGACCGGTTGGAGGGCCAGCTATGGGCCTAGCTCAGACCTGGCGTGGGCGATTGGCGACGCTTGCCGGGCTGGGCGTGCTGGTGGGCCCAGTGAGCATTCAGCCCGCTGCCGCGGCCGAACCGATTGTGAACCTGACACCACCGAGTGTGGTCGGGTCGGCGCGATTTCGTGAGACTCTCACTGCCGTTCCCGGGGTGTGGACACCGAGCGGGCTGAGCTTCAGCTATCAATGGTTGCGGGCCGGCACGCCCATCCCCGGCGCCGACAGGGCATCGTACCGGCTCGGCGTGGCGGACATCGGACAGCCGATCTCGGCGCGGGTGACTGCCTCCGACGGTATTGAGGCCGCCGTCGCCGCCTCAACGGAGACAGGTGCGGTCACCAAGGCCAGGCTGACGAACCGCGCCGTGCCCGTCATCTCCGGCCGGCCGCGATATTCACGATGGCTCCAAGCAGACCGAGGTCGGTGGTCGTCGCGGCCGACCGATTTTCGCTATCAGTGGTTGCGTGGACGCAAACCGATCCGCGGTGCCGTCGATGCGCGATATCGGCTTCGATTTCGCGACGTCGGCAAACGGGTGCGGGTTCAAGTTACTGCCCGGCGTGCCGGGTATCGTTGATCGGTGGTGCTGTCCGCGAGAGTGAAGGTCAAGCATCGGGTAGCCCAGCGCCGGGTCGTTACCTACCATGTGGAGACTCGCGGAGACATCACGGTCGGCGTCAACAAGTTCATCAGGCGAGCGCAACGCTCCTACGACGATCCGCGCGGTTGGCGCTCGAGCGGCGTTAAGTTCCGTCGGGTCGCACGGGGTGGCGACTTCACGCTCGTGCTGGCAGAGGCTTCGTGGGTGCCGCGGTTTTCTTCGGGCTGCAGTGCGATATGGAGCTGCCGGGTGGGCCGATTCGTCATCATCAACCAAACCCGATGGAAGTCAGCCAGCCCGGCCTGGCGCGCTTACGGCAGATCGCGCCGCGCCTATCGGCACATGGTGGTCAATCCTGAGACCGGGTATTGGCTCGGCCGTGGGCATCTCGGCTGTCCCGGCCCGGGCCGGAAGGCGCCGGTGATGATGCAGCAGTCCAAGGGCTTGGCGGGTTGCCGGGCAAACCCATGGCCGACCGTCGCCGAGCTGCGCCGACCGCTCGCCCGCCAACCAGCTCGACCTGCTGAGGGCCGGGTCGTCGCCGAGTAGTTCGGTCGAACTGCCGGGGAGGTTGCGCCGAGTAATGAAGCCCAGATCACACCTCGAAGCCCGGGCGGGACTGGTTGAGGGTCGGTAATCTGTGCCGGTGGTCATCCGTGGCGTCCTTGCGGACCCGACAGCGCCGATCGGGATCTTCGACTCGGGGTTCGGGGGACTGACGGTGGCCCGGTCGGTCATCGACCAGTTGCCGCGCGAGTCGATCCTCTACGTCGGCGACACCGCGCGGCAGCCCTATGGACCGAAACCCATTGCCGAGGTCCGTGAATATGCTTTGGAGTGTCTGGATCACCTTGTCGAGCGCGGGGTGAAGATCGTGGTGATCGCCTGCAACTCCGCTAGCGCAGCGGTACTGCGTGATGCGCGGGAGCGCTACGACGTCCCGGTCGTCGAAGTGATCTTGCCGGCCACTCGGCGGGCGGTGGCGGCCAGTCGCACCGGGCGGATCGGGGTGATCTGCACCGACGCGACCGCGGAGTCCATGGCCTACGACGATGCTTTCGCCGCAGCGCCTCAGATCCAGCTGACGACCCGCGTGTGCCCGCGATTCGTCGACTTCGTCGAGGTGGGCATCACCGGCGGGGATGAGCTGCTGGCGGTGGCCCACGAGTATCTGGATCCGCTGGTGTCGGCCGATATCGATACCCTGATTCTGGGCTGCACGCACTATCCGTTGCTGACCGGGGTGATCTCCTATGTGATGGGTGATCGGGTCACCCTGGTCAGTAGCGCGGAGGAGTGCGCCAAGGAGGTCTATCGGACTGTTGCGGACAACCAGCTGATGCGGTCTGGTGGCATCGCGGATCACCGGTTCCTGACCACCGGCAATCCAGCCGACTTCGAACTGATCGGCAGGCGATTTTTGGGACCGGAGTTCACTACCGCCCGGCAGTTCTCCGGAGGACTACGATGAGGTTGACCGTCATCGGCTGTGCGGGCTCGTTCCCCGGGCCTAACTCGCCGGCGAGCTGCTACTTGGTCGAGGCTGACGCTGGTGGCAAGACGTGGCGCATCCTGCTCGACCTCGGCAATGGGGCGTTCGGCGCGTTACAACGCCACGTGGACCCGCGGCTGATCGACGCGGTCTTTCTCAGCCACCTGCATCCGGATCACTGCCTCGACATGTGTGGCTACTACGTCTATCGCAAGTATCACCCGGCGGGTGCCCAACCGGCCATTCCGGTGTGCGGGCCTAGTGGTGTCGCGCACCGGCTCGCGCGCGCCTATGACCTGCCGATGGTGCCGGGGATGACCGCGGAGTTCGCCTTCGAGGAGTATGACGCCCAGCCGATCTCAGTGGGTCCGTTTACGGTGACCCCGGTGCCTGTGGTGCATCCCGTGCCGGCTTATGGACTGCGGGTGGAAGCTGGTGGGCGAGTGTTGGCGTACAGCGGCGACACCGGTCCCTGCAAGGGCCTGTTCACGGTCGCCTCGGGGGCGCACCTGCTGCTTGCCGAGGCTTCCTTCCGGTCCACCGACGTCAACCCGCCGGATGTGCATCTGACCGGTGTGGACTGCGGTTTGCTCGCGCACGCCCAACGCGTCGGTCAGCTGGTGATCACGCATGTGCCGGCGTGGCATGATGTCGCGACCGCGGTCGCCGAGGCACGCTCGGCGTACGCCGGTCGGGTGGTGGCGGCCGCCTCCGGTCAGGTGTTCGAGGTCTAGCTGGCCGTCATGCCAGTCCGGCCTCGTGCACACAGATCGCTATCTGGACCCGGTTGGTCGTCCCCAGCTTGTCGAACAGGCGTGATACGTGGGCCTTCACCGTGGGTACCGACATCAGGAGCGTGGCCGCGATCTCGGCGTTGGTGAGGCCCTTCCCAACGGCGACTGCGACCTCGGTCTCGCGCTCGGTGAGCCGCGACAACCGCGCCTCCGCACGCTGGATGGACGCTGCCCGATCGTGGGACCTGTCGGTTCGGAATCGTTGAATCAGCGTGCTGGCTACCGAGGGAGAGAGCATGGCTTCGCCGTCGGCGACGGTCCGGATCGCGGCCACGATGTCGGCCGGCGGTGTGTCCTTCAGCAGAAAGCCGTCCGCCCCTGCGGCGAGTGCTTCCACGACGTAGTCGTCGGCGTCGAAGGTGGTTAGCACGATCACCCGCGGGGGAGCGGATTGACTCTCGAATCCACCGGGCCCCGACGCATGGAGTTCGCGAGTCGCTTCCAGGCCGTTGAGCACCGGCATCCGAATATCCATCAGTACCACGTCGGGTGCCCGCTCTCGAGCCAGGTCAACACCGACGCGTCCGTTCCCGGCCTCGCCCACCACCTCCAGGTCGGCCTGTCCACCCAGCATGAGGCTAAGCGCGGACCGCACCAGTGGGTCGTCGTCGACGACCAGAACCCGGATCATCCGGGCCGCTTGCTGTGCCACGGCAACCAGCCGGACACGATAAAGGTATCCACGGTGCGCCGATGCTCCAATCGGCCACCGATCAGCAAGGCTCGCTCGGCGAGCCCGACCAAGCCGAATCCACCACCGTGGCCACCGGGGCGGGTCTGAACTGAGCCGAAGCCATGCGGGTTGCGCAACTCGAACTCGACACCTTCGGCCGGTGAGCCGCGCAAGTCGATGGACAGGGTGGCGCCGGGCGCATGCTTGCCGGCGTTGGTGATGCCCTCTTGCACGATTCGGTAAATGGTCCGGCCCAACGCGCCCGACACTGGCCGAGGTTCGATGCTGTCGGTGAGGCTGATCCGCATGCCGGCATTGGCCGCGTCGTCAACCAACTCCGCGATCTCGTCATGAGTTGGTTGCGGTCGGTCGAGCATGTCGCCGGTCTCGTGATCGCGGAGGACGCCGAGGACGCTGCGTAGGTCGGTGAGCGCTTCGTGGGCCTTGGTGCCGATCTCGGTGATTCCGTCACGAAGCGCGGCCTCCGCCAAGTCGGTGCGGTAGGCCAGCGCGCCGGCGTGCATGGATATCTGCGAGATGCGATGACCCAGCACGTCGTGCATCTCGCGAGCGATGCGGGTGCGTTCGCTGTCTCTGGCCAGCGTGGCCCGCAGCTCCTGCTCGGCCTCGGCTCGTTCGGCCCGCTGTTGGAGAGTCCAGACCAGTTCGCGTCGCGACCCGATATACATGCCCCAGCCGAGCAGGGCACTCGTGACGACGGCTCCGGAACCCAGCTCGACCCACCAAGGCGAGGACGGTTGGTTCGAACTCGCCGGGAACAGCGTTGAGAAGACCAAGCCGGCGGATAGGCCGAGTAGACCGATGCCGATGACCTCCGCCCACACCCGGCGGGTGGCCAGCGATACCGCGGCCAGGGCGCTGGGGCCGGCCGCGGTGCTGGAGACCATGCCCAGGGCTCCGGTGAGGACAGCGATCGCCAGCGGCCACCGCCGCCGGAAATGTACGAGCACGAAACACAGCACGCCCACCGCAATGTCAACCGCCAGCAACCATGAGGTTTGTCGCCAGATCTGGGCGAAGGCCACACCGGAGGCCGCAATCGCGCTGGTCGCCAGCATGACCAGGAACCGCCAGGTATGACCCCATCTGCCTAAGGTCGGCTGATACGGCGCGACAGCTGGACGATCCATGGATCCAGGCTATGCGGTGTACCGGTGATACGCAGCGTCCTGAAGTCGGCGCCGACCCCTACTTTGGTCTCGGCAGAAGTAGACCACGGGGCGGATGCGTTGGCCGGGCGCTCTCGGCGATGATGGCGGCATGATCACTGTTGAAGGACTCACCAAGAAGTACGGCGCGTTCACCGCCGTCGACAACATCAGCTTCGTCTGCCAGCCCGGACAAGTGACTGGATTTCTCGGACCGAACGGTGCCGGCAAGACCACGACGATGCGCATCATGGTCGGGCTCACCGTGCCGACCAGCGGCGCGGTCAGAATCGGCGGCCACCAGTTCGCCGAGATACCCAATCCCGGCCGGCATGTCGGGGTGCTGCTCGACGCCTCGGCGCAGCACGCCGGGCGCACCGGTCGTGAGGTGCTGGGACTCGGTGCCGCGGCGATGGGGCTTCCCCAGAGTCGGGTCGGCGAAATGCTGGAGCTGGTCAGCCTTACCGAGACCGAGTCCAAGCGGCGCGTGCGCAACTACTCACTCGGCATGCGGCAGCGACTGGGCATCGCCCATGCGTTGCTCGGCGACCCCTCGGTGCTCATCTTGGACGAGCCGGCCAACGGGCTCGACCCGGCCGGCATTCGATGGATGCGTGGTCTGCTTCGTGGATATGCCGAGCGTGGCGGCACCGTGTTGCTGTCCAGCCATCTATTGAACGAGGTCGAGCTGATTGCCGATCAGATGATCCTGATCG
>JBOFLH010000500.1:0-2602 GCA_051657765.1 Nocardioides sp. | reverse complement strand
CCCGTCGATCTTCGACGGGCTGTTCGAACCCGCTAACGCCAAGGGCTCCTTGCTCGCCGGCTTCGGGTTGTTGGCGTCGCTTCTGATGCTGGGCAACCTCGTCCTGCTGCACCGGATCATCGAATGGTTCGAAAACCTCGTCCGCCGACAAGGAGCCAGCTATGACGCGGACATGGCGTGGCTTGTCGCCGTGGTAGCGGAGGCCCATCTGGGCTATCTGGTCTACGCCTTGGTGGCGCCGCGCTTCGGGCTGGCCACGCGGTGGCAACCGAGAGTCGTGTTGTGGAGCGGCATCTTGCAGGTAGCCGGTCTCGCCCCAGGGATAGTGAGCAACAGCTGGTCACCCGTGGCCGTCACATTGGCCGTCACGTTCGCCACCGCCCACCTCCGGGCTGTCGATCACACGAACCGCGAGTGTGGGTAGGGCCTGCTACGACCACGACCAAAGGCCGACTGTCGGGTGCGCTCCCGGCCCGATTTTGACCGACTCGCCGGCCCGATCGAGCAAAGTCCGCTCGCCCGGAATCGTCGTACGTAGTGAAAGTCATGCACTAGCGTCCTCACCAACGACGAAGTTTTCACCGACGAACGGAGAGAGCCACATGGACCCCTGGGAAGCCGTCGAGCCCGATCGCGAAGCGCTGGCACACTACCTCGGCACCCTCGAATCGGCCGATTGGTCCGCACCCAGCTGGTGTGACGAATGGAACGTCAAGGCGGTCGCCGCCCACCTCCTGGTGCCCGCCACCAAGTCGAAGGGTGAGGTGTTCCTTAGCTTCGTGAAGTCTGGCTTCTACCTGCACAAGATGAGCCAACGCTACGTCGATGCCATTTGCGCGGCCATGTCCACCGACGAGATCGTGGCGACAACCGGCGCCACCGCGGGGGTTCGAACCGCCCCGCCGGGCCTGGCGCCGATCGGCGTGCTCAGCGATCTGGTCGTGCATTCGGTCGATATCGCCCGAGCGATCGGCAAACCGTTGACACTGCCCACTGAGCACTATCTGATGGCCCTGGACCACATGAAGACCGTGCAACCGGTCCTGGGGTGCAAGAAGCGCATCGCCGGCCTGGAATTGCGGACCACCGACGCCGCATGGTCCACCGGCGAGGGCCCCCTGGTTCAGGGCCCCGCCGACCTCGTTCTCGCCGCAATGACCGGTCGACGAGCGGCGCTGTCCGGACTCACCGGGCCCGGGGTCGAGGTGTTGGCCAGTCGGTAGGCGCGACGGGTGGTGTCCTGGACCAACTCAGGCGGTACCGCGCCTGGCTATTCGGCATACCACAAGATCCCGTAGAACACGCGGCGCCGGATCACCAGGCATGAACCTAGTCGGCTACTGGTTGAGCCGAGATCCTTGATGCTGATCGCGTTGTGGTGATGGCAGCGCTACCGGTGCAATTGCCTATGGACCCGGCGCGTTCGGCTAAGTAAAGTCAAAGCAATGTCAGTCCAGGGGGAACCGGCGGATCCGACTGTCGACGACCGAGTCAGCCTCGTCGGTGTCAACAAGTGGTTCGGGTCGCTACACGTGTTGCGCGACATCAACTTGACCGTGCGTCGCGGCGAAGTGGTGGTGATCATCGGCCCGTCCGGCAGCGGCAAGTCGACGCTGTGCCGGGCCATTAACCGCCTGGAGACCATCGATTCCGGTCTCATCACCCTCGACGGTCAGCCGCTGCCCCTCGAAGGCAAGGCGTTGGCCAGCCTACGCGCCGAGGTTGGCATGGTGTTTCAGAGTTTCAACCTCTTCGCCCACAAGACGATCCTGGAAAACGTCACCCTGGGACCGATCAAAGTACGCAAACAGCCGCGAGACGCCGTCGAACAGCGCGCTCGAGAACTCCTCGATCGAGTCGGCGTCGCAAACCAAGCGGACAAATATCCGGCCCAGCTCTCCGGGGGCCAACAACAGCGCGTCGCCATCGCCCGAGCGCTGGCGATGGAGCCGAAAGTCATGTTGTTCGACGAGCCCACCTCGGCGTTGGACCCGGAGATGATCTCCGAAGTGCTCGACGTCATGGTCGATCTAGCCGGCCAAGGAATGACCATGATCGTGGTCACTCACGAAATGGGCTTCGCTCGGAGCGCCGCCGATCGGGTGGTCTTCATGTCTGAGGGCGCCATCGTGGAGGAGAACACACCCACCGAATTCTTCGGCAACCCCCGCTCGGACCGCGCTCGTGACTTCCTCAGCAAGATCCTCCAGCACTAGCGGTGGTCGCTGTGCCAGCCAATCGTCGGCGCTGGAGACTCCATTACTCGGAATCGTTCACTCGGATTGATCACTCGGAAAGGAATGCGCCACATGAGATTTTCTCGACCAGCACTCGGCACCACGCACAACCGGAGGCAACACCCGGAAACACCGCAGACGAGGAAGCGGGGTCGGGGCGGCCTCACCACCGTAGCTGTCGCCCTCGGGCTGTCCCTCACCCTGGCTGCCTGCGGCGACGCCGGTAGCGATCAGGAGTCCGGCACCAAGGCCAAGGTCGTTGACGACGCGGCAACCGCGTTCGAGGACGGCACTCGGATGAAGGAACTAGCCGAGGCCGGCAAGGTCACTATCGGTGTCAAGTTCGATCAGCCCGGCATTGGCTT
>JBOFLH010000499.1:0-28033 GCA_051657765.1 Nocardioides sp. | reverse complement strand
TTCCAACCGGATGAGCAGATTGCCCAGGTCTTGGCTATCCGTGACTACCAGCAAGCCCCCTACCTCGTCCTGGCCACCCGCAACGGGCTGGTGAAGAAGACCCGGCTAGGGGACTACAACTCGCCTCGGCAGGCTGGGGTGATCGCGATCAACTTCCGAGACGACGACGACGAATTGATCGGCGCCGAGCTGGTTGGCCCTGATGACGACATCTTGTTGGTCTCTCGCCAAGGTCAGGCGATCCGCTTTCAGGCCGACGATGCCCAATTGCGCCCGATGGGGCGGGCTACTTCGGGTGTCTCCGGGATGAAGTTCCGCACCGGCGATTCGATGTTGTCGATGTCGGTGATCCGGGCCGACCAGGTGGCCGCGGAGGCGGCGGCCACCGCGCATCCGCAGTACGTCTTCACCATTACTGACGGCGGTTTCGCCAAGCGGAGCCGGATCTCCGAGTATCGCCGTCAGTCTCGTGGGGGGATCGGGATCAAAGCGATGTCGCTGGCAAACCAGGAGCGCGGTGGTTTGGTGGGAGCCTTTATCGTGTCGGAGAACGACGAGGTTCTGTCGATCACGCAGGGCGGTCAAGTGGTGCGGAGCCCGATCAATGCCGACTTCCGCCCAACTGGGCGATCGACCATGGGGGTCAAGTTCGTGACGCCGAAGGCCGGCGACGCGGTTGCCGTGGTGGCTCGCTCGGTTGATCTTGCGCCGGGCGAAGAGGTTGATGCCGATACGCCGCCGCCGGCGGACGGTCGCCCGGACTCGTCTCAATCTGTCGTTGATGCAACAATTGGAGATCAGCCGGCCAGCCAAATCGAAGGCCTGGTCGAGAGTGAGGACCACGAGGAGGATTGATGGACGGCGGACGCGCGATTCCCTCCGGGGAGTCCGAGCGACCCACGCGGATCATTCCCCCCCTCCCCGCGGCCCCCAACGCAGCGACCAGGACGGCACCCCGAGCGCCGTTGAAGGAACGCTTTGCCAAGATGTTTTCCACTAGTGGTGGATCCGACATCACCAATAACGCCATTTCGGATGCCCTCGAAGGCGGAACGGTCTCCAATGGCGTCTCTACAAATGGCGGTGCGCCTGTCAACGGGACTGCGCACTATGGAGCGGTCTCGGCGAGCGGCGGCGGGTCTGCCAATGGAGTAGTGAGTCATGTGACGACGACACCACGAACACGGACGACGGCGCCGGTGTTGCCGCCGCCCCCGCCGGTCAGCAGGAAGCAAGTCAAGGTCAAGTCCGGTCTATCGGCGCAACTGCCCGACCCGATGAGCTCGGACGAGGCGTGGGCGGCCACAGATGAGGCGGCGATGGCCGCAGACATACCGGTCGATGTCGAACCTACCGAGGTTCCCGCCCCGACAATGAGCACACCTCCGCGCCGACAACCGCGCCGCGCTCGACTTCGGTTGACCCGAATTGACCCGTGGTCGGTGATGAAGACGGCCTTTCTGCTGTCGGTCGCGTTCGGCATTGTGACGGTGTCCTCGGTACTGATCGTCTGGTCGGTGCTGGGTGCGGCCGGAGTCTGGGACTCGGTCAACGAGTCCGTGCGGGGGGTCGTCGGCGACAATGGCGGTTCGACGTTCAAGATCGAGAACTACATCGGCACTAGTCGCGTGCTCGGATTCACCGCGTTGGTCGCGGTGATCGATGTCGTGCTGTTGACCGCGATTGCCACCCTGTCGGCATTTCTGTACAACATGGCGGCGGCTCTACTGGGCGGTCTCGAAGTGACTCTCGCCGAAGACAGCTGAGGATTCGCCCGCCCGAGCTGACTCTCCTCACCCCTCGGGGCCGCTCGTTTTGAAGCGGTCGCTCGCGGTGGGGTAGTCTTCGTCGTCGCCTGGGCGCAGGATCCCCGGGCGCTCACGGGCCTATAGCTCAGACGGTTAGAGCGCTTCCCTGATAAGGAAGAGGTCACAGGTTCAAGTCCTGTTAGGCCCACCCGGACACGCTGCTCGCTCGCCGGAGTGCTGTCCGCGCCGGACCGCATTCACGGACGCTGTCTTCGGCAGCAGATTGAAGTGGCCTTCGTCCTTTGGTGCGATCGACGGGGAGTGTCTTCGGTCCAGCGTGGCGATCTCGCGAACCCGAGGCGCTCGGCAACGGCCACCACCGAAGCTCGGTGCCGCGAGCGGAACGACGACAAACTGGGTTATCAACTCAGCCATGCGCTCGATGTCAGCAGTCGTCAGCTCGACAAGGGCTATCGGGTCGGAGGCCCATACGATGGCCGGTGTCCAACCAGGGTGGACTAGCGATCCTGGGCCGTGCCCGATCGGGCTACCCGCACCCCGGCGGAGCAGATACCGCCAAAGACGATCGCGCGCCGAAAAATGGGGTTGCGCCAACAGGTCGACATTGTCGGTGCGTTGTTCGATGCTGCCGTGCCCGGCAGGTAGCGCACGTACGGCCGGGTCGGAGATGCTGCTGAGCAGTTGAACCACGACTTCTTGATCGACTCGGGTGTATGGACGATCCCAGAAGGAAACGCATACCGGGTCGACCTAAGGGAGTCCGGTGGCGCGTTGGATCGTAGCGAGTATCTCCAGCGCGATGACAAGACGGCCGATGCGGGTATGCCGATCGTTTGCGGTCAGCACATCGTGGAGGCAGTGACCAAGGTCGGCGGGTAGGGCCAAACTGCGAAACACAGTGCCGCGCCACTTCGAGTACGGCGCCCACCTGCGGCACAGCACGAACGCGAGGTGCACCGCAATGTCGATCAGGCGGGCCGCGATGATCCGCGAACCAAGCTCGTCCCCCCGGTCGGCGGCACGTCCTACGAGCGGGAGCTCCTGATCGATCCGTTGCCAGTCGGAGGCAACGACATAGCGCCACAGGTCGTCGGGGTACCAGGCGAGGGCCTGGCGCAGAGACGCCAGTTCGCCGTCCGGGTCCTCGAACACCGCTCCCGCGGTCATCCTCAAGGACGGCCTGACCCGTTAGGGACAACCAGTCGAGGGGTTGCGTTGATCCGTGGGTCGAAGCCGAGATTCGTCGATATGAATTCGTCGACGCTTAGAACGTCGACGGCAAGGGTGACCTGGCCCTGCCCGGTGAATACGAACCGAGTAGGCATGCCAGCGAACTCGTCGGGGATGTGGTTGCGAAGGATGATGCGGACGTCGGCCCGTTGACGCTGCGGGACAAAGACCTGAAAGCCGTAGCCCCCAGTCGTGGTCCCGGGACCTCTGATCGTCGAGTCCGAGAACGTCCGAGCCGCTTCCGATACGAGCCGCGGCCCGAGGCACAGCCGGTCGATGCTCGTCGAGGATCGGTCGCACCACCTGGGTCCAATAGGCGCGCGCCAGATCAATGCCGCTCTGCGACCCAGGACTTTCCGTAATCGCGAGCCTACGATCGCACTGGCAAGCGGGTTGGCCGTGCCACTCGGATGCCCCCGCCGAGCTTGGCAACAAACTATCAACAGTCATTGTGCGCGGACAGGTCATAGGCTTCCTGCTAGGCCTACCTCAGCTGGCCTCGGTCGACTTTGAATCCTGAGCGGGCGTGGATAGTCGCGACCGGGCCAGTCGATGAGCTACGCTCCGGTTGCCGTCCGCCTGGTCGGGGGCCACGGACCTTGTTCGACGTTCGCGGTTGCCACCCCGGTGCGCCGGATCTTCCGGGTCGGTGCATGATGGTGTGAGCAAAGTTTGGTCCTACTCAACCTCAGGGATGTCACGATGAAGAAGCTGTTGTTGGTTCTACTCGCTGCGGTCGGCGCTGCGGTCGCCAAGAAAAAGATCGACGAGGGCAAGAAGGAACAAGCCCTCTGGGCCGAAGCGACCGATGGTGTGGAGAAGTCCTAGGCGGTCGCTTCCACGATCTTCACCCGGGCCGGTTGGCCCTCGGGGCTGTGGCGCAGCTGGTAGCGCACCTGCTTTGCAAGCAGGGGGTCAGGGGTTCGAGCCCCCTCAGCTCCACCCAGGTCAGTGGCCCTTTTGCCGCCAGGCCAACCGTACGACACCGTCGTCGTGCCCAATACGTGCCCCAATCGCAACGCCGTACCCTTCGGAATTGTGGCGCTGAGGCCGGCCGCGATCCGCTGATCCCCGGTACTCATTGCGCGCTGATAGATCAACGCCGCTCGCATGCTGATGGCCCATTTGCGACATCAGATCTGTCGTCGTCACGCCCGACCCGCAGCCAGATGGCTACCCCGGGTGGCACAAGTCGTGGCGCGTTGACTGCTGTACGGCAGGCCGATCTGTGGGACGGCCTCGTGCTCCCGCCAGCGATCCGGACCGCATGGCATCCCCTGGTCAGCGCGAGAATGCCGTGCAGGTCGCCTGATGGACCGGCCTGAGCAACTCACTGCCCTATAGGTCGACCTTGCTGGTCTTGCGACCCGCGCGGACGAACAAGTACGTCCACAAGCCCATCAGTGTCACCCAGGCAAGCAGCTCTAGCTGCCCAACCCGTCCACTAGCGAGGACGAACACGCCAATGAGCAGCGCGAGTGCCATGATCAAGAACCGATGCATTGGTTCAATCATAGGCGTGGCACGGGCTACCGCAACGCCCCCAGGCCGGGCCCACTGAGATCGTTGATCACCGCCACGCGCCCAGAGATGGCTAACAACAACGACAGCGCGGGACCTTCGACCACCGGTCCCTTACCAAGGGTGAGATCGGTGTCGGTCGCCATCAGCCGTACGGTCGCCACACGTTGTTTGGCGCCACCGAAGGCCACTGGGGTGCGCGCCTGGTAGTGCAGTGACCTCACGACGGCGGCGGACGGATAGGTGCGGGTGATGCCGAGTGGTCTCCTGACATCCTCACCGTGAACGACTTCCTCCACCAGCCTGCTGTCCAGGGCTCCGGGTGGCGCGGCAGTTCGGTCGGCGACCTGTCGAAGTCGCTGGAGGGCGTCGGCGGGCGAGGTGCCGCGCTCGCGTCTGATGCCTCGAGCGTTCTGCCGGTCGAAGTCGAAACCCGCTCGCATCATGTCGCGTACGAACTTGAGGCGGGTGGTCATGGCGTTGTCGATCAAGTGGGCCACCACGTCGTGCACCGTCCATCCCGCGCACAGCGAGTCGACGGCCCACCTCTCATCCGCAAGGCCCGCGAGATCCTCGATCAATGCTCGGCGTTCGACGTGCACGAGCGGCCACACCTCACTCATGCCTCAAGCCTCGCAGACGCGTAGGTTCAGGCACCTCCGCCGCCCGGTGTCGTTGCTCCGAATTCGTTGCCCACCACCACACGTAACCGGCTCGACGGTGACCAGCCGGCCGAAATCGACCTATCGGTCGGTGTTTGCGGAATGATCTGACGAATGAGCGGGGCGGTACCGAACCAATGGCGAGAGCGCGTGGCACTGGTTGACGTGCGGTCAGTCGGACGCGTGATGAGCCGTATCGGGCTAGCGGTGCTGCTGTCGGGAATTGTGACCTTCCCGCTAGCGCTGGCGTGGGCGGTGAACCGGACCGAGGTTCACGAGCAGGTCGGGATCATGCCGACCACATTCACGCTGACCACCAGTGGGCGCAGTGAGTTGCGGCTTGGGGTGGCCGGGACCGTCTATCTGCCAATTGCCCGGGGTCCACTCGGCGTGGTCGCCACACTGGACGGACCGGGCGATCCCGGTGATAACAGCGGTGACCTCGCGTCATACATCACCCCCGAGATGCTCCGGTTGTACGCGGGCCTGTTCCACGATCCCGAACCCGCCCTCGATGCCTATGTCGACCAGTTGCTCGGCGAGTTCCGCCGCGAACTCCTGGTCGCCACCATCACCCTTGGCACGCTGGGTGGCCTCAGCGTCCTCGCGCTGTCCCATCTTCTTTCGTTTCCGCGCGTTCGGGACCGACGGGCCCGGCTGCGCGTGACAGTCGCGTGCCTGCTGGTCCTGACCTGCACCAGTGCGGTCGCCGTTCTCCAGACGCGTCCCACTTCCGATGAACAGCAGGCGATGCGATATCCCCTGCCGGAGCTCGCCGGCACGCTGGCCGACGGCAGCACCACGAACAGTCCGGTGCTGCGCGCGCTGTTGGGACCGGTGGTTTCAAAAGTCCGGACGCTGATCCAGCGACAAACCGACAGCGACCGGGAGTTCCGCCTGCTTGCCGATCGCGCGTTGGCGGCTGACGCTGACAAGGTGGTTGGCCCCCGGGACGGTGAGTTCGCGGTCTTGATGCAATCGGACATGCACTGCAACACCTCGATGATCCGTCTACAACGGGAGGTTGCGGAGTTACTCACCGAGCGGTTTGGCGCGGGGGTGCCCCGGCTGATGGGGATCGCTGGCGACTTGACGACCAATGGCACGGCGGCTGAGGGCGGCTGCATCAAGGACATTGCCGGTATCGCCGGCGCGGCACCGGTGGCCGCCATCGCCGGCAACCACGAATCCGATGTCAGTGTGGAGCAGATGAAGGACGCCGAGATGTCGGTGCTCGAGGGCTCCGTCGCCGAGGTCTCCGGGGTCGCCGTGCTGGGCGATCGCGACCCGGAGCGGTCGGAGTTGTTCGGAACGACTCGGCGGTGGGGCGAACGGACCCAAGCCGAGGTCGGCGACGCCCTCTACGCCGCGGCCGTGGAGGATCGGCCAGATCTAGTGCTGGTTCATGAGGCGTACGCTGCCGCCGCGTTCCTCGGTGTCGATGACATGCGGGCCACCATTGACGGACCGCGCAGGTTGACCAAGTCACGCGCCGAAGTGCCGTTCGACGACGGCATCCGCGACGTGCCCGCGGCAGCCGTCTTCTACGGCCACTGGCACCGTGAGGTCGAGCCGCGCGTGGTGTGGAACGAGGACGGCTCCTGGACGCTGGTGATGGAGTTGGGCACCGCAGGAGGCGCGATAGCCGCGCCGACGATCGGTCGGTTCTCGACCCCGTGGTCGCGTCCACTGCAGACCGCGTCCTTCCCGGTGGTCTTTCTTGATCAGCAGACCAGGTTGGTGACTGGCTATCAGCTATACCGATTCGAACCCGACGGCGCCGTCACCGTATTGCCTCGCGTCGACATCGGCACTCGATCACCGTGACCGTGCGCCGAGTGCGGGCCACTAAGGTGAGTGCGTGGGCCTGGGCAGTCACCGTAGGGTGAGCGTTTTCGCGCCACGGTTCCTCGCCGTCCATGTGGTGGCGCTCACCCTGGCCGGGATCGCAGGTTGGCTGGGTTCGTGGCAGTACACCGCCTGGCAGGTCGAACGAGCCACCCAGTCGCGGGTGCTCGCGGATGACGATCCGGTGGCCCTCGACGCGGTGCTGGGGCCTGACGATCCGTTCCCGGGCCGAGACAGCGGCCGCCCGGTCCGAGTGTCGGGCCAATGGCTGCCGGCGGCGACGGTGGTGATCTCTGGTCGTGCCCGGGCTGCTGGTGAGCCGGCGAACGGGTACTGGATCGTCACGCCAGTCTCGGTCGGCGGCACCGAGGCGGCGTTTCCGGTGGTGCTCGGGTGGACCGCCGATCCCGCCGACGTGAGCCTCGCGCCGACCGGATCCGCGGACGTGGTCGCGCTGCTTCAACCACCGGAGTCGGGTGGTGCCGCCGATGCCGATCCCACCGACAACATTGCTGCCACGTTAAGCATCGCCGTCTTGGTGCAACAACTTGATCGCGACGCCTACGGTGGCTTCGGCATCGTCAGCGAGCCCGTCGAGGGCCTGGTCGCGGTGCCGGCCGGGCGGACCACCCGGTCGAGTTGGTCAACGGGCTTGCGGAACATCTTCTATGCCGTCGAGTGGTGGTTCTTCGGAGGTTTCGCGCTGTTCGTGTGGTGGCGCTACCTGCGCGACGAACGGATCGAAACGTGCGAGCCGAGTGGCTCGCCTGGGACGAGCGGCGGCCCTGCCGACGGCCCGGTGGGAGGCAGGCACGACAGCTGAGGTGAACCTCGACCGCTTCCGCCGAAGGACGAGCCGGGTAGGTTAAGCGGGTGCGCACCCTCTACTCGTCGTACCGAACTTTGGCCATGATCGTCGGCGTGCTACTGACCGTCGGCACCTTTGTGGCATTGCCGTTGAAGTACCTCACGCCGACTGGCTCCGCGGCCCAGCAGTTCGGCGCCTCCCTGTGGCCACTGTGGATCGTGCATGGCTGGATCTACATGGTCTATCTCGTCGTCGCGTTCTTTCTGGCACGGCGGGCGAGGTGGTCAGCGCCGTTCACGCTACTGATGCTGCTGGCCGGGACCGTGCCGATCCTGATCTTCACCGTCGAGCGCCGGGTAGCCCGACAGATGCGCCTCGAGCATCCAGAACTAGCTGGTTCCTAAGCACTCTCCGCGGCGGGTGGTTGCCGAACATCTTGGTCCAGCATGGCAGGATCGTGGTGCGACGATCCGGATCATCCCCGGATTCTCACCCACCAACCATCATGTGAAAGGCAGCCCATGGCGGACCTGCAGGCAACCTTGAAGACCAATCTCGGCGAGATTGCCATCAATCTCTTCCCGAACCACGCCCCGATGACCGTGGACAACTTCGTCGGCCTGGTCGAAGGCACCAAGGACTACGACAGCGGCAACGGGCGCACCGGCAAGTTCTATGACGGGCTCGGTTTCCATCGGATCATTCCGGGTTTCATGATCCAGGGCGGATGTCCGCTCGGCACCGGCACCGGGGGGCCGGGCTATACCTTCAAGGACGAGCCGCACTCCGAGCTGGTCTTCGACCGCCCCTACCTGCTGGCGATGGCGAACGCTGGGCCGGGCACCAATGGTTCGCAGTTCTTCGTTACCGTCGGGGCGACCAGCTGGTTGAACTTCAAGCACACCATTTTCGGCGAGGTGGCCGATCAGGCCTCCCGCGAGGTGGTCGACGCCATCGCCGCGGCCAAGACCGGAGCCGGTGATCGGCCGATCGAGCCGGTGATCATCGAAACCGTCGAGATCACCCGGTCCTGACCTCCGTCAGCGAAATCTAGGTAGCGCCACCGAATCATGTCTCCCGAGAACACCCCCGGCAGCTGATGTCCGACCTGCCGCCCACCGACCCGACGGCCCAACCCCCGGTCGGACAATCTTGTTATCGCCATGCGGGCCGCGAGACCTACATCCGGTGTCAGCGGTGTGATCGTCCGATCTGCCCCGACTGCATGCGGGATGCGGCCGTTGGCTTTCAGTGCCCGTCGTGTGTCGAGGAGGGCGTGAGATCGACGCGCATGGATCGTACGACGTACGGAGGACTGCGCCGGGAGAATCCGGCGCTGACTTCGATCGTGTTGATCGGGACCAATGTGTTCGTCTGGCTCGCTATCGTCGCCAGCGGTGGCGCGTCGAGTCGGTTGACCGATCTGTTCGCCATCAAGCTCGGCGGCTTCTGTTCGCTCAATACACGGTTGCCCGAGGACGCCTGTCGAGCCCTCGACCTGAACTGGTCGGACGGCGTCGACAGCGGAGCATTCTGGCAGGTGTTGACCAGCGTGTTCACCCACGTGGACGCGCTGCACATCGCCTTCAACATGTTTGCGTTGTATCTCCTCGGCCCGCAACTGGAAGCGCTCATCGGACGGGCCCGTTTCCTGACGCTGTATCTGCTGTCGGGGCTGGGTGGTTCGGCGGCGGTGTTGTGGCTCTCGAGTTACTTCGCGTCTACCGTCGGCGCCTCTGGGGCAATCTTCGGCTTGATGGCCGCCTTGTTGGTGGTCGTCCACAAGCGAGGCGGCAATCCGCAGCCGATCTTGCTATGGATCCTGATCAACGTGATGATCACCTTCACCGGTCGCGGAATCTCGTGGCAGGGTCACCTGGGTGGCTTTCTGGCGGGCCTGGCCCTTGCCACCGTGGTCGCCTACGCGCCGCGGCAGCATCGAACGCGGCTCCAGGTTGCCGGAATGACGGGGATCGGCGTCCTCCTGGTGCTGATCATTGCCGCGCGGGTACTCACCTTCCCCACCGTGGTGTCCTGAGATTCGGCACCCGAGCGGCGCCTTCGGAACATCCCGGACAGGACTACCGCGATCTACCCAGTGAGACTATGACGCATTCCCCGACCGGGACTAGGCAGACGTACCGACCGGGACTACGGAGACCTTCCGCGGGGACTACATCGGTGTAACTCTCCACAGGGTTCTCCCCAGGTGTGCAAACAGCTCCTGAATAGCTTCCGGAGCGATGCCTCGGGCTGAGGACTGCGGAGATTCTTCGGGTCCCGGTCGCGCCTACTCCCAGCGGGTAGCGAAGGTGAAACCGACCGCCATCAGACCGATGCCCGCCGCGAGATTCCAGTTCAGCAGGTCGTTCATCACCGGGATGCCGGACAGATCGTCGCTGAAGACGTAGTACGTGCAAATCCAGAGAAGGCCGAGCAGAAAGCAGGTGAGCATCCCGACCACCACACCCCGACCGCGGCCCAACGGTGTAGCCGGGTTCGCAGATAGGGTGAGTCCGAACAGCACCGCGGCAAAACCGATGAGGTAGTTCCATCTCTTGAGGTCGGCGACAAACGCTGGGCCGTCGGCTTTCGGTGCGGGCACTTGTTGGGGATCGATCCGGACCACCACGTAGTAGTAGGCCACCCAGGCGATGCCCGCGACTATCAACAGCAGCGCGATCGCGAATCGCACGCTCAACCGGGGTCCGCTTCGGGTCGGATCGACGAAGGCCGGACTGGCCTTGGGCTTGGACACGTGAACTCCTCCATCTCGGTTCGGCGAAAGCAACGCCGCGAGCTAGCGTAGTGGTCATGAGTTCGAGTCGGTGGCGCTGGGGCACGCCACTGATCTGCCTGCTCTGTGGGGCATTGTTCCCGATCAGCCGAGCCAGCAGCGATGGAGACGATCTGCGTCCCGGCCGCTACACCGACCTGGCGGCTTTGGCGAGCGCGGAACGACGCTCGGTCGACCTGTTGGCGAAGCGCGCGGCGGCGCTCAACAAAGAGATCGCCAGTCTGACAGCGGGCTTGCAGGATGTCGGGGTACGCCGCGGGCAGCGCCAGGTCGCGAATCTGGCCGGGCCGGCCGGCCTGGTTGGGGTCAGTGGACCCGGTGTGGTGGTCACGTTGTCGGACGCTCCGGAGGAGGTCCGAGCCGCATCGAACAGGTCGCCCAACCTGTTGGTGGTGCACCAGCAAGATATCCAGGCGGTGGTGAACGCGATGTGGAAAGGCGGGGCCACCGCCATCGCCATCGAAGGCCAGCGAATCGTGAGCACCACTGGCATCAGATGTGAAGGCAATGCGGTGCTCCTGCAAGGGGTGCCCTACTCCCAGCCCTATGACATTGCCGCGGTCGGCGACCCGAACGCTCTGCGCGCCGCAATCGAGACGGACCAGAACGTGGCCCTATTTCGGCGCCAGGCCCAGGATCCGACCATCGCCATCGGTTGGGAATTCACCGAACAAGAGCGGGTTGTTGCTCCAGCCTTCGACGGTTTGTTCACCATGTCGTTCGCCAAGCCGATGACTGGCGGTGACGGTGAGTGAGGCACGACGGGACCGCCCAGGCGTTAGGGCGTGACCGTCGTCGGCGGTCCGGTGGGTGGTCCGGTTGGGGTCCCACTGGGATCCCCGGTCGGATCTGGGGTGCCCGTCGGGCCAGGCGTCACATAGGTTGACACCTGGATGGTGACCGTCGCATTCGCAGGTGCGCTCTCCTCGCCCGACGGAGATTGTTTGATCACGGTTCCGGCGGGTTCCTCCGTCGCGTTGGTTTCCACAATGTCCACCCGGAATCCGGCGTCCTCCAGGATCTCGATCGCCTGGCCCTTTCTCATTCCGACCACTGACGGCACGACTTCGGGACCGTCGGAATAGTAGGCGGTGACCGTGGCTCCCTCGGCTACCTTGACACCTGCGGCGGGGTCGGTCGAGATGATGGTGCCTGCCGGCAGATCCGACTCCTGCTCCACGAACTTCACCTTCAACCGTTCTCTGGTCAACGCGGCCCTGGCCTCGCTGCGGCTCTGATTGACCACGGACGGCACCGCGACTTCCGGCTTGCCGGTCGAGATCACCAGGTCGACCCGAGACTGCGGAGACACGAAAAGATCGCGGTCGGGGTCCTGGCTGATCACCAGGTTGACCGGCACCTCGTCATCTGACCGGCGTTCGATGTCGCCGACCTCGAGGCCCGCGTCGCCGATCGCAGTCCGGGCCTCCTGCTCGTTCAGGCCGATCAAAACCGGCACCTGGACCTTCGTCGGCGGGTCCTCGCTGAGGCTGTTCAACAGCGCGGCGCCGGCGACCAGCGCGCCGACAATCAGAAAGCCGAACGCCCAGAGCCAAATCGCGCGCCGCCGGTCACGATCCGGCTCGCCGCCACCGGCAAGGTGGGTCTGTGTGGCGGCGGTCAGAGTTGGCGTCGCGGGGGTGGTCGGTGGATAGTAGGTCGGCTCGGATACCTCAACGGGCGGAGCCTGAACTGGTCGGCCCGCCAGCAGCCGTTCGATGTCGGTGCGCATCGCCGCGGCGCTCTGATAGCGATCTTCGACTCGTTTGGCCAGTGCCTTCATCACGATGGCATCGACTTGAGGTGACAGGTCGTCATCGTGCATCGAAGGCGGGGTCGCCGGCTCGCGGACATGCTGATACGCCACCGACACCGGGCTGTCGCCGACAAATGGTGGCCGGCCGGTGAGCAGCTCGTACAACAGGCATCCGGTGGAGTAGACGTCGGACCGCGAGTCCACCGTCTCCCCGCGGGCCTGTTCCGGGGAGAGGTACTGCGCGGTGCCGACTACCGCCGCGGTCTGGGTCATCCCAGCCGACGCATCGGAGATTGCCCGGGCAATCCCGAAGTCCATGACTTTCACGTCGCCGCTGGGGGTCAGCATGACATTGCCTGGCTTGATATCGCGGTGGATAATGCCGGCCCGATGGCTGTAGTCCAGCGCAGACAGCACCCCGCTGGTGATCTCCAGGGCTCGTTCGGGCAGGATCTTGCGCCCTTCACGCAGGATGTCACGCAGCGTGCGTCCCGCGACGTACTCCATCACGATGTACGGCTGCGAGACGCCGTGCGGATCGGTCGGCGTCTCGTCGCCGGTGTCGTAGACGGCCACGATCGCCGGGTGATTCAACGACGCGGATGCCTGAGCCTCACGATGAAACCGAGCCAAAAAGGTGGCGTCGCCAACCAGGTCGGTGCGGAGCCGCTTCACGGCCACCGCGCGTCCCAGCCGAGCGTCGGTACCCTTGCGCACCTCTGCCATACCACCACGTCCGAGCAGCTCACCAAGTTGGTAGCGACCGCCGACGACGATGGAGTCCGGGCTATTCATGATGGCCTATTCTCTCCGCGGACGATGGGTAGACCAAAACCGCTGGTGGCATGCGCAGCGCAAAAGCGTGTGTTCCGGTCATGGGCCGATCATCGCCTCCATGACCGCTTTGGCGATTGGCGCGCCGAGCCGTCCACCCGCGATCTCGTCTCGGGGGAACGAACTCGATTCAACGAGTACCGCGAGTGCCACCATTGGATCGTCCGCCGGCGCGAACGACACGAACCAGGCGTACGGCGGCCGATTCTTGCTGGACTGTGCGGTGCCGGTCTTGCCGGCGACCGCGTATCCCGGAATCTTCGCCGCCGTCCCAGTGCCGGAATTGACTGTCTGGATCATCATCTCGGTGAGCTGGTCAGCGGTCGCCGCCGAAACTGCCTGACCCAACACCTCGGGTTTTGTCTTGTCGAGAGTCTTGTAGTCCGGAGACTGAACCTCTTCCACAAGGTACGGCCGGGTGACCTTGCCGCCGTTGGCGATGGCCGAAACAACCATCGCCATTTGCAGCGGCGTCGCGGCTACCTCGGACTGGCCGATGCCCGACATCGCGGTCTCCGGAGGATTCAGGTTGCCCGGATAGCGCGAGACGCCCTCGGCCGGCAGATCGTCGAGGTAGGACTCGTTGAAGCCGAAGGCTTCGGCTTGTCTGCGCATGACGTCAGGACCCAGTTGATCGGCCAACGACAAGAAGGCTACGTTGCAGGACACCATGAGCGCCTGGGTGAGGGTGATCTTTGCGCCGCCGCAGTCGCGACCGTCATGGTTGGGAATGCTGACCGTGGATTGGGGTAGGTCGAACTTGCGACCGCCAGGAACCATGGAATCCAAGTTGTACTTGCCGGACTCGATGGCGGCGGCGGCGGTCACCAGCTTAAACGTCGAGCCCGGCGGCAGTGCGGTTTGGATGCCGCGATTGAGCAACGGCTTGCTGTCGGCTTCGTTGAGTTCGTTGTAGGAACGGGTTACCTCGCCAATGTCGTGGGAAGCCAACCGGTTCGGGTCGAAAGTCGGTGAGGACACCATCGCCAGGACGCGCCCGGTTGACGGCTCGAGAGCGACCACGGCCCCCTTGACGTTGTCACCCAGCGCCCGCAGACCTGAGAAGGCCGCCTCCTGGGCGGCAGGGTTGATGGTGAGCTGCACCCGACCGCCTTGCGGGGCGGAGTTCTGCACCAGGTCGACCAGCCGAGTGACGAACAAACGTGAGTCGTCGCCGGACAGCACCTCGTTTTGGGCCTGCTCGATCCCAGTCTGGCTGAAGTAGGAGAAGTAGCCGGTCAAGTGGGCGTACTTGAGGGGCGCCGGATAGGTGCGTTGAAACTCGAACTTGTCGTTGGACGGGACGCTCTCGGCGATCGGGTCTCGCGCGACCAGGATTGCTCCGCGGTCACGCGAGAACGCCGCGATGGCGACCCGTCGATTAAGCGCGTTGCGATTGAGATCATCGGCTTGGACGTATTGGAGGTAGGTCGCGTTGACCAGCAGGGCCAGGAACAGGGCCAGGCAGAACGTCGCCATCGTGCGGATCGGCTTGTTCACAGTTTCACAACCTGCGTCGCTTCGCTGTCGGGCAGCAGCATGTCGGGATCCTGGGACAGGTCGGGCATCGGGCGGCGCGCTTGATCTGAGATCCGGAGCAACAACGCGACGATTACCCAGTTGGCCACCAAGGAGGAGCCGCCGTACGACAAGAACGGTGTCGTGAGGCCGGTCAACGGGATCAGCCTGGTCACCCCGCCGATCACCACGAAAACCTGGAGTGCGACAACCACCGACAAGCCGGTCGCGACCAGCTTCCCGAAGCCGTCGCGGCACACCAGGGCTGTGCGTAGCCCGCGTTCGACCATCAGCCCGTAGCACACGATGACCGCTATCACCGCGGTCAGGCCAAGTTCCTCGCCGATCGCACCGATGATGAAGTCGGACTGAGCGAACGGAATCCGCTCCGGGCTACCCGCCCCGAAACCGCGGCCGATCAGCCCGCCCCAGGCCATGCCGAACATTGACTCCACGATCTGAAAACTGCCACCGGTCTTGTCGTAGTAGCCCATCGGATCAAGCCAGATGTTGACCCGATTCGCGACGTGGCCGAAGCTCTTGAACGCCGTGTAAGCACCGACCGCGAACAGTGTGCCGCCGACAATGAGCCAGCCGGGGCGCTCGGTCGCGACGTACAACATCACCAGAAACAAGCCAAAGAACAGCAGCGATGAGCCGAGGTCGCGTTCGAACACCAAGACGATCAGGCTGATCAGCCACATCACCATGATCGGACCGAGGTCGCGCCCCCGAGGTAGATCAACGAACAACAGACGCCGGCCGGCCAGGGCCAAGGCGTCGCGGTGCACCACCAAGTAGCCCGCGAAGGCGAGTACGAGGACTACCTTGGCCACTTCACCGGGCTGGAAACTGAACCCGCCTACCCGGATCCAGATCTGCGCGCCGTTGATGGTGGTGCCGACGCCAGGAATCATCGGCAGCAGCAAGAGCACGATAGCGGCCAGGAAGAACGTGTAGGTGAAGCGCTGCAGGATCCGATGGTCGCGCACCACGATCAAGGTGCCGATGAACAAGATGACTCCCAGCGTCATCCAGATCAATTGCCGCTGAGCAAACCCGTGCTCCAGGCGACCGTTTGCCTCGAAGGCAAGATCCAAGCGATGGATCACGGCCAGGCCGAGCCCGTTAAGGGCCGCCACGATCGGCAGGAGCACCGGATCGGCGTAAGGCGCGGTCAGCCGCACCACGATGTGTGCGGCGAGAATCAGCGCGGCCAGCCAGCCACCGTATGCCACGATGTCGGCCGGAACCCTGCCCTCCACGCCCAGTCCGACCGCGGCGTATGCGCCGACGCCGACGACAAGCGCCAGGAGCACCAAGAACAACTCCGCGCCTCGGCGTTGGCGATGAACGAAGCCCAGCAGACCTGCTGCGCCTGGCGCGCCGGCGGATGACACTCGACGGCTGCTCATGGGCTACTCGACGGAGAGGATGACGAGGTCGGGGTGGGCGGCTCCGGACTAGACGAGGTTGGTGGCGGGGCTTGCTGAGCAGCAAGGTCGTCAACCGTACGCCGCGCGTCGGCGAGGTCAGCGGCTGGAATGCCAGCACGAACTTCCTGGGCATCGAAGTCGGCCAGCCGGTTGATGGCTACATCGGTTGTTTCGTAAGGGTGGGACAGGGTCAACACGGGCAGGTCGGCGTCAACACCACGGAAGATCGTGACCTGGCCGGCGTGTTCGCCGACGAAGTATTGCTGTTGACTCCATGACCACGCCGCCGCGCTCGCGACCCAGCCGACACCGAGCGCCATGGTGCCGACCAGGATTCGTCGAAGTCCGAGGAATCGACGTGGCGGTCGTGGGGCATAGCGAGCCATCTCCGGATCGGCGGCCACCGCGTGGTCGGCGGCCGGATCGGTGGTGCGGGCTATCGGCAGTCCACGGCCGGTTGATGCCGGCGGAACTGCCCCGCGTTGCCCGGACAGCCATTGGCTGGCGCCGCGGCGGTGCCCGCCGGATCCGGTGGGCGAAATGGATTCGGTGGGCGAAACAGGGTCAGGCGGCTGGTTGGCAGCCGCGCCGACCACCATAGGAGCTTGCAGATCGGCGAGTTCAGCGTCCACGATATCGGCCACCACGCAGGTCACGTTGTCGGTTGACCCGGCGGTGAGGCTGGCTTGGATGAGCCTATGGGCGGCCTCCAGTGGCGTACCCTGGGCAAGGAGCTCGCCGAGGTGTTTCTCGCCGAGGACCCCGGAGGCGCCGTCGCTACAGATCAGCACTCGATCGCCGATGGACAAATGTAGCCGGAACAGATCCGGATCGGTGTCGTGGATGCCGTCCAGAGCCTTGAGAATCAGGTTTCGGTTGGGGTGGCTGCGCGCTCCCTCTTCGGAGAGCCGACCCTCGTCGATCAGCGACTGGACGAACGTGTGGTCCCGAGTTAGTTGCCGCAGCTCCTCACCTCTTAGCAGATAGGCGCGACTGTCGCCCACGTGCCCGAAACTGAGCTGTTCGCCGTCGAAGTGCGCGACTACTGCGGTTGTGCTCGTGCCATTGAGTGCCGGCTCAAGGTCGACCATCGCGGCGAGGCGGTCTTGGGCGCGCAACAACGCGGCCTGGACTTCGATGAGTGGGTCGCCGCTCGGTCGACTGTCCAGCACTTGAAGCTCCGTGATCGCCGCGGCTGAAGCCAGGTCACCGCGTGCGGCGCCGCCAACGCCGTCGCACACAGCCAGCAACCACGGTCCGGCATAGCCAGAGTCCTGGTTGTCTCGGCGGGTCAGTCCGATGTCGGAGGCGGCAGCGAACTGAAGGCGAAACGGTGCCGCTTGGAACTCGGCGGTCGCCTCGGCGGGATGCTCAGAAGTCGTCGACACGGCTACTTCCTCAACTCAAGGATGGTCCGGCCGATGCGCACTTGCGCGCCGATGGTGAGGGTGGTCGGTTGGGAGATCCGGCTTCCGCCGAGGTAGGTGCCGTTGGTAGAGCCGAGATCTTCGACGAACCATTGATCGCCAGCCGCTGCGATGCGGGCATGCCGCGTGGAGACGTAGTCGTCATCGAGTTGGATCGCGGCATCAGAACCCCGACCGATCAGGATCGGCGCTTCAGCGAGTGAGGCGGTTGCGCCAGTGTTGCTCCCTTGAATCACCAGCACATGGGTGGGTGCGCCGCGGCGAGGTTTAGGTGCCTTGCCGACCTTGCTCCGCTTGGCGCTCCGAGTGGCGGACTTGGGTTCGGTGGGCATCCGGGTGCCGAACATGTCGGACCGAATCACCGAGATCGCCGACAGAACGAAAATCCAGAGGATCGCCAGGTAGGCAAACCGGATCAGGAACAGGCTGAGTTCAGACATGTCCGCTGTCCCCCGGTGGTGCCGAATCCTGGAGAACACGGATAGTGAGGGTGGTGTTGCCGATCTTGATCCAGGTGCCGTCCGCGGCGGCCGCGGTTGTCACCTTCTGGCCATCGACCAGAATGCCGTTGGTTGAGCCGAGATCCTTGATGATGATCGCGTTGTGGTCGATGGCTTGCCCGACGCTGCCGGAGGCGGCCGTCGGTCTGGACAACAGGTCAATGGGCACCATGATCTCGATGTGTTTGCGGCTGATGCCGGGGTCGTTGATCCGGATGTCGGCCTCTTCGCCACGTCCAACCACGAGACCTGGCGGATAGAGGTGATGCGTGGTGCCGTTGACCTCAAGCACGGCGCGCCCTGGTCGTGCGGTGGCTTGGTTGAGGGCCTCCGCGTAGTTCCCTTCAGACACTCTGGCCTGCGCGCGGCTGCGCACCCGGAATCGGCCAGTGGTGAGATCCTCGGCAGCCTCGAACGAGATGGTGACCGGGCCGGGAAAGACATAGCTCTGCCCGTCAGCATGCTCATGCAATTGCCGGCTCAGCTCGCTAGCCATCGTCGCGTCATAGTCAGTCAGTCGTTCCAGATCGGCCGGGCTGAGCTCGACAGCGAAGTCATTGGGTACCAGGCGTCGGTCACGACTTAGAATCTGCGCGTTGTTGTCGACTTCACGTTGGAGCGCCGCGGCGATCTCGACGGGTTGGACGGCACTGCGAAAGGCGCGCGCGAACACGCCGGAGATCATCTGCTCCAGCTTGTTCTCGAACGCGGCAAGCCCCACGTGCCCTCGGCTTCTGTTGGTTGTGGTCCTAGACCCGACGCGACTGATGGTATCTGGGACGTGCGCATGTCGGCTCGTTGGTTGACGCCAATGACGCGAGTGTCGGCTTACAGGTTTGGTTGCTGCTCGCGCGCTGGGATAGCCTTGCCCCGCTCCACGCGCGAGTGGCGGAACGGCAGACGCGCTGGCTTCAGGTGCCAGTGTCCGAAAGGGCGTGGGGGTTCAAATCCCCCCTCGCGCACGTGAGCCTCAGGTCGGCTGATCTGGGGCTCAGGCGGTCATCGCGGGATCCTCGGCAAACCCATTCCCAACCGAGCGGCATCACGAGTCCGCCGATGGGCCGGGTCCGGCGTGCTCGGCGAAGTCCAGCCCGGCCTCCCTCCCATGCCGTAGGCGCTCACTCGTCGTCTGGGTACGAAACCTCGGGCTTGCCAGGGCTCTGTCGGCATCGATCACCGACGCCTTCGGGCGGGTGCCGCCGAGAGCCGTGGCACCGACGACCGGGAGCTCACGCACGGCGTGGATCTGGCGCCTGCGGTGGTGTTGACAGCGGGTGCCGGCGCGAGTGAGTTCCGTCCGGCGGACTCCTGGTGGCGTAGACCACCGACTGCCGACTGACGGTGTGACGAAGTCGATTCGCCGGAGCGATGTGGACAGACGGCCAAGGAGTGTAAAGTTGAAGAGGTCATCTAGCCCGCAGACGTATCGGAGTGTCTTGACCACCGTGCCGACCGTTCCCCCGCCGCGTCGTGGACGTCCCCCCAAGCACAGCCGTCCTGTGCTGTTGGACGCAGCCTCGGCGGTATTGATCCGCCGAGGTTACGGCGGTCTCCGCTACCGCGATGTCGCCGATGCCGCGGGTGTCCCGATCGCCAGCTTGCAGCACTACTTCCCGAACCTGGCCGACCTCCGTCGTGAGGCGCTACTACACACGGCCAATGCTGAGATCCGGTTGCTAGCCGAGGAGATCGCCGAGATACCGGACCCGTGGATTCGCCTGAGCTATCTCATCGAAACGTCGATGGACGGCGAAGCGTGTGAGTCGAAGCGGCAGTGGATGTTGTGGTTGGAGTTCTGGCGTGCTGCCGCGCACGATCCGGCCATTGCCGAGGAGAATATCAAGACCGAGCAGGCGATGTATGAGTTGATCGAGTCCGCTGTCGCGGTCGGCGTGTGCTCGGGAGCGTTTCGGCCGATCGCACCCGTTCCCGAGATCGCGCGCACCATCCAGGCGATGATCGACGGGCTAGGGGTTCATCTGGCCATCAAGGACGAGAGCGTGTGGGACGCGAGTTCTTCGGTCCAACTCATCATGAGCTACGCACGCGCCATGCTTCGGATCGGCATACCGGAGGAGCAGCCGTTCGCCGCTGAACTCGCCTATTCCCAGCGAGCTTGACGCGGGCTACTCGCGGCAAGCGGACAAGCGCGGGCTACTCGCGGCAAGCGGACAGCGCTGCGCCAACGACACCGGCGGTGTTGCGAAGCTTCGCCGGCACGATTGGCGTTTCGATGTCGATGAGTGGCAAGAATTCATCGGAGTCCCTGCTGACGCCGCCGCCAACCACGATCAGGTCGGGAGAGAAGAGCTTCTCCAGGGTGGAGTAGTACTTCGTGAGTCGTAAGGCCCACTCGGCATACGACATCCCCTCAGCCGTGCGCACACTGCTGGCCGCCTGGCTCTCCGCGTTGTGTCCATCGATCTCCAGGTGGCCCAATTCCGAGTTGGGCACCAGGACCCCGTTGTAGATCAGCGCCGACCCGATTCCGGTCCCGAGCGTTGTCATAATGACCAAGCCGCGCTGTCCCTTGGCTGCGCCAAACTGCACTTCGGCCAACCCAGCGGCGTCAGCGTCATTGACGACGTGGACCTCACGCTGAAGAGCGTCGGTGAAGATCGCGTCGGCGTCCGCGCCGATAAAGGACGGGTCAATGTTGGCGGCCGAGCCCACGATGCCATGACGGACCACCCCAGGAACGGTCACGCCGACCGGTGCCGTGGACACCGGGTAGTGGCCCAGGAGTTCAACGAAGACCCTGGCGACAGCGTGCGGCGTAGCCGGCTGGGGCGTCGGGATTCGAACGCGCTCACTCACGAAGTCACCTGTCGCCAGGTCGACGGGTGCTCCCTTGATGCCCGTGCCCCCGAAGTCGATACCAAATGGATGTTCGATCGTGATCGCGGTGTGAGCTTCCGACAACGTCATGGTGACCATCGAACAAGGCATCTGGCTTGCTTGGCAAACTTGACCGCGCCTACTCTTGTGTCTTGGACAACCGTTCCGGACACGCAAGTGGCGTCCTCCCGAGGATCCGACGAAGATACCGAGCTCCACGTCTTGTCAAAGTCGCTAACTCCACGTACGGTTTTAATGTTGGCTTAACAGTCAACATCCACCAGACCAGGTGGGGGATCTGTTCTAACTGAGGATGCACCGCCTCCCCCCAGGCGGATGTCTGCTGATGACGGAACTGCTGGCCTACCCCCCAATTGCCGTGGCTCCAGCCACGCAGACGGGCTCGAGTGTTCAGGTCCCCCACCTTCGGTTGATCCCAACCGTGTGCGAGTCCCCTGTGGAAAAGTGATCTCTGGGGTGCCGAACCTCCCTATGATTGCCCTGGTTGATCACGAAGCGGACTGCTTCAGGGGCGTGGGGGCAGATAGTGGGCAAGCACCTTCAATCGGTGATCGTGAATGCAGCGTTCGAACTGCATCAGCAGGTGGGGTGGTCGGACTTGACCATGGCTCGCCTTGCCAAGCAGGTGGGAGTCAGTCGCCAGACTCTCTACAATGAGATCGAGGGCAAGGCCAACTTGGCCGAGATACTGCGTGCCCGGTCTCGTGACCAGCTCGCGGATGTCATCGATGAGGCTTTTGCGGCTGTGGAGGTCAGTAGTGGCGATCTTCGAGGCCCGGTTGCCGATGCAATCGGCCGGGCAGCGCGCAATCTCCGCGCTATGGTTCAGATTGACCCGATGCTGCGGGCGATGCTGGCGATGGACCGAGTTCCCGGGTCGAACCGAGTGCCTACCCAGCCGGAAGCGCTGGACTTGCTTGACCAGGTGCGGCGTCGATTCGCGATGCACCTCGAGCAGATGGCGCTGGGTCTCACCGATCGGCAACTAGCCCACCTTGTTGATGTGGTGGTCCGGCTGATTTGGAGTGAGGCCGGACAGCAGCGCGGGGCTCAGGCGGCCGCGCCGATCGCTTGGGTGGCCCGGCGGCTGCTGATACTCGACGACGAGGGCCGCCCGCCTAGTTGAGTTGTGCGTATGCGGCGGCGAGCACCGTTGCCACAGTCAACCAGCCGGCGTAAACCACCAGTCCGATGCCGAATCCAGGTGCCACCCGCCAGGCCAGCACCACCATGACCCAGGTCAGGATCGCGGCCAGTCCCAGCGAGATGGCAGCGGCCACCAGTGCATGTGGGACGTAGAAGAGGTATGCCCAACCCAGAGCAAAGACCACGGAGACCACAAAGGCGACCAGCAGTGACAGGGCCGGGCCCGGAGCTCGCCTAGAGACCAGCACACCGACCACGCCGAGCGCCAGGAAGTTCAGCGGCCAGATGATGCCGAAGACCACATCAGGGGGTTGAAAACTTGGCCGGCGAAGATCGTCGTACCATCCCGGGTCGGCCGAGACCCAGATTGTCGACAACACGGAGTACACCACCGTGACTCCGATAAAGCTCGCCGCCAAGCCGATGGTTCGATCCATAGCAGCACTCTGCACCACTCTGGCGCCTGCTGCCCACTCCACCATACGCTGCTCAGCGTGCTGGGCTAGCCAGCGAGCGCGCCGATGGGCACCGGCCTAGAGCTAAGTGCAGTATCTTGATACACTTTCTCCGAGGGGAGTACTTCCTGGCCAGATCACCTCGGCCAGCGCTTGTTCGGTCACTACGACGTCGCCACCGGCGTCTCGGACAGCACCAGCATCACGGCGAAGGAGACCTCAGGCACACACCTGAGGAGAGCCATGCTTGCCCTGGCCGCTGAACAACCCGGTGTCGACTCGATCGGCACCCCTTTCTTGTGGTGCGCGATTATCGGCGCGGTCATCGCGTTGTTGGTAGTCGACTTCGCGGTGACCCGCAAACCCCACGAGGTGTCTATGCGCGAAGCCGTCGCATGGTCGGCATTCTACGTCGCGCTGCCCCTGGCCTTCGGCGCCTACATCTGGCAGGCCTTTGGATCCGAGCGTGGTTTGGAGTACCTCACGGGGTATGTGGTGGAGAAGTCGTTGAGTGTGGACAACCTCTTCGTCTTCCTTCTCCTGTTGGGTGCCTTCGCGGTGCCACGCGAGCTGCAACAGCGGGTACTTCTGTTCGGCATCATCGGCGCTTTGCTCTTGCGTGGCGTCTTTATCGCATTGGGCGCGGCGGCGCTCTCGGCGTTCGACTTCGTGTTTGTCATTTTCGGGTTGATCCTGCTGGTCACCGGAATCAAGATCTTCCGGGACGCGCTCAAAGGCACCGATCACACTATCGATGTGAACTCGATGCGGAGCGTTCGGCTAGCCCGCAAACTGATGCCGGTCACCGAGGAGTACCGTGGAGCGGCCTTGTTGACGCGGCTTGACGGTCGCCGTGCGCTAACTCCGTTAGCGCTTGTCGTGCTGGCGGTGTTCGCGACCGATGTGGTGTTCGCGGTCGACTCGGTGCCGGCGGTCTACGGCATCACCGGCGATCCGTTCCTGGTGTTCGCCACCAATGCGTTCGCTCTGTTGGGACTGCGCGCTTTGTACTTCGTGCTCGAAGGTGCGCTCGGCAAACTGAGTCATCTCGGCTTCGGGCTCGCCGCGATTTTGGCCTTCATCGGCATCAAGTTGGGGTTGCACTGGGCACATCTGCAATGGCCGGACGTGCCGGAGATCCCGACCGTCACCTCCATGCTGGTAATTGTGGCGATCTTGACCGTCACCGTGCTTACCAGTGTGTTGGCCGACCGGCGCCGCAGCCGACGCCTCACCAAGTCCCGGTGAGGCGTCATATGCCGGCACACAGCCAACGCCGTCGCCATTTGTTGACTACGGTCCGCCGATCCCGCAGGGGGTTCGGCTAGCGGCGCCCCACCCGGTTGCTCACCCGGCGAGCGTAGGCGAAAGTCATGCCAGAGCCTCGGCAAGTCTGGAGGGTCAGGTCGCCGCGGATCAACCCCGTGCTCGGGCCGCTGCGCCGATTGACGAAGCCGCGCTCGTACACGCGATATGTCCACACCCGCCCACGCGGAGTGAATACCTTGAACTCCGCCCCTACCGGCAACCATTTGTCCCACCGCCAGAAGCCACACGTGTTGTGACCCGCCAGCCAGGCCGGTTGACGGTCACTTCTGGGCATGGAGCCCCACCACAGCGTTGCCTTGCATCGATCGATACGTCCCTGTCCACCGCGCTTGAACGTCTTCCGCCAGCCGTGCACCTGGACTCGCCACGGGCGGTTGGCCGGTTTGGCGCGATTCCTGGTCGCCGATACCTCGCTGGATACTCGAAGGGGCTCCGACTGGATAGTGACCGGCGATATCCCGGTCGCGGCGGAGCTCTGGTGTGGGGGATGCGCCGGCAGGCCGATCGCGACCGAGGCGAGCATCGCCAGGGTGAGGGCTTTGCGTACGGATCCACGTATGACGTGCGGCGCCATGGCGCAGAAGTCCTTTCGAGATGCGGCCGGCTTCGGTGCCCGCCACATCCCCCCACCTGTGCCAGACATCGAAGTCGCCGGTGGGCTAGTCGAACCTATCTCGCTGAGCCGTAACGCCATCCCGATGCATCTGGCGGTAGCGAAGTGCGATAGGTACTAGTGCCCAATCTACGGGTTGTTCGGCCACCGCGGGCGGCATCGAGGAGATTGGTCGGTCCCTTCGGCATTGCGAGCCCTCGACCACCTGCCGCCGTGGCTTAGTCCATACAAGCCCGTGCCAACTGCTCGGTCGTGATGTTGGATAGTCGAGTGCAGCCGGATGAACCTCCAACCGCCGATCGCATGCGTGAAGCGGTCGCTGGGTTTCTCGACGCTCTCACTCACGAGCAACGGCGCCGCGCCTGCCTGCCGTTCACCGATCATCAGGAGCGGATGGCTTGGTCCTACTACCCACGGCGCTTCCCGGGTATCTCGCTAGGCGACCTCAACCATCGACAGCGCAAGGCGGCGCAACGGCTTCTGCGCTCGGGGCTCAGCCCGTCGGCGTACGCCCGAGCGCGGCAGGTAATGGCGATCGAGGACGTACTCGATGACCGCGAGGGGTACGTCATGACCGCACACCGGGACTCAGAGCTGTACTCGGTGATCGTCTTCGTCGGCGGTGACATGTTCTTCGAGCCGGTCCGTGGCTGGCGATTCGAAGGGCACCACCTGTCGGTGAACTACACCTTCGACCAACCGGGCGCCATCGGGTCAGGTATCGCAGCGTCGACACCGCTGTTCCTGGGGGCCAACCCGGCCCGGATCAGACATGACGGGTACGACGTGTTTCGCCCGTTCGGCGACGCCGAGGATCTCGGTCGAGACCTGGTGGAGTCGTTGAGCTCGGCCGGGCGCGCCGCCGCCATTGTGCGGGACGCGGCGCCGGCGGACGTCGTACTTGCCAACCTCCCGCTGGTCGGCGATTCGCAGCCAGCCCTCGATCTGCCGATCCTTCAATGGGCGCTGGCCAACGGCGCTGATCGCGCGGCATTTGCGGACCTCCGGTTCGACCAAGACAGACCGCTCGGGGTGGCGTACGCCGACCTGGACAGCGCCGGGCGCCGCAAACTCGGCAAGCTGGTCAGCCACTACGTGAGCCGGTTGCCCGGCGAGGCGCAGTGGCCGGGCATGGGCTACCTTGACGAGATGCACTTCGTCTGGGCCGGCCCGACCCAGGTGGGCGCCCCGCACTACTACCGGTTGCAGAGCCCGACCCTGGTCGTGGAGTTCGACAATGTGCAAAATGGCGCGAATCACGTGCATACCGTGGTCCGCCATCCAGCCAATGACTTCGCCGCCGCCACCCTCGGCCTGCACCACCTGCGCGAGCACTGAGTTCGGCGCCCTCGTGGCGCGGTTTCCGCGCCACCTTGCAGAATCCGAGGCACATCAGAAGGGACGGCACGACCTATGTGTTCCTTACTCGTTGGTTCACCGAGTGTGATCCGGTCTACCGGTTCAAGGTCGTGGTGCAGACTCGACGTTATGGTACGAAGAGGCATATGGGGATCATTACTGCCTTTCAGGACTACAGAAGTGATTGAGCCAGACGGAAACTTCGTCCGTCAGGTGGGTCAAGCCGCAAGCCGTCAGGTACTGGGCGAGGTTGACTGTGATGAGGGACACTCGGTGCAAGTCACCGAGACCTCGTTAATGATTCGAGATGACGCCGTCCCCACTCTGGACATCACCTACGCTAGCGACGGTGTCTCGCGCCATCTCTACTGGCCTCTGGACGATGTCGACGACTTCATCGGGGAGACAGTCGCGGTGAGCGCCGAATATCTCGTCTCTATGATCCGGATCGAGATTATGGAGCGAGTAGGTACCGGCGAATTCTGAAGGCCTCTCGCGTGGGCGACCACGATGCTGTGCGATCCCAGTCACCAGACGACTATGCGCCCACACCATCTCGCCATGTCGCGACGTACGGCGGCGCTCCGCACGATCGACGACAGCCGGCACGGCGATGAATCACGAGGCCGACAGGTCTGCCTGAGACGTCGGCAAACTCGTGTGGTGATGTGGTTGAGGCCGGCCCCGGATTCGGTGATCCAGAGTTTGCGCGATAGCGACGGTGGTGGACTCCGGCTCCCGGGTGAGTGGCGCCGACCGATGCGGCGATTGTCCAGCGGGTGCGCAAGGATGACGAGACCGCGTCGCCTCCGAACTGTCGGCCATGTTCCGTCGGCGAGTCGGCGAGTCGGTGACCGATGTGTGGTGCGTGAGCGCGCACGGTCGAGGGTGTGCACCTGGTCGCCGCCATCGTTCTCGAGCACGTGACATCTGCGCCACGGCGATGATGGCGAGCGGGCCGCGGACCTCATCGGTGAGACAAACGCCGCCGCCGGCGCCAGGAGGGCCGGTGGCAACCGCCGCCGCGAGGCGGCACCGCTTTCAGGGCGGTGACCGGCGCAATGACGAGGAGCGAAGATTGACGACGCTGAGCGTGCGGACCCAGTCCGTCGACCTGAGTCCGAATGCCGACCCCGCGGCGGCGCTTTCCGTGCGTGGCTTATGGAAGATCTTCGGACCAAAGGCCGAGAGACTCTTGACCACTCCCGATGCGCGCCTGTCGCGGCACCAACTCCAGGCCAAGTCGGGCCATGTTGTGGGCGTCCGTGACGTTGCCTTTGACGTCGCTCCCGGCGAAGTGTTCGTTGTGATGGGCCTGTCGGGGTCGGGTAAGTCCACCCTCGTTCGGTTGTTGACGCGACTGACGGAGCCGACGGCCGGAACGGTCATGTTGCATGGCGCGGATATCACCGCCATGACCGACAGGGCGCTGCTGGAGGCTCGCCGGGGCCAAGTCTCGATGGTGTTCCAGCACTTCGGCCTGCTGCCCCATCGCACGGTGATCGACAACATCACGTTCGGGTTGGAGGTGCGGGGTGCGGGCAAAGTCCAGCGACGTCTTCGGGCGCGGGAGATGGTCGATCTGGTCGGGTTGAGCGGATATGAGCACCACTACCCCGATCAGCTGTCGGGTGGCATGCAGCAGCGGGTCGGCCTGGCCCGCGCCTTAGCCGCTGATCCCGAGATTTTGATACTCGATGAGCCGTTCTCCGCGCTGGATCCTCTCATTCGCCGGGACATGCAGAACGAAGTGATCCGGCTGCACCGCGACGTCGGCAAGACCATGGTCTTCGTGACCCACGACTTGGCCGAGGCGCTGAAGTTGGCTGATCGGATCCTGATCATGCGCGATGGTGAGGTCGTGCAGATCGGTCGTCCCGACCAAGTGGTCGGTGCGCCGGTCGATGACTACGTGCGGGACTTCGTCAGCGAGGTACCCAAGTCGCATGTGTTGACTCTGCGCTGGATCATGCGGGAGGCGGTCGGCGATGCGAGCGCGGACACCCCGACGCTGTCGGCCGATGCCATCATTCGGGACGCGGCGCGCACCGTGCTCGCTAGCGACGGCCCGGTGCGCGTGCTGGATGGTGATCGAGTGGTCGGCGTGGTCCACACCGAGGACATCGTGAAGCTGGTCCTCGCCGACGGAGAGGACCAGTGAGCGGG
>JBOFLH010000498.1:0-1088 GCA_051657765.1 Nocardioides sp. | reverse complement strand
ATCCAGCCTGGAATTTGCCGACTACCTCCTCACCATTAGCGACGAGAATACACGCAATGAGATTACTCAAGCGGTCCGCAAGCGATCACACTGCGACTAGATAGTGTGTCGTGTGTACGAACCGATAATCGGTCGTCATCGCAACTGACAAAAGGACTAGATACAGGCGGCAGCGGTTCTTCAACTCAGTACGGTTGCTGCGCTGGTGAACTCATCCGCACACCCCTCGTCGGCTAACCAATACTCGAGGACGTGATGATCACCCGCGGCACAGGGATTGGCCACTACGACGAAGTCGACCCACAAAAGATGGTGGCAAGTCAATTGACGAGGAGGCGTACATGTCGACGTCGCTAGGCGGCCCCGCGGAAGCCTTCAAGCACAGAGAGGCAATCCTGCATCTTCAGGTTCCGAAGGGAACGCCCGCGATGTGGGTGAACAAGGTTTCGGCATTCACCGGCAAAGACACTGAGCGTGAACTGCTCCTCGGACGCGGCCTCAGCTATCGAGTCGACCGGGTGGAGATCGTGAGCGGTCAATGGCAAATCTATGGCCGCATCCTTGAACAAGGGGTGACGTCATGACGGGTGACAGACCCCCCACGACATGGATGACAGAAGATTTGCGACCTCGCATTGTCGTTAGTCCAGAAGCCTACGCATATTCGACCGACCAGCCGGTCGAGTACGCCGTCGTTGGAAACGATGACGGCACACTCGGCTATCTGTAGGCTGCCGATTCTGACAACGCCGCGAGCTACGTGGCGCGACTCGCAGGTGGTGATCTTGCCCAGAACGCGGGCGTGACGTGGGTCCTCCGCCTTCGCGAGGCCAAGGTAGACGGCTTAACGCCGACTCAGGCGCTGGCGCGGATGGAGGCGCATCCGGGTTCGCCCGACGGCGGCAAGGTCATTGCCGGGTCGAGGAACCGGGCGGCGAGTCTGGCAGCGTTGCGCGAGCTCGCCAACGAAGGTGCCGATCCGGGCCTGCGCGGTAGGGGTCGGCGCACGGGAGGCGCCGACGAGCGTGCTGCATCCGGCGGTGGCAGGGGCGGCGTCGCCGACCGACAGACCGGCAATAGACGAAGCG
>JBOFLH010000497.1:0-2859 GCA_051657765.1 Nocardioides sp. | reverse complement strand
CGCGGTGTTCGTCGTACGCCGGGTCGACCACGGTGATCATGACGCGCATGTGGCTAGCCTAGGGCGCGGCTCGTCGGCGCCCAGACAGCTAACTCGGCCAGCCAAACTCCGACCGAAGTCGGGCACCCGGGAAAACACTGCCGCCCGGAAACGCGAACGGTCCTGCTGGGAGCGTGGGCTCCCAGCAGGACCGCTGCATAGACGTGACCTGGTTGGTCAGTGGCGGTGTTCAGCCTAGGTCAGCGCACCTCGCACTCGGCGGACGCGCAGTCCGGACCCAACTTGTGATCTTCGATCACTTTGCCGTCCGCGTCATAGGCGATGACCCGCTCAAGGTCCGTGCCGGCGGGCAGCTCCGCCCACATGAAGGTGTCGCCCTTGGCCACCGTGTCCGACTCTAGGTTCCCGTCGACCTTGGTGCCATCGGCGGCAATGAACTCCGCCTTGGCCACTTTGGTGCCATCGAGTCCGGCGAAGGCCAGGTCGGTGGGCTTTCCCGTGCTGAAGTTCTCGAATCCGGTGAATACCTCCATGGGACTTCCCGGGGTCATGAACTCGTCGGTGCCGAAGCCGATGTCGTGATACATGTTCCCGAGTGCCGGGTAGGAGAGGCTCACCCGGCACGGATCTTTGTAGGCACACACGAGCGAGGCCGGACCCCGGTCCACGATGACGCCTTCCGCGAAGGTGCCGACGCTATAGTTTTCCACCTCGTCGGTCTCGACGTCGCCGTCTTCAGGGTTGTTAGGAGCGCCTTCGGCCTCGCTGATTCCCTGGTGAAGCCAGGCCGGGAACGCGTCTTTAGGGTACGACGTTACCCCCGCGTATCGGTGCACTGCCATCGGAATGGGCTCGCCCGTGTAGTGGACCTTGAGGGTTTCCCCGGCCGCCAATTGTTTGTTGCTGAGCGCTTCTACCGAAGGCCCGCGGGTGAGTTCAGCTGCCATGAGGTCTAGGCGCTCCGGCGCGGGGATCACCACCTGGGTGGCGGAGACTTGCTTAGCACCGGGGATCTCCTTGAGTGCCCGCTTGGCGAGCGGCGAGAGTTGGCCCGTGTTGTTGGGGGTGCTCACCTGGTTGGTGGCGACCCCGGTCTCTTGGGCGGTCTCCGTGCTCAACACGCTCTGTGCGCCGACTGCGCCGACGGTAGCGAGTACGGCGGCCGCGGCGCCGATCGAGACTCGGCGCGTTCGGCGCCGGGCGCCGCCCGCGCGGCGGATGGCGGCCACGTCGGGCGAGCCGAGCTGACTGCCGGGCGGCGGGGTCAAGAGGTCATAGAGTTCGTCGGTGTGATTCATGACATGCCTTTCGATAAGTCGGGGGTGTGGACTGCGGTTGCCCGCAACTTGGCGAGCGCCCGGGACAGGGCGCTTTTGACGGTGCCGGCGGAAATGCCCAGCTCTCGGGCGACCTCGGCTTCGGACTGGTCGAAGTAGTGCCGCATGACCACGACCTCGCGTTCGCGACCGGTCAGCTGACCGAGCAGGCGAATGACCAGGTCGCGGTCCTCGGCCAGCTGGCCGGGTCCGGCGCTGTGGCTGGCCCGCTGCTCGGCGACGGTGTCGGTGGTCTCGATCGGACGGCGGCGGCGCATCCGGTCGATGTTGAGATTGATCAGCACCCGATGGGTGTAGGCGACTGCGTCGGCCCGGCGCACCGAGCGCCACCGCGAATAGGTGCGGCTGAGCGCGGCTTGGGCAAGGTCTTCGGCGAGGTGATGATCCCCGCACAACAAGTAGGCCGCCCAGCGCAGCCGCGGCCACGCCGCACGTGCGAAGTCATCGAACTCTCGATCTTGGTCCCGGGCCATGCCCACCTCCGGTTGCTGGTGACTATTGCCTATCTATACGCGAGTTGTCCCGGCGGGGTTCTGCGTTCGGCCCAACCAATCCGCCCCAGGTGTCAACTAGTCACCGAGGTGGCAACTTCCGCGGTGGCCCGCGTGGTCTCGGGTGACGGGTTGACGGGTTGGTCCGGTGGGCCCGCCTTTCAAAGTTGAGTTGGATCGACTCAACTTTTCTGCCATACTTGCGCAGAGCGACCGACCCGGGTCGCCGCGACTGCCGCCACACGCGCGGTCGCACCCGTTTCCTAACCGGAGGTAGACAACTCATGGCACGTGCGGTCGGCATCGACCTCGGGACGACGAACTCCGTCGTCGCCGTCCTCGAAGGTGGCGAACCCACCGTCATCGCAAATGCGGAAGGCGCACGCACCACCCCCTCGGTGGTCGCCTTCTCCAAGTCCGGCGAGGTGTTGGTCGGTGAGGTCGCGAAGCGGCAAGCCGTCACCAACATCGATCGCACGATTCGCTCGGTCAAGCGCCAGATGGGCACCGACTGGAAGCAGCAGATCGACGACAAGGAGTTCACCCCTCAGCAGATCAGCGCGTTCGTGCTGCAGAAGCTCAAGCGTGACGCTGAGGCCTACCTTGGTGAGCCGGTCACCGACGCGGTGATCACCGTCCCGGCATACTTCTCCGACGCCCAGCGACAGGCGACCAAGGAAGCCGGCGAGATCGCCGGACTGAACGTGAGCCGGATCGTCAACGAGCCGACCGCGGCCGCGTTGGCCTACGGCCTGGACAAAGGTGACGACCAGACCATTCTGGTGTTCGACCTTGGTGGCGGCACCTTCGATGTCTCCCTGCTGGAGATCGGCGAGGGCGTGGTTGAGGTCAAGGCCACCTCAGGCGACAATCACCTCGGTGGAGACGACTGGGACGAGCGGGTGGTCGAGTGGATGATCACCAAGTTCAAGAACGCCAACGGTGTGGATCTGGGCGCGGACAAGATCGCCAGGCAGCGCCTGCAAGAGGCCGCCGAGAAGGCCAAGATCGAGTTGTCGAGCTCAAGTGAG
>JBOFLH010000496.1:0-1685 GCA_051657765.1 Nocardioides sp. | reverse complement strand
CGTCGTCTTCCTCTACGAGCCGGCGGGTGATCGGGGCGAGAATCCACACCGCTTTGGCGCCTTTGGAGACCTTTCGGTTGAACTTCTCCCATTGCCGGAAACCCATGAGGTGCAGGTCGTTGATATCGACACCGCGCTGCCAGAGCTGGACCATGGCCAGGAGCCGGTTGTTCGCGCTCCATCGGTTCATCCCATTGCTGGCCATCGCGGACAGCCACTCCCCCAGGCGCCCGCTCTCGACGACCGCCTTCACCGACTCCTCCAGGTCGGCGACCATCGCCTTGACCCGATCGTCGCCCTTGAGGTCGCCGTAGCTGCCCGCTGGAAGACCTGCGACCTCGCTACCGTCCTGACCGGCGGACGCTTCTGGGCACACGTGACCGTCCTGGTCGCTTCGGAACTGACCGCATCCCGGGCAGCGGTGGCTCGATGCCGGGGCCTGCATCCGGCCGTCGCGTCCGCTCGGTGTCAGGGACCAGCTGCCCTCACCGTGCTGGACAAGCGCTCCACGGTCGACCATGTCGGCGAGGACTCTCCTGGCCTCCTCCAACTCATCGTCGGTCGCGGTGTCGAAGTCGTAGCCCAGGGCATCGGTCATCGAATCGAAGCCCAGCGCCAGGCCCTTGGCGCCCGCTCTGCGCTCGTGGTTGGTGAGCGCCCGCAGGACCGCGTTCTGCTCGTTGGTGGGGATCGAGGAGTCGTCCGGCCGATCCTTGGCTTGGTGGCCCTCTGAGCTTCTATCGGCGTCGCCGGCCGAGCAGGTATGCCGGTCGCCGGCGAACTCCCCGCACTTCGGGCACCGGCCGCGCTCGCTCGTCGTTTGCGCGGCATCCGCGGCCTCCGTCACTTGAGACTGGCGCAGGTGAGCTTGCTGGCCGAGGGTCTCACGCCGGCGTCGCAGCGCTGCCAGGCCGACTGCTACGCGGGTCTCGCGCTGGGCTTCGCCGGCTGTCCGGGTCGGGACGTCCGCCAACGGCTGTCCGTGCCCCCGGGCGTTCTGCTCGTAAAGGCTGAAGAACTGCGCCTTACTGCCCGAGACGTCGAGCGAGGCCACATGGCCATCACGGTTCTGGCCGGCCGACCCGATCTGATGACCGGTGCCCTCGGCGCCGACCTGGGTCGTCTCACCGCGGCTGTGTGTTCGCGTGCGCCAGTGACCGGCTACATGGATGCCGGTGCTGGTTACGTAGTCGTTGACCCAAACCTGATCGCTGGCTGCCTCCGTGGTCATCGCCGTTGTCCTTTCGCCCCCTGATGCTGCGTTGTCACTTGGGGCAAGTACGTTGCCGGCGTCAGGTGTGACATTCGCAGCAGTAGCCACTTGGCTACAGGGCCTTGCGAGCCTGCGCGATCGTTTCGGCGTCGTGCTGGGCGAGGGCTTGGATCAGCGCGGTGGTCTCCTCCTCGAGCTCGAACCCGAGCTCAAGGAGCCGGGCGTGCATGCGGTCGATCGCCTCGTCGACCTCGGCCGGGTTGCCGGCGGAGTGCGCAGCGTGGATCCGGATGCGCCACAGCCGCTCGTTGCCGGGGTCAAGGTACACACCCCGGGCTGCTGCCTCACCGGCCTTGCGCCAGCTGCTTTCAAAGTAGCGCCGCCGTGCCAGTTCGTAGGTGGCGTCGACGATTGTGTCGACCATGTCGGAGACGACGTACTCGGCGAAGCCGTAGTGCTTGGACTCCTCACC
>JBOFLH010000495.1:0-11574 GCA_051657765.1 Nocardioides sp. | reverse complement strand
ACCTCGCTCCGACCTGACTCCATTGCCACCTCCTCCGACAACCCGGCGGCCCGCTGCCTGCGATCCGGGCTCACCCTACGCGGACCGGGCCGGAGCCGCCTCAGATCTCGACAGCTCCTCGTCTTCGTCGCCTCGCGCGTCCGGCAGCAAGCGGGCCGCCAGCACGACGACATCGTCGTCGTCGGACAAGTACCCCGACATCTCGTTGATGATGTACTCGCATGCGCCCGCCGGGTCAGTCATGTTCTCCTTCTCGATCCGCTCGACGACCCGCAGCAAGGCCGCCAGCGCCTCGCCCAGACCGACGTCGCGGCGCTCGACGAGGCCGTCGCTGTAGAGCACCAACCAGCCCGGTCCCTTCACCCGCCGCTCGGCTGCTACCCGCGGCGGGCCGGCCGCCACACCGATCGGTGCCGAACGCCCACCCTGGAGGAAGACGGCGCCGTCGGCGTCGGCGAAGACCGGCGGCGGATGCCCCGCCGACGCGTACCGCAAAAGCCCGGCTCGCGAGTCGAAATCGGCATAGACGATCGTGGCCGCCATGGTCGCCGGCAGCCACCAACACTGCCGGTCCAATTCGGTCAAGACACCCACCGGCCCTTGTCTCGGCTGACACCCGACGACCCGGGTCGCGGTAAGCATCCGCGACATTCCGACGGCGGCGGCCAGGTCGTGCCCCACGATGTCCCCGACCACCAGGCCCGTGTGCCCCGACCCGGTCTCGAAGACGTCGTACCAGTCCCCGCCGACCGCGTTGTGATCGTCGCCGGGCCGATAGACGGCCTGACTGCGCACTCCCGGCAGCCGTTGAGCAGACGGCGGCAGGAGCGCTCGCTGCATTCCCAGGGCGGATGCGTGCTCCCGTTCGTACTTCGCGGCCTCCTCAACGCGCGCGTATACCTCCGTGGCCAGCAACCATGAGGTCAGGAGGGCGACGGCGAGAAAGAACTGCAGCGTCGCCACTTCCAGGTTGGGGTTGTCGGCCAGAGCGGCCCATGGCCCGAACCCGTAGGCGGTCATCACGTTCGCGGTCAGCGTCAGGGCCAGCGCGGCGGAGCTGAACACGACCAGGTTTCGATTGAGTGCGAGGCGAATCAACAGCAGCAACGGCAGATACGCCACGGGTACGTCGGGCACGAAGGCCACGGCTGTCACCAGGGCGGTCCCGGCGACGCCCGCCAGAGCGAGAGGGACGACGGACCGGGCTCCGATGGTGGCGATCGCGATGAGCATGCCGCCGACGGTCAACGCGCCCATCGCGTCGCCGGCCCAGAACGGCAATGCCGCCTGAATCCAGTCCGTACCGGTTTCACGCGCGATTACCGCACCGCCGATCGCCCCACCGAACACCGGCCCGATCAGGACGCCGCCGGTGACGAAGCGCAGGAGGTGATCGCGCCGGCGCAGGTCGAGAATCGGCACCCCCGGACCGCCCGGCGACGCCGCCGACCGGTCGCCCGCTCGGATGAGCAGGGCACCGACGAGGGGTTCGACGGTGTTGGCGAGAGCGAACCCGAGCGCGGGGGCGATGTCGTACCCGAGAAGAACGTCGACGATGAACTCGGTCGTGCCGACGGCGCTCAAGAGGACCGGCCATCGACTGCGCGGATTCAGTACCAGGAACGCGAGAGTAATCCCGGCACCGGGAAAGAACACCGCGCCGGCCGCCGACGCATGGATCAACAGATGGGCCACCGCCAGGCCCACGGCATAGGCCGCAGCTGCCACCAGTGGGCAGGACACCTGGGCGATAAGCGGAGAAGCCTTCAGCATGGGAACTCCGAGTCAGGGTCGCTGACCGGCTTATCGAGCCGACCGACGGGGCCGAGCCTCGCACAGTGCCATCCGATAGGCAACGCGGATTCACCCGGCTTTGCGACCTGCGCCCGACCCGGTAATCTCAGGGATCACCAACAGCTTGCTGAAAACCACCGGCAGCGACCAGCGATCGTCCCGTTAGGACTCGCCCATGAGTGTGCCATCGCATCCTCCCATCGATCCTGCTGTCGAACTGCTCTCCACGCCCACTGCCGGAACGCACGATCCGCTCGAACGCTCCGAGGAGACCGATCGTCTCCTTCGCGAAGCGTGGACCGCTTCTGCCGCGCGGCGCGAGGAGTTGCTGGCGCGGGTCGTGGTCCTCAACCAGGGCATCGCGAACTCGGTTGCTCATCGGTTCCGCGACCGCGGCCTGCCGCTGGAGGACTTGCGGCAGACCGCGTATCTCGGCCTGCTGAAGGCCGTGCGCCGATTCGATCCGGACCTCAGTGAGGATCTGCTGAGCTTCGCGGTGCCCACAATCCGAGGCGAGATCCAGCGCTATTTCCGCGACTTCGGCTGGACTGTTCGACCACCGCGGCGTATTCAGGAGCTGCAACAGCAGATCTCCAAGACCACGCCGGCGTTGGGCAGCGAACTGGGTCGCGAGCCGTCCCCGGCGGACCTCGCCCGTGCACTGGGGGTGGCCGAGTCCGAGGTAGCCGAGGCCTTCGGTGCCTTCGGCTGCTTCCGGCTGACGTCCCTGGACAAACCGCTGGGCGATGATGCCGACCGGCCCCTCGGCGACCTCCTCGGATCGGACGCCGACGAACGCGGGGCGGTCGAGGCCCGCGTCGCGTTGGCGCCCGCGTTGCGCAGGCTCACCGAACGCGACCGACGCATCCTGTATCTGCGGTTCTTCGAAGACCGGACTCAGGCAGAGATCGGCACCGATATCGGCGTCACCCAGATGCAGGTATCTCGGTTGTTGAACCGCATCATGGACGATCTCCGAGCCGAACTCGTCGAGTAGTGGTGCGGCACGGATCCTCGATCCGTCCGTCGCCGATGAGTTGCAGCCGCCACATTGCCTCCGGCATGGCCTGCCCCCTTCCGGATGGAGCCCGGGAGGGAGCTGTCTTGCCGGGCGAATCGGCGGCGGCAGAAAGCCGGCGGTCGGGCGCCTGGGCCGTCATGGCCGATCGTCCGCTGGGTCGGGTTCCAGGTCGAGCGTCTGGGTGTCGCCGGGGAATTTGTTCGGATCGCCGGTCGCCGCGGCCGTCACCATGCCGACCAGCCGCACGACCTTGCTCCGCGGCGAGTCCCACCACTCCGCGCTCGTCGCGGAGATCTTGAGCAACGTCAAGCCAGGCGTCTCCAATCCCTCCGGAAACCAGGCCTTGAGAGGAGCCGACCACAGTTCACTGGCCTTGGCGTTGTCCTGGATCGCGACCGCCTCACCGCTGATGGACGTCCAGGCACTCTGTTTATCGTTCGCGAAGGCGACATTCACGCTGGGACTCGTGGTGATCTCGCGGACTTTTTTGGAGTCGGCATAGGTGAAGAACCAGAGGTCTCCGTCAAACTCGGCCTCCTGGAGGGCCATGGGTCGACTGACATGCCGGCCGGCCGAGGTCATGGTGGTCAGCATCCCGATCTTCGCCTCGAGAATCAGGTGCGTCAGTCGCCGAAGATGATCTGGGGTGGGTGCGGTGTCGTCGTGAACCGGGGAGTCCGTCCGAATGACGTCGGATGGAGCGTCTGGCTGGGTCGTCATGTCCTTCTCCTCGCGTTAGGCATCGTAGTCACGCTGGTACCCGAGGCTCGGACCGATAACCCCGCCGGAAAGCGCGGTTTCGGAACCGCCGAGGCTGGGTACGGCGAGTTTCATGACGCCTCCTCAGCTTCCGTACACCACGCCCGGGCTCGAGATGGATCGCGGAGCCCGGATTATCGAGATCCTTCAACGCCGACTGGATTCGGCCACCGACCTCCATCTGACTCTGAAGCACGTGCACTGGAACGTGGTCGGTCCCAACTTCATCGCCGTGCACGAGATGCTCGATCCGCAGGTCGATGCGGTGCGCGCGATGTCCGATGAACTGGCGGAACGTGTCGCGACGCTCGGAGGCACGCCATCGGGCACTCCGGGCGCGTTGGTCGACGCTCGCTCGTGGGCCGACTACGAGTTGGGCCGTGCGGCCACCCAACACCATCTGGCCGCTTTGGATCAGACCTACCGCCGGGTCATCGAGGCACAGCGTGACGCCGTCGCCGAACTCGACGAACTCGATCAGGTGACCCAGGACGTCGTCATCGGGCACACCCGGCAACTTGAACTCTTTCACTGGTTCGTGCGAGGCCACCTGGAGAACGCCGATGGCCAACAGCAGGACGCGCCGTGACCGATGATCGAGATCGGCGCACCATACGCCTGGCCGGCTGACCGCGCTCATAGACAGTCAGGACCAGTTCAGCGTCGGAGCTTCAGTAAGGGCATACTCCGGCCGGAGATCTAGTAGAGCGTCAGGTCCGGGATGTCGTCGAGGAGCGCGACCACCGCGCCTGCCCCCACGGGCGGAGTCGAGCAGGCCAGTGCGATCAACCGGGTCTCGGCCTCCCCAGTCAGATCGGCTCCACCGGTGGCGTGAGCCGCTTCTTGCGGCTGATCGTCGCCTCGACATCACCGCCGCGCTCGGCGTAGGCCTTGGAGACCTTCACCACCGTGTCCACATGAACTCCCGCACACTCGGCGACCGCCTCTTGCAGCGGCACCAGCCCATCCCGATCAGGATCGTTCTCATCCACTCCAACAAGATCCGAGCCCGACGCACGTGCTGCGCCGGATGCGACGCAGTCCGAATCAGACTCCGCAACTCCTCACGTTCCGCCGGGCTCAACGCGACCGGACGCGACTTCGGCCTCGCCATCATCGACTCGATTCCTACGGGCTGAAGAGGAAGGAACCCGCCACCAACAACGCACCCCAAGTACACCGCCGATTAGCGACGACACGCCACTAGCCTTGCCAGGCACTTCGCGTGCGCCACACTACGAAGTGTCCTGGCTCGGGCGATCGGCACGAAGGAATCGGCGAGGGGCTCCGTCCGATCTGTTGCCCGATAGCAACCATGACCGCACGCCCTCCGGATCTCGATGGTCGAATTCGTCGAGGTAACGCTGTCGACAAGACACCAGATACTCGCGCACGCGAGCCGAGCGCGCTGCCCTCAGCGCCCGGCCGGTGCGCTTCCACGCGTCGAACAACTCCTCGGCGGACATGTCGGCCACCGGGGTGTCATTGCCGGCGACTACCGCAGGAGCGTCCTCGTTCAACGCCTCGTGATCCGGACCTGCGGGCCAGCCCTTGTCGCCGTGACGTCGGAGTGCCCACGTCACCGCTGGCGGCGAAGTGGCCGCGATCACGATCGCAACCCAGCCGACGCCCGATCCGAAGAACGTCGCGTAGCCCGCCAGCCCTAGCGTGATCAGCACACCCCCCCACGACGTCGCCGTGGCTTGCCGCAGCATGCTCCACGAAACGTCGTCACCGGTTAATCCCTGCACCAAAGATGCGATCAGGAAGAAGGACAGCGCCGACAGGACCGCCATCGCGACGATGCCCGAGAGCGGGGTCGAGACGGCTAGCACCAGCAGCCCGGGGGGACATGAGAGCGCCATCAGCCACCACCAGACCGTGCGGTAGGTCGAGGCAGCGGCCTTCGGATCAGTCATCTCGCTGCTCCTTTCGCCTTTGAACTTTCCGGACCTCCGGCACGACGGCAGGAGAGACGCTCCGGGTACCCACGACTGGCGTCCGCAATTCCCCTTCTTCACTCCGGTGACCGGGCGTGCCAATCGCACGCCACCCGGCGGCAACGGATCCGAGCCGATACTGCCGAAGGGCCCAGCAGGCCGCGGCGTTGCCGGCGCGCCATGCACGCCCCCGCCGGGATGCGCCCAAGCCGATGCCAGGAACAGCCCCGGATCGGGTGCCGCCGCCACCGGCGCCCGGTATCGAGCGGAAAGTCAACTGTCGATGCGGTTGAGACGTGCCCGCGTTGATCGACCCACCGACCAGGTTCGCGGCACGCGCCTCAAGTTCGACCGGACCAAGCACCCGGCGAGCCAGTACGCAGTCCCGGAGCCGGGCGCGTGACGTTCTAGTCTGGCCCCCATCCGGTCGGCGAACCGGTCCCGCTCACTCGGATTCCAGCTGGCCCGCAGTCCTTCGTCCCCCGCGTCGTGGCGCCCCTCGTGTAGGCCCACACCGACTCGGTGCCGACGGGGGATCGCGAACTGTCGGCCGCTGTCATTCGACCCACGAGGAGAAACGGCCGTTCTGGGCCGACGCCGGAGGCGACCTGAGCCTGCATTAGGGTCAGTTCGGCTGTCGAGTCCGCGACGTGGACGGTGCGCGGCGGCACCGGGGGCGGCCGACGCCACGGGACCGGCGCGACGAGAGCGCCCAATCGACCTTGACGGTCGCCGGATCCAACTGGAACCGCCGCCGCCGACGGGCCGCGACCGACGGCAACTCACAATCCGGCAACAGGTTGCGGTGGAGCCTGGGCGCGGCCACGCTCGCGAGAACCGCCCAGCTCGCCCGAACTCGCCGTCACCGGTGCGAACGCCAACCGCGCGGCCGCCCCGCACCACGATCGAGATGACCGGGGTCGCGCAGCGGAGCTGTCCGGCGCGCGCGGCGTAGCGCCGCCCCAGAGCACCGGTAAGGCCGCCCGCGCCCGCGGGTGGGACGGGGAATCCGACACTGTGACCGAGCATCGTCAGCAGCACTCCCAAGAAGCCCGATCCCACCGCACTGACCGGGATGTCCGAATGTCCGATGCAGCATTGCCCACGCCCGTCGCCGAACACATGACCGAGGACCGCCAAGCCATTCGGCCGCTTCCGATCACGATAGCGTCGTAGGTGCACGGGGTGGTCCACTTCTTCGCGGGGACGAATGCCTGCGCCATCGGCGGCGCACCAGGAGCATGCCTTTCCGGATCAGCGGCGAACTCCACGGCCTGCCACGCGGTCGGCAGGGCATCGGATAGATACAGATAGCGTCCGTCCGGCCGGTGGTCCTCGATCACGATCGGGCCGAACTGGGCCTGTGGCACGCGCAGAAACCCCGCCTGCCCCGGCAACCTGCGGACCATCTGGCACCTCGGGGAATCGGGGGTGCCCGGACGGTCCGATTCGATGCCCGAGGCCTGAGGCGGAGTTCGAACTCTCGATTCTCGCACCGGACATGGCGACGGCGCTGGTGGGTACCTTCTCCACCTACCTATCGAGAGGGGTCCGCCCATGAGATCGATCCTGGCGCCCGAGCGGCCCCGCACCTCCGAAGCCGCCGCGGCCCTGGCGACGATCACGGCTTGGTCAGTCTGGCGGCTCTATCGAGCGATCGACTCCGCTCGCGCCAATAGGCGACACGGTCCTGAAGTCGATGGGCGCCCCCCGGAGACCGCAGGGCGCGAGCACGGTAGGCAGCCGGCGTGACCGGGCCGGCGGACTCGGCGCTCCTCATCAGGAACGCGGCGGCCGGCTCGTCCGACGACGCGGCGGTGCATCGAGCGGTCGGCATTCTCGCAGAGGACCTGTCGGTCGAGGTCGCCACGACCGAGTCGGCTCGGCAGCTTGAGGAGGCCGTCCTCGGGCTCGGGGACCGGCGCCTCGTGATCGCGGGAGGAGACGGATCGCTGAACGCCGCGGTCGCCGCGCTCCGTCGGCGGGATCTCGCGCGCCGGACGGAACTCGCCCTCATCCCCGTGGGAACCGGCAACGACTTCGCTCGCTTCGCCGGCATTCCGCTCGACCCGGGGGCAGCGGCCGAATTGGCCGCCCGAGGCACCGCCCGCGCGGTCGACCTGATCGTCGACGACGCCGGCGGCGTGGTGACGAATGTGGTTCACCTCGGCGCCGGGGCATCCGCCGCGCGCCACGGCCGACGGTGGAAACGTCGCCTCGGCGCGGTGGGAGCCGGACGACTCGCGTATCCGCTGGGGGTCGTCCAGACCGCGTTTCGCCCGGAGGGTGTACGGGTCCGGGTACTGCTGGACGGAGCGGTCATCCAGGGCTCCGACCACGCGGTGTTGACCGTGGCGATCGGGAACGGCGCCAACGTCGGGGGTGGCACCGGACTCACCCCGTACGCGAACGCGGCCGACGGCAAGGCCGACGTGATGGTCTCGCGAGCCGTCCGCCGGCGAGCGATGGCCGGTTTCCTGCTGCAACTGACTCGCGGGCGTCATGTTTCGCGCAGTGACGTGATCTACCAGCGTGGTAGCACCGTCTCGGTCACCGGCGGACCTTTCTACTGCTCCGCCGACGGGGAGATCCAGGGGCCGCTCCGACAGCGCCGGTGGCGCGTCGAGCCTGGTGGCTGGCTGATGGTGATGCCCTCTTGAACCGGTCCCAGTTGAACCGGTCCCAGTTGAATTGAACCGGCCTCATTCAACCGATTGGGTCAAACCGCGTAAGCGAACCGGTCAGTCCGGCAACCCGAGACCGGAGACGACGTTCTGGGCCACGACTTGCAGCTTGGTGTTGCGGTCCTGGGAATACCGCCGAAGAACCCCGAACGCCTGGTCCGGATCGAGCCGGTAACGCTCCATCAGGATCCCCTGGGCTTGACCGATGAGACGCCGCGCATCGACCGCACGCCAAAGGTTCTCCGTCGTGCGTGCCGCGTTCACCGCCAGGGCCGCGTGCCTGGCCACGATGCGTGCTACATCTTCGTCGCCCGCAGCGAATCTCCCGGGCCGACGATCGTAGAGCGTCACGTCGCCGAGTGCGGTGCTCGCGGCACGAAGCCGTACCCCCAGCACGCTCCGCACGCCATGACCGGCCATCGATCGAGCCCACCGGGGCCAGCGCCCCTCGGCACGACAGTCGGGAACCACCACACTGCACTGATCTCCCATGAGCTCGGCGCCGGGCCCCTCACCGAGATCGCGCCCGAGTCGCTCCAGTTCGTAGAACAGAGGGTCGGTGACGCCGCCCACCTCCACCCGATTGCGGCCCCGTTGAAAAACGATGCCGGCGAACTCGCCGCCCACCACCTCGAGGAAGCATCCGAGCACGTGCCGGACCGTGTCGTCCACCGACGGTTCTTCATAGAAACGCGCCGTCAGCTCGGCCAAGCCACTCAAGCGGGCGTCCGTCATCGCATCATCCTGGCAAGCCTTCTAACTAGTGAGTATCCCGATCAGGCGCGCGGTACCCGAGGCGGGGCAGCCCCATGCGCGGGGACCCGCCGTTGACGGACCGGAAGCACCGAGTATCGGGCGCCACCGACCTATCCGTCCTCCTCGCGAAACTCCTCGACCAGCGCTCTCAGGGCGATCAACCCTTCGGTCGCCAGCCCGTCATCTGCTCGATCGTCGGCTCGGGTCGGTCGTTCACGACCCGGCACCGGAATCGTTGTTGCCGCGTCCACCGACGGGTAGATCGCGAATACGTCGTCCAAGCGGGTGATCCGCAACAACTCCCGGATATGTGCGGTGGTGCCGGCCAGCTGCAAGTCTCCACCGGCCGCCATTGCCTGATCTCGCGCGCGAATCAGGGCCGCCAAGCCGCTTGAGTCGACGAAGTCCACCCACTCCAAGTCCAGCACCACATAGGGAGACACGCGCTGCACCGCATATTCGAGTTCCGCGACCAGCTCCGGGGCCTGGGCGAGATCGATGTCTCCGGACACCGTCAGCAAGCAGTGCCCACTCGGCAGACGCTTGATGCGAGCGGGGCCAAGGGGCGAGCCCCCTTGGTCGCCGGCCTCCCGCGAACTGGACGAACCGTCTCGCATATCCGCTTTCCATTCTCCACCGACAGCCGGGGACGCCGGCCCGGCAGTGACTCTCGTGTCCGATATGTTCGCGACACCGCGAGGCCGTTCGACTGCGCCCGCATCGAACGGCTCTCGCACAACGACCGGGCGCTCCGGTAGGACCGTGTCCGGGGCCGCCCGGGTCGGGACCCGGGCGGCCCGAGCCCACCGCGGCGTCGTCGGCCTACCGATCGGCCGTGACACCCCTCCTTGTCGGCGTCGATGAGAAATACGCCGGAGTCCGTGCCAGCCAGTAGAGCGCGCTCAGGGCGACGAGAAGGTAGATGATCCTGGAGATCGTGTTGGTCGTCCCGAACTCCTCCCCGGCGATCCACGCCACGAGGTCGAACTCGAACAGAGCCACCAGTCCCCAGTTGATCCCCCCGACCACGATCAGCAGTAGCGTTGTTCCATCCAGATACTTCACTGTCTTCTCCTTTCGTGTTGGTTCTCGACCATTGGTACCCGCATCGATTCGATATACCCGCTGTCGCGGCCGATTCCGTCGTGATCGGTCCTCATCACGACTCCGTTGAATTCCAGGCCCAGGAGCAAGACACAGTTCGTCATCCAGAGCCACACCAGGGACACGATCACGCCCGCCAGGCTTCCGTACGTCCGATCGTACGAACCGAAGTTGGCCACGAAGATCCCGAACCCCGCCGACAGGATGACCCACACGACCAGCGCAATGAGCCCGCCTCGCATGACATCGGTGACGTTGTCGCTCTCTCGCGACGCGGTGAAGTAGAGAAGAGTGATCATGGCCAGCACCGCGATCGCCACCGCTGGCCACTTGAGAACGCCCCACCATGCCACGGTCGCGTCGTTCCACCCAAGTGGGACGGCGACCGCCCGAGCCACGGGACCGCTCAGCACGGCCGTCGAGGCCACCACGGCCGCAAGCAGGATCTCGGCGAGGGTCACGGCGAGTTGCTGCAGCCGTTGCTTCCAGAAGGGCTCGGAACGGTCCGTCCCATAGACGATTCGAGCGGCCCTCAGGAAGCCGCCCACATACGCCGAAGCGGACCAGAGCGCCCCGGCCAGTCCCGCCGCGACAGCGACTCCAGCGCCACCCTTGTCGGACATGATCGACTCGAGAGGTGTCCGCATCGTTTCCGCGACGGGCTCCGGAGCGAGGTCGCCGGCGATGCCGACGATCGTCCGCGCCGTTTCGGCGGGATCGCCGAAGACACCCACGATGCCGATCACGGCGACCGTTGCCGGGAAGACCGACAAGACGCCGTAGTACGTCAAAGCGGCCGCCACGTCTGTCATGCCGTGATCTAAGAATCTCCTTCCCGCTCGTTCGATCCTGGATCCACGCGCGATCAACGCTCGGGAACGACCCGGTCGGCTACCCCGTGCAGCACGCTCTGTGGTCGTTGTTGCTCGCCGGCGAGCGCGCTGACTACGACAAGCGCGCCGGTGAGGCCCGGGATCACCCATTGCAGGATCCGCAACTGGCGTAGTGCGTGCGCCACCTGCTCCGGGGTCTCCGTCGCCGGGACGGTGCCGGAGTCGGTCGGCACATCAGTCTGCTCGGATACCTTGCGCCCCAACATCCGACCGTAGGCTGATGCGCCGAGGGCGGCCGCTGTCAACACAGTCTTGGTAACAGCCATCGCACCGACTCCCTTCTGGGTCAGAAGCCGGGACCGGTTGCCCTTCAACTGACCCAGGCTGCCGGCCAGATGCAACCCGATGGCGGCCGCGTTGACCGGAGTCCACCGGTCCCATCCAGTGTTGACGACCGCTCCCGTGCGGTCGTGGGCGCCGGCTTCGCCAGCCGCTGGGTTGAGCGCGACGGCGTTGGCGAGGTTGCCCCCGAACCAGGCGGCCAGGCCGATGTCGTGCATCGATCGCGAAGCGGTATTGGTCATGACCATCTCCCATCGTTGAGTGGATTTCTCGGGTACCCACTGTCGCCGGGATTACTCGTGCCGACCGAAGCGGTGCGAGGGCGACGACCGGAATCCCTC
>JBOFLH010000494.1:0-1622 GCA_051657765.1 Nocardioides sp. | reverse complement strand
GCATACGTGTGGATTCTCCCTTGGCAGAGCGAGCACACAGCATACTTGCCGAGCGCCTATCAGAACGACGGTTCCCCCCGGAGACCGAGCTACGAAACTAGCGAAGTGACGCGGAGACCAACACCACCGAAGCCCGTCGTTAGGCGCGACTTAGGTATGACTTATGGCCGGCTTAGGTTGTTATAGGTTGGTGAGCCGAAAACATCGTCAAGCACCAGGTTACCCGGGTGATCGGTACACCGAGGTCGCCCACTCGCTCGCCCTGGTGAAGGGTTGGCATTGCCACGTGCCGAACCGGAACTCCTTGACCCACCCCAGGGCCGCGGCAGCCTCATCGAGCTCCTCGTGGGTGTAGTCACATCCGGTCTGAAACCCGAAGACAGCTCGTCCCCCCGGTCGCAGTACGCCGCCGAGGCCGGCAACGATCTGTCGCTCGGTGCCTGGTGCGATATAGATCATCACATTGCCCGCCGCCACAATCAGGGCGTAGGAGGTCGGCAATCCGACGGCAGCCAATGCGGCTTCGCTCAGCGTGGTCAGGTCGAGGGTCGCCAGCGGCACCCCGGGGTGAATGGACTGGCCAGCGTCGATCAGCAGCGGGTCGGCGTCCACGCCGGCTGCCTGATGGCCGCGACGACACAGCGAGGCCGCAAGCCGCCCAGTGCCGCAACCGGCGTCGAGGATCACCGAGCCGCGGTCAGCGATGGCGTCGACGAATCTGGCTTCACCGTCGACGTCGACTCCCTGGGCGGCCAACTTTTCGAAGCGCTCGGTATAGGCCTCGCGCTGACCCACGGTACGTTCGCGTGCCCAGCGGGTGGGCGGTGTTGAGGACTCCACCGGCTCAGTGTGCCAGGTCAGCTACGGATGGTTTGGCGTTGATGGTTCCATGGGTGCATGCCCGACTTGGCGCCCTCGATTCGACAACCGATACCCGGCCCGGTGTCCGCCCTTGCTGCAGCGTTGCCGACCGGGGTGGTGACCGTTGAGCCGGAGGTGATCGAGAAGTATCGATTCGACTGGACCCACGACGAATCCGCCGGCACGCCAGGGGTCGTGGTCCGAGCCGAGTCCGCCGAACACGTTCAGGTTGCGGTGCGCTGGGCGGCCAGGCATCGAGTCCCCGTGGTGCCGCGCGGCGCGGGCACCGGGCTGTCTGGTGGTGCGTCCGCGGTCGACGGAGGCGTCGTGGTCTGCTTGGAACGGATGACTGACATCGAGATAGACGTCGCCGCGCGGGTGGCGATCGTCGAACCGGGAGCGTTGAACGCGGCGGTGAAATCTGCGGCGGCCGCCCACGGGCTGTGGTACCCACCGGATCCAGCTTCATTCGAGATCTGCTCGATCGGCGGCAATCTCGCGACGAACGCGGGCGGCCTGTGTTGTGTGAAGTACGGCGTCACCACCGACTATGTACTCGGTCTCGACGTGGTGCTGGCCGACGGCACCCTGGTAACCCTCGGCGGCAAGCGGATCAAGGATGTGGCCGGTTTGTCGTTGCTGAAGCTCTTCGTAGGAAGTGAAGGCACCCTGGGCGTGATCACCCGAGCGGTGTTGCGGTTGGTTCCCGCGCAGCCGGCGCGCTCAACCATGGTGGCCACCTTTCCCGATGTCCAGTCAGC
>JBOFLH010000493.1:0-2192 GCA_051657765.1 Nocardioides sp. | reverse complement strand
CGTGGGTTCAGGAGGCGGTGTTCGAAGAAGCCTTCGAACCAGAACTCGTCACATCCAAAGACTTCGCCCGGTACGCGACCCCGTTCCGGCCGTTGGTAGCCCAGGGCATGGCCTCCAGCTCGCGCGGAGCGACGACGGTACCAACAGTGAACTTCGGCATCTGCTTGTTAGCCAAAGCCACGTTGATCATCTCGCCACCCGTGTCATCGAGCGCCATCACCTGAACCGTCCACAACGGATCCTGGGTGTTCCGGTCAGTCTTCTGACGACCGTTCTGATCGGTCTTCTCAACCACTTCCTTCGTCACCGTGAACGTCTTGCCAGTGGTATCAACCAGCAACCTCATAACAGATCCCCTTACCTCTCATCGTTGGGGCCACACCAACTGCTGGTGTGGAGTCGCACACTGTGTGCGTCATGACATCGACGCTAGGCCGGTAATCGTCTCGTTTTGGTCGCACTTGGTCCCATACGAGTCTCGTTTTGTCCTATACTGGTCTCGTATCTACCAGTCAACAGGGCAGGAAGTTCGCCATGGCCACAGACGTACGTGCCGGAACCGTGCTCAAAGCGCTGCTTGAGCGAGAGCATCGCGCCCACTACCGATCGTTCTGCCAGGCGTACAACCGAGCAGCGCGATCGGCTTCACCCGAGATGGTCAATGCACCCCCGTCACGAGCTACGTTCTATCGCTGGCTGTCGGGTGAGCTTCACTCATTGCCACATCCTGGCCATCGACCAGTGCTGGCGGCGATGTTTCCCAAGTGGAACATCGACGAGCTGTTCGCGCCATGGGACTCATCGGTGCAACTCGACCAGGACCGACCTACCCGAGCCGAAGCCGTCGACCTCCGCGAACTGGCTGGCGTTACGCGCGTCTTTGCCGACCGCATCTCATTCGTGGAGGAGTACCCGCCACGGCGGTTGTTCGATCAGGCCCAGGTCCTCGACATAGCGGGACTGTCCCTAAATGTGCTGTGTCAGCAGTACGGCGATCAGGCTCTACTCGATCTACTGAACCGTGCGCGGGTTCGGCTCCTGTTCTTAGATCCTGATGGCGAGGCGATCCAGACGCGGAATCGAGACGAAGGTCACGAACCAGAGCATCTGACGCACCTGACCCGTACCAACCTGCACGTGCTCACCGCGATGCGCGCAGAGCTTCCGGAGAGCGCAGCCGAACGAGTGCAGCTTCGGACCTATGACGAGACGATCCGGTTCAACATCGTCCTTGTCGATCACAGTCTGGGGATCGTCCAGACCTACCTGCCCCGATCACGCGGCCTAGAGTCGCCGACGATGGTGATGCAGCCCTTACAAGGACTTCCTGACCTCTACGGTGTCTACCGGTCCCTGTTCGAAGATCTCTGGAATCGCGGGAAGTCAGCATGAAAGCACTCACCGCTATGGACCATCTTGCGACCGCGCACGCCGCCGCTGATCTTGCCCGCAGCATAGTTCTCAGTCGCACGGCGTCATCGGTCAGCTTCAAGGCAGACCGAGACATGGTGTCCGATGTCGATTTTGAGGTCGAGCATCGTGTCCGGGCTGAGTTGATGCAACGGTCGCCTGGAACAGGCTTCTTGGGCGAGGAAACCGGAGGCAGTACCGATGGCCTGGCCTGGGTGCTGGACCCGGTAGACGGGACGGCCAACTTCCTTCACGGTCTCCCCCTCTCCGCCGTCGCTGTAGCACTGCTCAACGACGGACAGCCCCAAGTTGCAGTGATCGACGTCCCGTTCCTCGATCTGCGCTACAGCGCCATGCGAGGGCGCGGTGCCTACCGAGGTGACGGACGTATTCAGGCCAGCACGTGCACCAGTTTGGACGCGGCCATGGTCGCTATCGGCGACTACGCCACCGGACCTAATGCCCCAGGCCGCAACCTCACCCGCCTGAAGATCACCAGACTCCTGGCGGAGCGGGCACAGCGAGTTCGGATGCTTGGTTCCGCAGCGATCGACCTCGCCTGGGTCGCCGAAGGCGTCCTAGACGCATCCGTGATGCTCTCCAACAAACCATGGGACACCGCCGCCGGAGTGCTGATAGCCCGCGAGGCCGGCGCGAACGTCACCGACACATCAGGCGTTCCCCATCAGCTCACCGCAAGAGCCACCATCGCCAGCGCACCCGGACTGACTGCCGAACTGCTCGCGACGCTCACCGAGGCCGGTGCCTAGATACACACACTG
>JBOFLH010000492.1:0-24859 GCA_051657765.1 Nocardioides sp. | reverse complement strand
CGAACGAAGCGCGCTACCAAACTGCGCCACAGCCCGCCGCTGCCGAGACCGAGCGTTGACAGGGCGTCGCGCGGTCCAGACAGCAGGGGCGAGCATACCTGAGCGGGCGGCCCGCATCGTAATCGGTTTAGGCCCGTCGGGCGGTGAAGCTCACCAAGGTCGCTTCGGGGCGGCAGGCCACCCGGATCCGCGCGAACGGGCTGGTGCCTAGGCCGGCTGACACATGGAGCCAGGCCGAGTTCGGGTCGCCGTCGTGCGAAGCGGCCGGGTGCCGGTGCAGTCCCTTAGCGCGCGCCGGTTCCAGATCGCAGTTCGTAGTGAGCGCGCCGACGAACGGCACGCAGACCTGGCCTCCGTGGGTGTGCCCGGCGATAATCGCGTCGTACCCATCTCGGGCGAACTGGTCGAGCACGCGAAGATACGGCGCGTGCGTCACGCCCAGGCGCAGATCCGCGGCCGCGTCGGCGGGACCGGCGACGAGCCGGAGTTGGTCGTATCCCAGATGCGGGTCGTCGACCCCGCCGAACGCCACCCGCAGCCCGGCCACGTCCAGGGCGCCGAGTTGGTTGGTCAGCTCGAGCCACCCAGCGTCGAGCAGCGCGACCTGCAGGCCCCGCCACGGCAGGGACGCCACGGTGTTCCGTCGACCGTTGTCCGGTAGTAGATAGCGCAGCGGGTTCTTCCGGCTCGGCGCGTAGTAGTCGTTCGACCCGAACACAAACACCCCGGGAAGGTTCAGGAGCGAACCCAGAGCGTCGAGCACGACCGGCACCGAGTCGTGGTGTGCCAGGTTATCGCCGGTGTTGATCACCAGGTCGGGGTGCAGCGTGCCCAAATCTCGTAGCCAGGCCGCCTTGTCGGGCTGGTCTGGGGTCATGTGAATGTCGCTGAGGTGAAGCGCACGCAGGGTTGTCGCACCGACCGGTAGCACCGGCACAGTCACCTCACGCAGCGTGTATTGCCGCGCCTCCCACCTGGCGTACGCCGCCAGCCCGACACCGGCTACCGTGCCCAGGCCGAGTCCGCGCAGCAACAATTGAGGCAGGCCCACCCAGCCAAGGCTGCCACAATGGGCCTATGAGTGCCCAGGAGAGTCCCTTGAAGGATCGGCTGCGTGCCGACCTGACCACCGCGATGAAGGCACGTGACGCCGACCGCTCATCGACCCTGCGGATGGTGTTGACCGCGATCACCAACGCCGAGGTGTCCGGCAAGGTCGCGCGTGAACTCAGTGACGACGAGATCATCGGGGTGTTGTCCACCGAGGCCAAGAGGCGGCGTGAGGCGGCGGTTGCGTTCGCCAACGGCGGGCGGGCTGAGATGGCCGCCAAGGAACGAGCCGAGGCCGGGATCATTGCCGAGTACCTTCCGGCGCAGCTCACGCCGGATGAGGTCAGCGCCATCGTCTCAGCCGCCGTCGCGCAGACCGGGGCCGCCGTTGACGGCATGCGGGCCATGGGCAAGGTAATGGCGGTGGTCACTCCTCAAGTCAAGGGCAAGGCCGACGGTGCCGCGGTCGCTGCCGAGGTGCGCCGACAACTCGGGTGAGCCATACGAGTCCCCGACTGCCCAAACAGTTTGGCGACAGGGCATTGGCGGCAGGGCATTGGCGGCAGGGCGTGGTCAGGGGCCGCGGCGCGGGCTGCGGTCATCGCCGTCCGGCTCGCATCGGCGACGCTTCCTGTCCTTGCATGGTCTGGGTCCTTGCTGGCCGGTCGACGGAGAGATGAGAACCGCGCTTCCATACGGTGCGGAGGACTGACCGCCGGGGAAACTGTTGGCAATAGCGCCCACCGGCCCGCCGCCATTCACGGCCGGTCCGATAGCCGCTTTGAAGCCCGATCGATTGAGGACCGCGATCGCGGTGCCCACACTCATGCCTTGCACGCTCGGAACCCGCGCGAAACGTCCCTGAATGCCACTGAAGTCCGGTGTCTGAAAATCCACCGGGTCCAGGCGATCTTGGATCGCCTTCATGGCGTCGCCCCAGATCGGGCCGGCGAACGACGACCCTGACGCGCCGTAGACTGTCCGGCCGGCGACGCTCTGGCCGTCGAGCCCGATCGGCTGACCCTCGGAGTTGGCGCCGGCAATCATAGCCGCGGCCGCCAGTTTGGGCGTGTAGCCGACGAACCACACCGCCTTGCTGTCCTGGGTCGTTCCCGTCTTCCCTGCGGACGGTCGAGTCAGGGCGAGCCCGCGCAGCGCACCGAAACCATTTCCTTCTTGTACACCTCGAAGGATCGCGTTCACCCCATCTCCCACGGCTTCCGGAAAGACCTGGGAGCATCGGGGCTGGTAGCTGCCGAACACTTTGCCCGAGGCGTCCTCGACGCGCGTTACCGGAACACTGGCGCAGTGCTTGCCGCGAGCGGCGAAGGTCGCGTAAGCCTCGGCCATCTCCAGGGGGCTCACGTCCACTGTCCCCAGCGTGAATGACGGCGTGAGTTCTCGTAATCGGTCGCTCGCGCTCAAGCTCAAGCCCATCGCTTGAGCGAGCTTGTACGGAGCGCAGATTCCGGTCGTCAGCTCAAGTTGGGCGAAGAAGGTGTTCACCGATTGGCGAGTCCCGGTGTACAGGTCGAACGTGCCGACTCCGGTCGAGTTCTGCGGATCCCAGGTGTCCGGGTTGGAGTAGCGTTTGTTGTTGCACACCTCAAACTGGGTCTGCGGGATCGACACCTGTTGTGGCGAGTTGAACTGGGTGGTGATCGGGACGCCTTGATCGAGCGCCGCGGCCACGGTGAACGCCTTGAACGTCGACCCTGCCTGGAATCCGCGAGAGTCGCCGTACTGGCTGGGCACGAGGTAGTTGAGGAACGTCTGACCTTTCTTCTTGTCGCGTCCCATAGGCCGAGACTGAGACAAGGCGCGCACGGCGCCGGTGCCCGGTTCGACCATCGCGAGTCCCCCGATGGCCTGGTCGCTGGGGAACACGTGCGAGCGGACCGACCGATCGGCGGCCGCTTGCATTCCGCTGTCCAAGGTGGTGCGAATCGTGAGGCCGCCTGATTTCAGCGTTTGCGCCCGCTCGGCTCGGGTCGCTCCGAAGGCCTTGTCCTCGGTGAGATAGGCCAACACGTAGTCGCAGAAGAACGCTGCCGGTGAGTCCAGACACCCGTTGCGCGGCTTGTCCCGGTTGAGGCCCAGGTCCTTGCCTTTGGCCTCATCTCGCTCCGCCGGGGTGATCACCTTAAGTTCGGCCATCCGGTCCAGCACCACGTTGCGGCGACCGATCGCCTTGTCGGGGTTGCGGGTCGGGTCGTACTCGAAGGGGCTCTTCACCAGCCCGGCCAGGGTGGCGGACTGGGTCAGGTTGAGTTTGCTCGCGTTGACGCTGAAGTAGTTGCGGGCGGCGGCTTGAATGCCATAGGCGCCGTCACCGAAGTACGCGGTGTTGAGGTAGCGCTCCAGAATCCAGTCTTTGCTGTGCTCGTCCTCCATGGCGATGGAATAGCGGAGCTCGCGAATTTTGCGTTCATAGGAGTCCTCGGTCGCGGCCCGGTACTTCGCCTTGTCCTTGCCGGCCAGGGCGATCAAGGTCAACTTCACGGTCTGCTGGGTGATCGAGGACCCGCCCTGCACCACTTCACCGTCCGCCGCCTTGTTCTTCAGCAATGCCCGCAGCGTGCCCTTGAGGTCGATGGCGCCGTGTTCGTAGAACCGGTAGTCCTCGATCGCGACGATCGCCGACACCATCGTCCGTGAGACCTTGTCCAGGGTAACGTTGACCCGGTTCTGGTCGAAGATGGACGCGATCTGCTTGCCTGCGGAATCCAAGATCACCGTCTTCTCGGCCAGCGGCGGCGTCTCGAGCGCTTCGGGGAACTCGCGCATAGACGCGGCCACCTTCTTGCTGCCCAACCCGAGGGCGCCGACAAACGGGATGGCCAGGCCGGCCGTGATCAACCCCAACACGACGGCGACCAGGGCCATCACAGATAGGTGAGACAGGACCCGAGAAGTGGTCGGCAGTTCTTCGGGCAGTCTCGACATGTCGCCCAGATTAGACGAGCGGTCCAGCCGGATGCATCTTTGTGTCCGAGACCCCACCCAAACCCCACCTGCCACGCGTGCGGATTACACAGTTGTGCGTTCGACTAGGCCGAAGCGGGTGATTCTTTCGCCGAAGCGAATAGTCCCATTGGGTCATGAAGTTTGAGCCAGATGCCTCTGGCACCGCCTAACGCCATTTCTTTACCTTAAGAGCGTGAAAAACGGGTGCCCCGACCGGGTCACTTGAGACGAGAGCGGGGACACGCGATGTGGGTTGAAGATTGGGCGAGAGTGGCGGCGTGCCGTCAGTCGCAGCCGGATCAATTGTTCGTCAGAGGCGCCGAGCAGAACAAGGCGAAGCAGGTGTGCGCGGGTTGTCCCGTTCGCACCGAGTGCCTCGCCGAGGCCCTGGACAACGAGATCGAATGGGGCGTTTGGGGCGGCATGACCGAACGCGAGCGGCGCGCCCTGTTGCGTCGGCGGCCGGCCTCCTCGTGGCGCGAGTTCCTGGAAGCCGCGAAGCTTGGTGCGGGCAAGTTCGACCCCGAGCGAATCAAGGAAGTGGTCTAGCCGCTAGCTGGTCCGGTGTGCTTGCCTCGATCGTGACCGGCTCAGCGGCGAGCAACCTGCCGATGGCGCGTAGCGCGGGCAGGTTGTGCACGTCGCTGGCCAGTCCCGGCACGGACACGGTGGGTAGGTCATCATGTTCGGCGACGAATCGATCGTGGGCCCGGGCGTGAGTAGCCGCAGTGCGCAGCTGATCGGCGTACAGCCGGAGCAGGCCCGCGGTCATCGAGTTCTCAGCCTCCTTATCTCCGGACCGATCATGGCTCGACCGATCGGTGCTGGTGCCGACCAGTAGGTCGGCGGCATTTGCCGCGTGGTCGCTGGTCAATGCCGACCCGGACGGGGAGGTGTCCGGAGCCATGGCGACGCGGTTGAGCACGACCCCGGCCAGCGCCATGCCGTCGTCTCGCAGGCGGTTCAGAAAGTAGGACGCCTCGCCGAGTGCCTCCGGTTCCGGAGTCGCCACCACGACGAATGCCGTACCGTCGGCCTGGAGGAGCGCGAAGGTACGGTCCGCTCGTTCCCGAAAACCACCGAAGAGCGTGTCGAGCGCGGCGACAAAGGTTTGCATGTCGCGAAAGACCTGCGCCCCGACGATCGTAGTGAGCGCGTTAGCGACCAGGCCGAGCCCCGAGGTGAGCAGCCGGATCGGACCGCGTGTCGGCGCTGTCAACAACCTGATGAAGCGGCCGTCGAGAAAGCGGGACAACCGTTCGGGAGCGTCCAGGAAGTCCAGAGCCGAGCGTGACGGCGGTGTGTCCACGACGATGAGGTCGAAGGTGCCGTCGCGGCCCGCCTGCTCGTGAAGCTGCCCCAGCTTCTCCATCGCCATGTACTCCTGCGTGCCGGCGAACGATGTCGACAGGGCCACATAGAACGGGTTGTCCAGGATCTGCTGGGCCTTTTCCGGACTGGTCTGGCTGAGCACCACCTCATCGAACGTGCTTTTCATGTTCAGTGCGAGCGCGAAGAGGGCACCTGAGGTGCGTGAGGTCCCTGCCGCTGGACGTCCGCGGGGTTCCTGGTGTGGGATCAGTCCGGGCACACGGCGCGGGGTGTTGTCGAGTTGTTCGATCCCCATCGACTGGGCCAGCCGGCGCGCGGGATCGATGGTGAGCACCACGACTTGCCGTCCGCGCTCGGCCGCGCGCAAGGCAAGGGCCGCCGAGACGGTCGTCTTGCCGACCCCGCCGGAGCCACAACAGACAATGATGCGGATCTCCGGGTTGTCCAACAATGCATCGACATCAAGCGACTCGGTCATTGGCCCGGCGTTTCTTGCCTGAGCTGGTCCCGCCCGGATTGGTCCTGCCCGGATTGGTCCCGCCCGGATTGGTCCTGCCCGGATTGGTCCCGCCCGAATTGGTCCCGCAGGGTTTCGGCGAGCTGGTAGAGAGAGGATCGGTTGATCCCGGTGGCCAGCACGGGCAGTTCAGTCACATCGACGCCCACCGCGGACAATATCTCCCGCTGGGCATCCTCGAGCTCTCGTCGCTCGGCGTGTTCGGCTCCCGCTCGCGCAAGCGACGCCAGCAGGGACGGGGTCGGCGACAGGCCGACCGAGGTCAATGCGCTCGACACCTCGCTGAGATCGATCCGGTCCGCGCGAACCAACCCGAGTTGTGCGGTGGTCAGCGCGCGAGGCCGGGCTTGGTTGACGATCACCGAGCCCACCGGCAAGCCCGCGGTCCGGAACTGGTCGATCGCCTCGACGGCTTCTCGAACCGGCATCTCTTCCAACAACGTGACCACATGCACCGCTGTTCGAGTCGACCGCAAGGCGGCCATCACCGCATCGGCCTGCGATCTCATCGGTCCCATGCCGGCAAGGTCGGCCAACTCGCCGTTCGAGGTCAGGAACTGGGTAATCCGGCCGGTTGGTGGAGCATCGAGCACCACCGCGTCGTAGGACCGGGTGTCTCGTCCGCGCCGTACCGCCTTGGCGGCCTCGTACAACTTGCCGGTCAGCAGCACGTCGCGTAGGCCGGGTGCAATCGAGGTGGCGAACTCGACGGCCCCGAAGGTGGTCAGGAGTCGGGCCGCCGGACCGAGTTTGAAGTAGGTAGTGAGGTATTCGCGCAGCGCGGCCTCCGGGTCGATATGCAGCGCGAACACCGCACCGCCGCCGCGTCGTACGGCCGCCAATGGACCGAGACCGGCCGCCACTTTGACCTCGGCCGACGCCAGCGGGTCGACCTCGAACAGCCGAGCGATCCCCTGGCGGCCCTCTACTTCGCACAACAGCACCGACTTGCCGCGCTCGGCCAATGCCAGTGCCAAGGCCGCCGCCACTGTCGTCTTCCCGCTCCCGCCCTTGCCGGTGACGATGTGGAGTCGCTTCGACGAGACGGGCACAAGTCAAGCGTAGGCGGCTGGCGCTGTGGTTAGATCGCGAGCATGGACAAAGTCGTCTCCAGCGCCGCCGAAGCGGTCGCTGACATTGCTGACGGCGCCGCGCTCTCAGTCGGAGGATTCGGACTGTGCGGCATACCGTCAGTGCTGATCGACGCGCTGCTTGCGCACGGTGCCGCTGATCTGGAAGTGGTGTCCAACAACTGTGGAGTGGACGAGTGGGGTCTGGGTCGTCTGTTGCTGGCCAAGCGGCTGCGACGCATGGTGTCCTCGTACGTCGGTGAGAACCGCGAGTTCGAACGGCAATACCTGGCCGGTGAGCTAGAGGTCGAGCTCACCCCGCAGGGCACCCTGGCCGAGCGGATGCGTGCCGGTGGTTCCGGCATCCCCGCGTTCTACACCGCAACCGGGGTCGGCACCCAGGTGGCCGATGGCGGGTTGCCATGGCGGTATGACGCGGCCGGCGCGGTCCAGATGGCCTCGCCGCCCAAGGAGGTTCGCTCGTTCGACGGCGAACACTTCGCGGGTCGCGCCTTCGTGCTCGAACGCGCCATCGTGACCGACTTCGGACTGGTTCGCGCCTGGCGCGGAGACCGGCACGGCAACCTGGTTTATCGGGACTCGGCGCGCAACTTCAATCCGCTCGCGGCCATGTGCGCCCGAACGACCATCGCCGAGGTCGAGGAGCTGGTTGAGCCCGGCGAGCTGAACCCCAATGACATCCACACCCCGGGCGTCTACGTGCAACGGGTCGTCGCGCTCTCCGGGGATGAGGCTGCGGAAAAGCGCATCGAACGACGTACTGTGCGAGCTCACTCCGTTGATCAGAAGGTGATCTGAGATGGCCTGGACACGGGAGCAGATGGCGGCCCGCGCGGCCTCTGAGCTGGCCGACGGGTGGTACGTGAACCTCGGCATCGGGTTGCCGACCCTGGTGCCGAACTACGTGCCAGAGGGGGTGGAACTGGTGCTTCAGTCGGAGAACGGCATCCTCGGAGTCGGCCCCTACCCCGTCGACGGCGAGGAGGATCCGGACCTTATTAACGCAGGCAAGGAAACTGTCACGGTGCGGCCCGGGGCCAGCTTCTTCGATTCGGCCACCTCCTTCGGCATGATCCGAGGCGGCAAAATCGATGCCGCGATCCTGGGTGCCATGCAGGTCTCGGTCACCGGCGACATTGCGAACTGGATGATCCCCGGCAAGATGGTCAAGGGCATGGGCGGCGCGATGGACTTGGTGCACGGCGCCAAACGGGTGCTCGTCTTGATGGAGCACGTCGCGCGCGACGGATCGTTCAAGATCGTCAACGAATGCTCCCTGCCCTACACCGGTCGTGCGGTGGTGCACCGGATCATTACCGACCTCGGCGTGATCGACGTGGTCGGTGCCGCCGACGGCGGTGGGCTGCGCCTGGTCGAACTCGCGCCAGGCGTAGACGAGGCCGAAATCCGCGACAAGACTGAGCCTACGCTGGCCAGCTGAATACGCTGGGCGGTGCGGCCCATGCGAATGAGAAAGGTCTTAATAAGAGAACTTTCATCCAATTCGGGGTTCGGTATCGCTCATTCCGCGATGAGAATGGGCCAGTTCCATTCCCCCCGAAAGGAGTGCTCGATGGCACTCAGCGCGCAGGTACACCTCAATTCCAGGCTAGGTCGGGTGATCGTGCTCGTCGCTTCCTTGGCCGCCGCCGGACTCCTCACCATGAGCCCGGCCGCCGCCGCGCGCGACTCCGACCACGACGGTATGAGCAACCGGTGGGAGCGGCACCACGGTCTCAATCCGCATCGGAAAAATGCGCGCCGAGACGCCGACCACGACGGGCTGCGCAACCGCGCCGAGTTCCGCCGGCATCTCGACCCGATTGATGAGGACACCGACAACGACGGCATGGACGATGGTGACGAAGTCCACGACGGTCGGCGCGGCACCCGGTCGCATCGACGCGATACCGATCGCGACGGTGTGCTCGACGGCGACGAGGACGCTGATCGCGACGGCACCGACAACGAGGACTCCGACGACGCCGTGGAGTCCTGCCGGATGGACGACGACGACACCGACAGCGACGGCCTGGCCGACGAGGACGAGAACGAACTGCGCACCGACGTCGACGACGCCGACTCAGACGACGACCGGGTGTCCGACGGTGACGAGGACGCCGACCACGACTCGATCGACGATGAGGACTCTGACGACGACTCCGACGACAAGTGTGACAACGACCACGGCGAAGACGACAACGATTCGGACGCCAACGATTCGGGGGACGACTCGGACGACGACGATTCGGACGAACAAGTGGTACTGGTGTGAGTCGGGCCCAGGCAACTAGTGCCAAAGCCGCGAATGTGGCATGTGGATGGCGACCGTGTGGGTGGTAAGCGCCGGGGGGCGAGCGGCGATCTGATGAGCCGTCGGCCGCGCGGCTAGCCGCCGGCTGTGCCGACGCCATCAGGTCGCCGAGCTTCCGTGGCCGCCGACCGCGGCCACGGAAGTTTCTTAGTGCTGTCCCCGATGAACCACCGGCTCCCTCGGGTGAGCTGTCAGCGGTGCCGTCGGACGCAGGCCAGGGGCCGCCTGGGGTGCTCGGCACACTGCGCCATCAGGACCATGTGGATTGCCCGATCCCGCACATCGGCTGTGCTTCGCCGCCTGGTTGGCAGCCCGCGGAGTATCGTGCGGCCATGACCACATGGGAATACCTCACCGCACCGATCCTGACCCACGCCGCCAAGCAGATTCTCGACAACTTCGGCGCCGACGGGTGGGAGCTGGTGCAGATCGCGCCAGGAATGAACCCGGAGAACTTGGTGGGCTACTTCAAACGGCCCGTCCAGTGAGCGGCGATCCGCCGGCCACCGACCCCGCGCACACCCCCGAGGACCGCTTGGCCGAACTCGGGCTGAGCATCCCCGAGGTGGTACCGCCGCTCGCGGCGTACGCACCGGCCGTGCGAGCCGGCGCCTTCGTCTTCACCTCCGGACAGCTTCCCGCCGCGAACGGCGCGATGCTGGCGACCGGGAAGTTGGGCGCTGACGTATCGGACGCCGAGGGCTATGCGTGCGCCCGACAGTGCGCGCTCAACGCACTGGCGGCCATCAAGGCCGAGATCGGTGAACTGTCCAGGGTCAAGCGTGTGGTGAAGACCGTTGTCTTCGTGGCCTCCACGTCCGAGTTCACCGCGCAGCCGCAGGTGGCCAACGGTGCCTCGGAGCTATTGGGTGCGGCGTTCGGTGAGGCCGGAGTCCACGCTCGGTCCGCGGTAGGAGTGGTGGCACTGCCATTGGACGTTCCGGTCGAGGTCGAGCTCGTCGTCGAGGTCTGATGAACCCGGGGTCCAGCCAGCGATTCGACCTCCAGCCGGTTGAGCAGGGCCCGGCCGAGCCGCGCAATGCCGCATCCGTCGTACTCGTGCGGGATGGGCCGCTGCCAGGACCAGCGGCGCTGGAAGTGTACCTGCTGCGTCGCCACCTCGATATGGCGTTCGCGGCCGGGGCGGCGGTCTTTCCGGGCGGCGGGCTCGATGCTCGCGACCAGCAAGCGGGCGAGTACTGGCATGACCATTGGGTCGGCCCCGGACCGGGACAATGGGCTGACCGGTTGGGGGTGGAGCCGCTGGTGGCTCGCTCCCTGGTGGTGGCCGCTGTTCGCGAGACGTTCGAGGAATCGGGGGTGCTGCTGGCCGGAGCATCGTCGAACACCGCGGTCGCCGACACCAGTGCGGCCGACTGGGAGCGTGCGCGATTGGCGCTGGTGGCCGGGGAGATCTCCTTGGTCGAGGTCCTCGCGGATCGCGGGCTGCGGCTGCGCAGCGACCTGCTCTCGCCCTGGTCGTGCTGGGTCACACCAGCCGACCTGCCGCGCAGGTTCCGCACCTGGTTCTTCCTCGCTGAGGTTCCGGCCGGCCAGCGCACCCGAGACGTGTCGACGGAGTCTGTGGAGGCGTTGTGGTGGTCGGTGCGTGACGCGCTGATCGCGGCCCGCGACGGCCGGATCGAGATGTGGCCACCGCAATACCTCACCTGCGGCGAGTTGGCGGGCGCCGCCTCGACCAACGACGCATTCGCGCTGGCACGCGACCGTGAGCTGTCGGGTGCCTTTCCGCCGGCCCGATTTGCTGGGGACCATGCTCATCTCGGGGACGGCGGGCACGTCAGCGGCCTCATCGACCGGGTGCGGAGTGCGTATGGACGACCATAGCCAGTCAACCAGCCGATGGTCCGGTGGGCAGTTCGGGTACGGCCGCTGCCTGCTCGCGCCCAATGCTGGTCCGCTGACGCTGGACGGCACCAACACCTGGATTCTCCGTGCACACGAAAACGCCCCGAGTGTTGTCGTCGACCCGGGGCCGTCGCACGTCGGCCACCTCAACGCGATTCTCGCCGCCGCCGGCGACGTGCGTTCGGTGCTGCTGACCCATCACCACCTCGACCACTCAGAAGGAGCTCGCGCGCTCGCCGAGCGTGTCGGCTGTGGCGTGCGTGCCCTCGATCCGGCGTGTCGGCTCGGAGCTGAGGGCCTGGCCGACGGCGACGTCGTGGTGGCTGGTGACCTGGAGATCCACGTGGTCGCGACACCCGGGCACACCGGTGACTCACTGTCATTTCTGGTGCCGTCGGCCGCCGCCATCCTGACTGGTGACACTGTGCTCGGTCGGGGTACGACCATGGTGGCGCACCCCGATGGTGAACTCGGCGCCTACCTAGGGTCGTTGGCGCGACTGCGCCGGCTGGCCGAGACCAACCAGGTGCACTCGATCTGGCCCGGTCATGGCCCGGTCATCGAACCCGCGCTCCCGGTGCTCAACTACTACCTCGCGCACCGCCGTGAGCGGCTGAATCGAGTGCGGGAGGCACTCATCACGCTTGGGCCGTTGCCCGGTGATCAGGCGCGGGCTGTCGTAGAGATCGTGTACGCCGACGTCGATCCGACGCTGTTGGGGGCCGCCGAACTGTCGGTCCGGGCCCAGATTGCCTACCTGGCGTCGACCGGCTTCACGCCGACCAGACTCTCCTTGAACGGTCAATGAACGTGCGCCGGCCACGGTATCGCCGGGTTTTGTGACGCCTCGATCGGGTTTTGTGACGCCTCGCGGGTTAGCGGGAGCGGCGGATGAGACGGTCGAGATCCATGATCACCACCGACCGCGGTTCCAGCCGGAGCCAGCCGCGGGAGGCAAAGTCGGCCAGTGCCTTGTTGACGGTCTCCCGAGAGGCGCCGACCAACTGAGCGAGCTCTTCCTGCGTGAGGTCGTGATTGACATGTACTCCGTCGTCGGCGGTCCGCCCGAACCGACTCGCCAGATCGATTAGCGCCTTGGCCACCCGGCCGGGCACGTCGGAGAAAACCAGATCAGCCACCACGTCATTGGCCTTACGGAGCCGGCTGGCCAACTGAGTCAGCAGCCCGTGGGCCACCACCGGTCGCCCCTGAAGCCAGCGGAGGAGGTCAGGATGCGACAGCGCGACCACCACCGTGTCGATCACCGCGGTCGCCGTCGCTGAGCGTGGCCCCGGGTCGAACAGGGAGAGCTCACCGAACATCTGACCCGGGCCCAGGATGGCCAGCAGGCTCTCGCGTCCGTCCGGCACCGTCCGGCCCAACTTGATCTTGCCGTCGACAACCACATAGAGCTCGTCGCCTTCGTCGCCCTCGTGAAACAACACGCCGCCGCGCCGCACCTTGCGCTCGGTCATCGACGCGCGCAGAGCGGTGGCCGCCTCGTCGTCCAGCGCGCTGAACAGCGGTGCTTGGCGGAGCGCGGAGTAGTCCACAAACCTGATCTTAGCCTCCCGGATTCTGGATTGATCGGTGGCCGTAGGCTGACCGGGTGCCGTCCGCCCCTATCGCCCGCACTCGTGCCGCTTCCGCCAAGGCGGCGACGGCAACCGACGTTCCTGACACCTCGTTGGTCCGGCGTGCCCGCAAAATGAATCGGGTGCTGGCCGATACCTATCCCGACGCCCGGTGCGAGCTCGACTTTGCCAATCCCTTCGAACTTCTAGTGGTGACGGTACTCAGTGCGCAGACCACGGATCGACGCGTCAACGCCGTCCGGCCAACCTTGTTCGCGGCCTACCCGGATGCCGCCGCGATGGCTTCCGCCAACCGCGAAGACCTCGAGCGGATCATCGGCCCGCTCGGCTTCTTCCGAGCCAAGACCGAGTCACTGCTGAAGTTGAGCCGGGCATTGTTGGCCGACCACGGCGGGCAGGTGCCAACGCAGATGGCGGATCTGGTCACGCTGCCCGGGGTAGGTCGCAAGACCGCAAATGTCGTTCTCGGCAACGCGTTCGACGTACCCGGCATCACGGTGGACACCCACTTCGGTCGTCTGGTTCGCCGGTTCGGCTGGACCGAGGAGACCGACCCGGTCAAGGTCGAGTTCGCGGTCGGCGCGCTGTTCCCCCGGGCGGACTGGACCATGCTGAGCCATCACGTGATCTGGCACGGCCGCCGCCGGTGTCACGCCAAGACGCCGGCGTGTGGTGCGTGTGGGCTCGCTCGTTGGTGCCCGTCCTACGGAGAGGGACCGACAGATCCGGCTGCCGCTGTGAAGCTGGTGCGGACCGAGGGACCGGCCTAGCCGTGCCGCGCCGGACGCGCTCCTATCAGACGGCTGCCCTGCTCATCGCGGCCCTCGTCGCGCTCGCCGGCTGTGCCCAACCCGCAAATGAGCCGACGAGCGACCGCTTGGTTGTGTCCGCGTTGCGCACGCCAGGCGTGTCGGTGGACACACCTGAGCTGCGGGCGATCAAAGAACGGGCTGGCATCGAGCCATGTCCGGCGGGTAGCCGACAACCCGTCCGAGGCGGACCACCGGATCTCGTTCTGCCGTGCCTGGGCGGCGGGCAGGAGGTCAACCTGGCCGGGCTACGTGGGCCGATGATAGTCAATGTGTGGTCCGCCAATTGCGCGCCGTGTCGGGACGAAATGCCAATCTTGCAGAGCTTCTATGCCACATATGGCACGCAGGTTCGGGTGCTTGGGATCGACCTCTCCGACACTTTCCCCGAAGCCGCGCTTCAGCTCGCCGCGGACAGCGGGGTCACCTACCCATTGGTCGCCGACTTCGGCGGGGACATACTCCGCTCCGCTCTCATGCGCGCGCCGGCGCTGCCCACGACGGCGTTTGTCGACCGCGACGGCACCGTGACTGCCGCGGTCGCGGTTGCGATCACCTCGGAACGGCAGCTGGTCGATTTGGTGCGGCAACATCTGGGGCTGGAGCTGTGACGGTCGTCGCCGAAGACACCGATCTGCCGGGATGGCTTGCTGAGGTGCGCCAGGCGGCTGGCACCATCACGGCAGACGACCTCACCCGGTGGCATCCGCCGGCCGGTGGGTCGCCACGCCGGGGCGCGGTACTCATGCTGTTCGGCGACGGTCCGGGCGGTCCCGACCTGCTGTTCACCGAACGAGCCCAGCACCTGCGCTCTCACCCGGGCCAGGTGTCTTTTCCGGGGGGCAGCATCGACGTCGGGGAGACGCCGCGGCAGGCTGCGCTCCGCGAGACCTGGGAGGAGACCGGTGTCGATCCGGACGCGGTTGCCGTTCTGGGTGACCTGCCGGCGCTATGGTTGCCCCCGAGCAACTTCTCCGTCACCACCGTGCTCGGCTGGTCCCCGGCCGAGCATGTCTGGGCAATGAACCGAGACGAGGTGCATGCGATCTGGCGTACGCCGATCGCGGAGTTGCTCGATCCGGACCATCGAGTCCGGGTTCGGCATTCCAGCGGGTGGATCGGGCCCGGCTTCCTCATCGGATCGGACAAGGATGTGCTGATGTGGGGTTTCACGGCGGGGATCGTCGATCGCGTTTTCGCCTATCTGGGGTGGCAGCGACCGTGGGACGAGACCCGAGTTCGTGATCTCTCATGAACCTGCTTGATTGGCTGTTGGTTGCCCTGGTCGCGACCTACGCCCTCTCCGGCTATTGGCAGGGTTTCGTCACCGGCGCGTGCGCCACCATCGGTCTGCTGCTGGGCGGCGTCGTGGGAGTGTGGCTGGCACCGCAGGCCCTGGGTAAGGCCGACCCGTCGCTCTGGGTCTCCCTCGGCGCGCTGTTCATCGTGATCTTGTCGGCTTCCTTGGGGCAGGCGATCTCGCAGTACGGCGGTGCCCGGTTGCGTGAACGCATCAAGTGGCAGCCGATCCGGGCGGTCGACGCCGTGGGCGGGGCGGTGCTCAGCGCCGCCGCCGTGTTGATCGTCGCCTGGGCGCTCGGCGTCGCCGTCTCTGGCTCCCGGATCTGGGGAGTCACCCCACTGGTGCGCGATTCGACGTTGTTGGCCAGGGTCGACGCCGCCTTGCCGGACAAAGCTTCCGAGGGTCTTCGTTCGTTCAACAACGTTGTCGGCCAGTCCTTCTTCCCGAGCTACCTCGAGCCGTTTGCGCGCGAGCGGATCGTGGAGGTACGTCCGGGACCTCGCCGAATACGCAAGGATCCCGAGGTGGTCCGCGCTCGCGACGCGGTGGTCAAGATCCAAGGTTTCAACAGCTGTGGACGAGGAGTGGAAGGGTCGGGCTTTCTGTATGCCAGCGGGCGGCTGATGACGAACGCGCACGTGGTCGCCGGGGTCCGGAAGCCCGATGTGCAGATTGGCGGCCGGACCTACCCGGGCCGGGTCGTCTACTACAACCCGGAGGTGGACGTCGCCGTGCTTGCTGTCGACCAGGTCGGTGGCCCGGTGCTGACTTTCGACTCTACGGCCGAGTCCGAGGATGGCGTGGCCATCTTGGGCTATCCGCAAGACGGTCCCTTCGACATTCAGAGTGCCCGCATCCGAGCCGAGCAGACGCTCCGCTCGCCCAACATCTACGGTGAGGGTTCGGTGCTCCGCGAGGTGTTCTCGCTCCGTGGACTGGTTCGCCCCGGAAACTCGGGCGGTCCCGTTTTGTCCGCGGAGGGCACCGTGGTCGGGGTGGTGTTCGCGGCCTCGGTGACCGACCCGGATACCGGCTACGCGCTGACTGCCGACCAGGTAGCCGAAAGCGCCGCGGCGGGTACTGCTGGCGATCGATCCGTCAGTACCGGTAAGTGTGGCCGGTGACTCCGCGCCGACCTGGCCGGCAACTCACTCCTGGGCCCGCCACGCCTGGCGCAGGCTGACCTGGCCACCGGATTGCAGCAGCGACCGTCGATAGATCCTCTCGCCGACCCGGATTGTCAGGCCGGCCAGTCCGAGCAGCAGGGCCAGAGCTACCACTGCCTCCCACCAGGCCGCATCCCCCTCCACCAGTCGGATGGGCATCAACACCGCCGACAGCGGCGGCACGAACGAACCAACCGTTTGCCAGCTTTTTTCCAAGAAGAGCCCGCCGAACAAGATGGTCATCGTCAGGAGGGTCAGCGGCACCGTGGTGGACTGCAAATCCTCGCTGCGACTGGCAAGCGAACCCGCGACTGCCCATAGCGAAGCCAAGGCGACGAAGCCCGCCAGAAAGAACGCCACGAACCAGGCGACTGGTCCGGACACGGCCGGCACCAGCGGGGCGTACTCGGTAAATGCCAGGCCTATGAGCCCCACGACGGCATAGACCACCAATTGACCAAGAGCCATGACCACGTTTCCTAGGATCTTGCCAGCTAGCAGGTGCCGCAGTGGAATGGCGGTAGCAATGATCTCTACCACTCGTGATTGTTTTTCCTCCAGCACGCTATTGGCGATGGCAATGCCGAACATCAGCGACGCCAGATAAAACAAGAAGGCGAACGCGAATCCCACGATCGCGGTCAGTTGGGCCCGCTGCGCGTCGCCCTCGAGGAAGGTTGTGGTCAGCGTGGCGCCTCGCTCGAGGTCCTCGACCGTTGTGCCGGCCGCGGCCGCGTTCGTCGCTAGGGCTTGGCTGCGAACAATCTCGCCGACTAGGTCCGCCAGATCATCGTTCGGCTCCGACTTGGTGGTGAGTATCCACCGATTGCCAGACTGGTGTAGCCAGGCGTCGGCGGCTTCTTCGGTAACCGCAGCTTTGGCCTTGCCGTCGGTATCGACTTCGGTGACTGTCAGCTTGATGTCATCGCTCTGGGCGGCGGCCAGGCGAACCGCCTCGGCCAGTCGCGTCGCCTCGGTCGTGACCGCGACTGTGAACTCCTGGGTCCGAGTGGCGAGGAGCGCTTGCAAGACGATCACCCCGACAATAATCGCGACAGTCACTATCGTCCCGATCAAAAAAGCCCGGTCTGTCGCCTTGACCGCCACCTCGCGCTGGGCCACCAGAAGCCACGCTCGGCCGGGTCCGGTTCGGCGCGGAGCCGCAACCGACACTGAGGGCACGTCCTGGAAGCTGTGGTCCCCTTCGGCCTTATCGCTCATGTACCCGTCTTTCCGTTGCTCGTCTCTCATGCGGCCATCTCCTGATACAGCTCGCTCAGTGGTGGCACCACGAGTGCGTATTCCAGAACCTGGGTGCGTGACATGGCTTCGCGCAGAACGGCTTGATCCGCTCCGGGTTCGGTCACCTCGATCAGGGCGGACGATCCGTCGACGTCAATCACATCGAGCCCACGAACACCGCGGATCCAGCCGGCGTCGGCGGCAAGGAGCAGCCGGTAGCGCTTGGGAAAGCCCTCACGTAACTCCTTGAGTGTGCCCTGTGCCACGACCGTGCCCCGGGACATCATTGTCAAGCGGTCGCAGATGCGATCGACGAGGTCGAGCTGATGTGAAGAAAACAACACCGGTACACCAGCTCGGGCATGCTCGGTGAGCAGACCGGTCATCGACTCCACCGCATCTGGGTCGAGCCCGGAGAACGGTTCGTCGAGAATGAGAGCTATCGGCGAGGACATGACGGCCGCAATGATCTGCACTCGTTGTTGATTGCCGAGCGAGAGTTTCTCGACGCGTTCCTTCGCCCGTGTGGCAAGCCCGAATCGATCGAGCAGACCCAGGGCTGCCGTCCGAGCCTTGGCAGTATCCACGCCCTGGAGCCGACTGAGGTAGACCAGTTGGTCAAGCACCGGTTGCTTCGGGTAGAGGCCACGTTCTTCGGGCAGGTAGCCGAACCGGCGTCGGTCCGCTGCGGTGATGTCGCGGCCCTCCCAGAGCACGTGGCCCGAATGCGATGCCAGGACGCCGGTCATCATCCGCATCGTCGTCGTCTTGCCGGCGCCGTTTCTTCCGACGAAACCCGTGAGCAGCCCCGGTGGGACGGTTACATTGGCGTGATCAACCGCCGTGACGTCGCCAAAGCGACGGGTGAGGTCAACGGTCTCCAGCATCAATACCTCCGCGTGTCTGATGGTCGCTTCGTCTGCTCGAGTGTGTTGGTTCCGTTCGAGGCCGTAGTCCGCATGGTCGCACTTGTCCCCTTGGCACGCTGGTTGCTCCCACGGATCCGACCAGAGCCTGAGGTGGTCAGCCCGTCGACGGCCACCGCCGTCGTACCGCCAAGGTCACGGCTCCGACGGCGATGGCGGCCCACTGCGCGATGAGCGGGGCTGCCCACCTCCGGCAGCCGGCTGGCCCTATCAGCGTTTGAGCACCGCCGCGGTTTCCTTGGCCTGGGCGATCGAACGCTCCGGCGACTGCACCTTCTTGACCTTACTCAGGCCGATCAGCCCGAGTAGCCCGGCCACTATCAAGTAGAACGCGACAACACAGAGAAAGGCCCAATGTAGGTCGAGGCCCCGACCGTTCCAATGGATCAGGTAGGCGATCGCCACCGAACCCATGATCAGCGCAACCAACACAAGGAAAGCGGCCAGCGCGAACAATGCGATGCCGGCACCACCCGCTCGGACACTGAGTTTCACTTCGGACTTGGCCAGTTCGATCTGCTTGCTGATCAGGGTAGAGATATCGCGGCTGGCGTCGGTCACCAGCTGACCAATGGTGGGGTCCCCGGTGTCCTGAGGTTCGTCTGCGACCGGCTTTGCCATAAGGACGACCCTACACAGTCAGACCACGGCTCGGGTCACGACTCTGCTGAGTCGCCGAGGCCTTCCTTGGCCCTGATCAGATCCATGACCGTCGAGTCGGCCAGGGTCGTCACATCGCCGACCTCGCGGTGCTCGGCGACGTCTTTCAGCAGGCGGCGCATTATCTTGCCGGATCGGGTTTTCGGCAGCTCGGGCACAATCATGATCTGCCGCGGCTTGGCGATCGCGCCGATTTCCTGGGCCACGTGAGCGCGGAGTTCGGCGACGATATCCGCCCCGCCTTCTTCCGCCCCGCCTTCTTCCGCCCTGCCTTCTTCGGCCCCGCCGTCGTCCGCTCCCTCGACGGTCGCCTGCCCGGAAGTCGCCTGCCCGGAAGTCGCCTGCCCGGAAGTCGCCTGCCCGGAAGTCGCCTGCCCGGAAGTCGCCTGCCCGGAAGTCGCAGAGTCGCGGAGGATCACGAAGGCGCAGGGTGCCTGGCCAGGCGTTTCATCGTCGGCGCCGACGACGGCAGCCTCGGCGACCTTGGGGTGCGAGACGAGAGCCGACTCGATCTCAGTGGTGGACAACCGATGGCCCGACACGTTCATCACATCGTCGACCCGACCAAGCAGCCAGATGTCGCCGTCGTCGTCCAGCTTGGCGCCGTCCCCGGCGAAGTACATCCCGGCCCAGCGCGACCAGTAGGTCTCTTTGAACCGCTGATCGTCACCCCACAGCGTGCGCAACATCGCCGGCCAGGGCTCGGTCAGCACCAGGTAGCCGCCCGACCCGTTGTTGACGGGCATTCCCGCGTCGTCGACTACCTCGGCCACCACGCCCGGCAGGGCCTTCATCGCCGAGCCCGGCTTGCCGGCCGTGACTCCCGGCAGCGGGGAGATCATGATCTGACCGGTTTCGGTTTGCCACCAGGTGTCGACTATCGGGCAGCGCTCGCCGCCGATCACCTCGCGGTACCACATGTACGCCTCCGGATTGATCGGCTCACCGACCGAGCCGAGCAACCGCAGGCTCGACATGTCGAAGGTGTCGGGGATATCGCGGCCCCACTTCATGAAAGTGCGGATCGCGGTGGGCGCGGTGTAGAAGATCGTCACTTGGTAGTCCTGGACGATCTCCCACCAGCGACCCTTGTGTGGGCTGTCCGGGGTGCCTTCGTACATCACCTGGGTGGCCCCGTTGGCAAGCGGCCCGTAGACAAGGTAAGAGTGTCCGGTCACCCAGCCGACGTCGGCGGTGCACCAGTAGATGTCCGTGTCGGCCTTGAGGTCGAAAACCGACCAATGGGTGTACGCCGCGCCGACCAAGTAGCCGCCAGTGGTGTGCAGGATGCCCTTGGGCTTGCCGGTCGTGCCGGAGGTGTACATGATGTACAGCGGGTGTTCGGAGTCGTGCATCTGGGCGCTGTGCTCGGGCGAGGCGGTGTCGACGACGTCGTGCCACCACACGTCGCGGCCCCCGCTTGCCGCCGAGTGCCAGGCGACATCCTGGCCGGTACGGCGTACCACGAGCACGCGACGTACTAGGTCGCCGGTCTTCGCGCAGGCCTCGTCCACAGCGGGCTTCAGGGCGGAGGCGCCGCCGCGCCGGTAACCGCCGTCGGCGGTGATCACCACCGTGGCGCCGCAGTCCTCCAGCCGACTGGCAAGCGCTTCAGCGGAGAATCCGCCGAACACCACCGTGTGTGGCGCGCCGAGCCGGGCGCAGGCCAGCATCGCGACCGCTGCCTCCGGGATCATCGGCAGGTAGATCGCGACCCGATCCCCCTTTCTCACCCCGAGCTCGGTGAGTGCGTTGGCCGCGCGGCACACGTCATCCTTGAGTTGCGCGTAGGTGATGGTCCGTCGGTCGTTCTGCGGTTCCCCGACCCAATGGAAGGCGACCCTGTCGCCCCTCCCGGATAGCACATGGCGGTCGACGCAGTTGTAGGCAGCGTTGATGGTGCCGCCGACGAACCATTTCGCGAATGGTGGGTTGGTCCAGTCGAGTACCTCGTCCCAGCGACGACCCCAGTCGAGGCGTTCGGCCTGCTCGGCCCAGAACGCGAGGCGGTCGGCGTCGGCGCGACGGTATGCCTCAGCGGTCACGTTGGCGTGGGCCGCCATGGTCGCCGGCGGGGCGAAGGTGCGGTCCTCGTGCAGGAGATTCGCGAGCGCGTCGGCAGATGGTTCGACCATGACATGCACTTTAGGGCACAGTGGCCAGTCCGGTGCCGGTCAACGACAACCAAGGTTCCACTAGGTATCGGCAGGTGTTGATGACCCTGTCCGAGATCCGGTGCGCCGCCCGATGACGGAGGAGAGCGAGCTGATGACAGCAGATCTCCGGCTTGCCTTGGGCGAGATCAGGATGTTCGTTCGGGTCCTGGGGCGGGCCGGCCATCGGGTGCCCGTCGTGGTTGTCCATGGCGGTCCCGACTGGGACCACTCCTACCTCCTCCCGGGCGTGGCCGGCTTAGCCAGGAGTCGGCAGATCCTGCTGCCAGACATCCGCGGTTGTGGACGAAGTTCGCGAGGGCTCGGTGTCGATCAGTATCAGCCGGCGCTGGTCGTCGCCGACCTGGTCGAGATGTTGGAGGCGCTCGGTCACGACCAGGTGGACCTGGTGGGTTTTTCGACCGGCGGCCAGGTTGCCCAGCTTGTCGTCGAAGCTCATCCACGCCGAGTGCGCAGGCTGGTGCTCGCGTCGACGACGGGGTATCCGGTTGCTCGACGGTTACCGAACAGTGAGTCGCCGACACCCGCCGCGGCGTGGCCGGCCTGGGCGCACCAGCGCCATGCCCACCTTGATCCCGATGGCCGCCAGACGCTGCGGCTGGCCGTGGACCACGCGTCCCAGATGCTCGCCGATCCCGGTGTGCTCCCCGACTACCTCGACCTGTTGTCGCGGGTGCGCTTCGGGGGCGAGTGGATGAGGTCGTGGCGTCAGGGAGTGATCGGCCCGTGGCGGCCGGCCGACCCGGTGGCGACCCTGCGAGCATTCGCTCACCCGGTGCTGATCCTGCACGGCTCAGCCGACGTGGTGTTTCCGGTTGAGCTAGCGCGCCGACTCGGCGAGGAAGTCCCACACGCGAAGGTGTGCGAGCTGGCGGCCGGGCACATGGCCCACGTCGAACAACCGCGACAATGGGCCGACGCGGTGGCAACCTTCCTTGACTGACGATCAGTCGGTCTCGGCTAGCCCCGACGAGCCGGGCGAGCCGAAGTCGATGAGTGGGGATCGGTCGTTAGTCAGCGCAGCCGGCGCCGGGTCGTCCGCGCCGGCCCTTGTGTCGGCCCCTGTGCTGGCCGGGCTGCTTGCCTCGCCGTGATCGAGGGCCAGCGCGGTGGCGCGGAAGCAGCGAGTGACGTAGGGCAGCCGAAGGCCGTCGATACCACGCTCGAACTCGTCGTAGAACGCGCCCACCTCGATGCGTTTGCGAGCTCGCTCGGCGTCGTCGAGGGTGGCCGTCGCCGAGGTGGAGAGCGCCAGGTCCTGCAGGGTTTCGCGGTCGACCTGGTGCCAGTTGTTGAAGGATTCCTTCTCGACTGCGTGGAAGAGACCAGAGGCCAGCAGCGGCTCGCCCAGGTCGCGGAGCGGCTCACCGGAGCCCAGGAGCCGGCCCAACCGACGCACCCAGGGGATGCGCTCGTCACGTTCGTTCCACAGCACACTGATCCGGCCCTCCGAGGCGAGCACCCGATGAATCTCGGGTAGCGTCCGATCCAGATCGAACCGGTGAAACGACTGGGCGCACACCACCACATCGATACACCCATCCGGAAGCGGTATCTCCTCGGCCGTGGCCACGGCAGTGCGAACATCGGGTAGGTGCCCGCGCAAGATGGCCAGTATCTGCTCGTCGGGGTCGGTGGCGTAAACCTCGTGGTCGAGGGCGACCAACTGTTCGGTGAGTCTGCCGGCGCCCGCACCCAGCTCCAAGACGTGCCTACTTGAGCCCGTCAGCCACTCCACGGCAACCGCCGGATATGCCGGACGTCCGCGATGGTGGGCACCCGCGCTCGGCCCGAATGAATAGGCCGCCACGGCCTCGACAGGGGGTAGTTGGTCAGACATCAAGCTCAGGCTACTAGCGTGGGTGGTCATGACGGTGGATCTGAAGGCGTTGCACCAGAGCTTCGACGCAATCCCATCGGCCTTTGCGACCGCCCGAGACAGCATCGATGTGTTGCTGGGCGACCGCGGATGGCGTCGTACGACACCGGAAGACACCGTCGAGGCATTGATGCGCGGTGCCCGCGCCGCCGCCGTGTTGGCTAGTCCGGAGCCGGGTGCGAGCGGTTACCCGGCCGGGCAGGATGCCCGGCTCGCGGGCACGAAACAGGACGCGATTCGAGTCTCGACAATGGTCCTGGGACAGGCGCCGACCTTCCGGGATACCCCCCTGCAAGCCTTGGCTCAGGTGCACGCGATGGCAGCGGCGACAACGCCGAGGGAGCACCGTGGACGTCCACGAGATAGTGAGTCCGCACACCGGTTGCAGCGACTGGGCGCGCTCCTTCGGGCAAATGCGGGCGCGCCGGCGCTGGTGGTGGCGGCCATCGTGCACGCCGAGATCGCGGCCGGTGAACCGTTTGCGTCGCACAATTGCCTCGTCGCGTGTGCGGCCGAACGGCTTACTCTAGTGGCCCGGGGCGTTGATCCCGCCTCGGTTCTGGTGCCGGAGGCGGGTCACTTCATGCTGCGGGAGTCCTATGACGCCGCGCTGGCCGCCTATCGAGCCGGTGGCCTGGCGGTGGGCCACGGCGCAGGCGAGTGGCTTAGGCACGCGGCGGCCGCGTACGTGGCGGGGATTGAGGCCAGCCCGCTACATGCGAACGGCACCCAAACGAATTCGGGTGCCGCCGCACACACGTGAACTGGTGGCTACCAGGCGTGCACTCTCAAATGTTGCCCCGGTCTGCCTTGACCTTTGTCGCCAAGACAGATCCCCGAGGGTCAACGCCCTGTTGGGAAGGGTGGGTCGCCGCGTGGGTACCCCGGCTCGCGTGCGGGTCTGTAGTTGTCGTTTCCCTGTCTACGCCTGTTTCGGTCGACCTTCAAGTCTTGACTTTGCGGGCGCATAGTGGGTGGAGTCCGGCACGACGGTCCGCGCTGGCGTGGTCGTGAGGTACGACGATGGTCATCGGACCGTGCGACCCGTGGTCGGGCCCGGCCCAGCTCGCCTGATTCCCTGGGTGACCTAGCGCGGTGATCCCTGCCGCCTGGACCGCGCTATCGTCTACCGGGCAGTGCGGGCCCCAGACGTGGCCTAGAGGTCCAGGCGACGCCTGCGCGCTTGTGACCACATGACACCGCCCACCGCCACCACACCGCCCACCGCGAGCGCGGCCAGCGTCGGTCGAGCGGTAGGCAGCATCTTCGAACGGAGAGCGACCGGTTTGGTGAACACCAGGATCGGCCAACCCGCCTGCCCCGCCAGCTTGCGCAGGTCCTTGTCGGGGTTCACGGCGTACGGATGGCCCACTGTCTGCAGCATCGGGGCATCGGTGATCGAATCGCTGTAGGCGTAACAGTCGGCAAGGTCGTAGCCGCGCTCGGCGGCCAGCGCCCGGACGGCCCGCGCCTTCTCCTCGGCGTAGGCGTAGTACTCGATGGCGCCGGTGTACTTGCCACCGACGATCTCCAGGCGGGTGGCCACGAAGTCGTCGGCGCCCAGCATCTCCGAGATCGGGCCGACGACCTCTGCACCCGATGTCGACACGATCACCACTTCGCGGTTGTCTCGCTGGTGCTGGGCGATCAGCGAGACCGCCTCGTCGTAGACCAGTGGATCGACGGTGTTGTGCAGGGTGTCCGCCACTATCTCCCGCACGGTCGCGACATCCCAGCCGGCGCAAAGCTCGGTGACGAACTTGCGCATCCGATCCATTTGGTCATGATCCGCGCCGCCGGTCAGGAACACGAACTGGGCATAGGTGGTGCGCAGCACGGCTCGGCGGGAGATCAATCCGCCGGCATGAAAGCTCTTGCTGAACGCCAACGAGCTCGACTTGGCAATGATCGTCTTGTCGAGGTCGAAGAAGGCCGCCGCACGCCGCGTGGACATGTTCACAGTGT
>JBOFLH010000491.1:0-8195 GCA_051657765.1 Nocardioides sp. | reverse complement strand
GTTGCCGTGAAACGGCCGCGGATCCACAGTGCCCGGGTGAACAGGCCCCGGCGCGCCGCGCAACGAGAACCGAAGGAGCCCCATGTCGATCGGAACCGACGCGGAGACCAAGAAGAAGATCATCGCCGAGTACGCCACGACCGAAGGCGATACCGGTTCGCCCGAGGTGCAGGTGGCGCTGCTGAGTCATCGGATCGCGCACCTTACCGACCACCTGAAGACTCACAAGCACGATCATCACAGCCGTCGTGGCCTGTTGCTACTGGTCGGCCAGCGCCGACGGCTGTTGAACTACATGCAAAAGACCGACATCGAGCGCTATCGCTCGATCATCGAACGCCTCGGTTTGCGCCGTTGACTTTCCGGAGCGGTTGCCACTGGTGACCGCTCCGCTCATATTTGTTATCACCGAGGCAGCCGCTAGCTAGGCATCCGCCTCACAACTCAACAACACATCAGGAGCACGCCGCTCGTTCTGGCATGGTCCTCGGTAGTGGCTTTCGGAGCCGGACAGCCGCCTCGGTTGAGGTGGCGAGGTTCCGCGGGCCTCGATCGAAGACCTGCCGCAGGCGACGCGGATCGCTCCGCGAAGAGAAAGGGATTCCTTTGAACGAGGGACCCGTCATTTCCGCCGTCGAGACCGTTATCGACAACGGCAAGTTCGGCAAGCGCGCCATCAAATTCGAAACTGGGCTGCTGGCCCGGCAGGCGGCCGGTTCGGTGACCGCCTACCTCGATGGCGACACCATGCTGTTGTCCGCCACGACGGTAGGCAAACAGCCCAAGGACCAGTTCGACTTCTTCCCGCTGACGATCGATGTCGAGGAGCGGATGTATGCCGTCGGCCAGATCCCCGGGTCGTTCTTCCGCAGCGAAGGGCGCCCAGGTGAGGACGCGATTCTCACCTGCCGTCTGATCGACCGGCCGCTACGCCCAACTTTCACCAAAGGTTTACGCAATGAGGTTCAGGTCGTCATCACGGTGATGGCGCTGGATCCCGAGACCCCCTATGACGTGTTGGCCATCAACGCCGCCTCGTTGTCGACCCAACTTTCCGGCCTGCCCTTCTCGGGGCCGGTAGGTGCCGTGCGGGTTGCGTTGATCGAGGGCCAGTGGGTGGCGTTTCCTACCCACGGCCAACTGGAGACCGCGGTGTTCGACATGGTCGTAGCTGGCCGGGTCACCGAGACGGGCGATGTCGCGATCATGATGGTCGAAGCGGAAGCGACCGAGCAAACCTGGACGCTGGTTCAGCGCGGGGTGCAGGCGCCCACGGAGGCAGTAGTCGCCGGTGGCCTGGAGGCCGCCAAACCGGTCATCAAGCAGTTGTGCGTTGCCCAGAGCAAACTGGCGAGTGCCGCCGCCAAGCCGGTGATGGAGTTCCCGATCTTCGTGGACTATCAGGACGACGTCTACGACGCGGTGGCAGCAGCCGTCGCCGAGCCGACCGCGCAAGCGCTGGCCATCGCGGGTAAAGCCGAGCGTGAGCAGCGTCTAGACGAGATCAAGGGGTCGCTGCTGGACCAACTCGGCGACCAGTTCGAGGGACGCGAGAAGGAGATCGGCGCCGCGTTCCGATCCCTCAACAAGAGCCTGGTTCGCGAGCGGGTGCTGCGCGACAAGATCCGGATCGACGGGCGTGGTCTGGCCGATATCCGTCCGTTGCATGCCGAGGTCGCGGTGATCCCACGGGTCCATGGGTCGGCCTTGTTCGAACGGGGCGAGACACAGATTCTGGGCGTCACCACGCTCAACATGCTGACGCTGGAGCAGAAGCTCGACACGCTGTCGCCGGAGAAGACTCGACGCTACATGCACAAATACGTCTTCCCACCCTTCTCGACCGGCGAGACCGGCCGGGTCGGTTCGCCCAAGCGCCGCGAGATCGGGCACGGCGCGTTGGCCCGACGGGCGTTGCTTCCGGTGTTGCCAACTCGCGAGGAGTTCCCCTACGCGATCCGTCAGCTGTCCGAAGCGATGGGGTCCAACGGTTCGACATCGATGGGCTCGGTCTGCGCGTCCACGATGTCACTACTCCAGGCGGGCGTTCCGCTGAAGGCCGCGGTAGCCGGCATCGCGATGGGCCTGATCTCGGGCGAGGTCGACGGCCATACCGAATACGTGGCGCTGACGGACATCCTCGGCGCGGAGGATGCCTTCGGCGACATGGACTTCAAGGTCGCCGGCACCAGGGAGTTCATCACCGCGCTCCAGCTCGACACCAAGCTCGACGGGATCCCGGCAGAGGTATTGGCGGGTGCGCTGGACCAGGCCAAGGGTGCCCGTCTGGCGATCTTGGACGTGATGGCGGAGGCGATTGATACTCCTGAGGAAATGTCGTTGCACGCCCCGCGGATCATCACTGTGAAGATCCCGGTCGACAAGATCGGTGAGGTGATCGGGCCCAAGGGCAAGGTCATCAATCAGATCCAGGACGACACTGGTGCTCAGTTGTCGATCGAGGACGACGGCACGATCTACATCGGGGCCACCAACGGCGAGGCTGCGGAAGCCGCCAAACAGGCCGTCAATGCAATTGCCAATCCGACGATGCCCGAGATCGGCGAGCGTTACCTCGGAACGGTGGTCAAGACCACCAACTTCGGGGCCTTCGTTTCCCTCTTGCCCGGCAAGGACGGTTTGTTGCACATCAGCAAGTTGCGTTCGCTGGCCGGCGGCAAGCGAGTCGAAGCCGTCGAGGATGTGCTGTCGGTGGGGCAGAAGGTCCAGGTTCAGATCGCCGAGATCGATGATCGGGGCAAGCTGGCGCTGATTCCGGTCATCGAAGAAGCCGTCAGCGCGGAGTCGAATGCGGGGCGGTGAAAGTCACGGCCAACGCCGCGTGACTACCGCCGTGGACGGCCAAGTAGTGGCCGGCCAGCAGACATCTGCTGGCCGGCCGTTACATACCCACCAAGTCGGCACCACCCAGACCCTGCAGACCGTTCGCGACTCGGCAGGTCACGTGACCTCGCGGGTGCGCCGAACGGTGCTACCCGGCGGGTTGCGGATCGTGACCGAGCAGATGGCCGGCGTGCGGTCGGCCAGCATCGGCGTGTGGGTTGGCGTGGGATCGCGTCACGAGACGCCGACGCTGCACGGATGCTCGCATTTCCTTGAACACGTGCTCTTCAAGGGCACGCGGGAGCGTTCGGCGATGGATATCTCGGTGGCTCTCGATGCGGTCGGCGGGGAGTTCAACGCCTTTACGGCCAAGGAGTACACGTGCTTCCACGCCTTGGTCCTCGACGAGGATCTGCCAATCGCGACCGATGTGCTGGGTGACATGATGACGAACTCGTTAATCACTGCTGCCGACGTCGCCGCCGAGCGCGACGTGATCCTGGATGAGATCGCGATGCACGACGACGATCCAGACGATGTGGTTCACAACCTCCTTGCCGAGCTCGCTTGGGGGAACTCGCCACTCGGCCGGCCAATTGCCGGCACCGTGGACTCGATTGCCGCCATGACGCCTGCCCAGGTGGCTCGCTTCTATCGTCGGCACTATCGGCCGACCAACATGGTGGTGGCGGTGGCCGGCAATGTCGAGCATGACTCGGTCGTCGACTTGGTGCGCCGTGCTTTCGGCCGCCGCGGGTTCCTGGAGGTGTTGCCGACGGAACCCGGTGACGGTCCGCGATCTGATGGTGCCCGATCCGGCCGTGTGCGCCGGGTGCGTGCCGGCGAGCGAGCGACGCTACGTCCCTTGGAGCAAGTCAACCTGGTGCTCGGCGTTGGTGGCCTCACCCGTGGTGACGATCGCCGGTTTTCGCTCGGGGTGCTGAACACGGCCCTGGGCGGTGGAACGTCCTCGCGACTCTTTCAGGAGGTTCGAGAAAGACGCGGCTTAGCCTATTCGGTCTATTCCTTCTCCAGTCACCATGCGGATAGCGGCCTGGTGGGGGTCGCCGCCGGGTGTCTGCCTGGGAAGCTGGATGCCGTGCTGGGCACGATCCGGGCCGAACTCGGCAAGGTTGCGCACCAGGGCATCACCGCCGACGAACTCGAGCGCGGCAAGGGTCAACTGCGTGGGGGACTGGTGTTGGGCCTGGAGGACTCGAGTTCCCGGATGTCTCGAATAGGGAAGGCCGAGTTGCTCAATGACGACTTGTTGACAATCGACGAAGTCATCGCTCGTATCGACGCCGTTGCCCTGGATGAGGTAAACGCCTTGGCCGCCGAGCTATTCGGGCAGCGGGAGTTGTTGGCCATCGTCGGCCCTAGGTCGTGAGCAGCGTCGAAGTGGTGATCAGCGCAGCAGGTGCGCTATCGCAGCGCAGGCGCAGGCCCACAGCGCACTGGTGAAGGTGCCGATGATGAACCGCTCCGCCGTGCCGGGACTCTGCTGGCTTCGTAGCTCTGGGTAGCGGCCTAAGCCCTTCAGGCCCAGTATCACGGCCAGGCCTTCGGGCCACCCAGCCACGAGCGATCCGAAGATGGCCGCCCGTTCCAACGCACCAATCAGTGCGCCGCCACGGAGGGTGTCCCCGGCGCGACGAATCGGTCCGGGTGTGTCGTGGTCGGACTCACCCGTCACCAGACCGAACACCGATGTGGTGACCGGCCCGCCGCCGGCGACCGCCAAGAGTCCGGTCAAGGCGATGAGCACGGTGGCAGCCAAGTCGGGGGCGCCAGGGCCATCTGCGGTTGCCCGCAGCGCGGCGATCAGGCTGGATCCGGCGACAACCACGCTTGCGGAGATCACCAAGGTTCGAGTCCAGCGTCCTCGCCAGGCGATCAGAAACAGTCCCAAGGCGCCTGCTAGCGGCACGCCTATCCACATCGCGTCCGTCGTCACGCCCGTTGTCCCGACAGCAGCTGATGAAGAAGTTGATCGGTCAGCTCGCGGGCTCGACGTCCCTCGACGAGACCAGCCGCCTGGGCCCGTTGGCTGACCGCGGATTGGCTAATGCCCAGTCGCGTTCCGGCATCAGCGTAGCCAAGACCCCTATCGGCCAAGTCCACGACCTCCCACCCACGCTGAGTGCGCCGGGCGAGCACGGACGCCCACAACCAGAGTACGGTCTCCAGCTGGCGACAACCGTAGCTGTCGTCGCCGGCTACTCGGAGGTTCCAGGGGCTGGTCTTGGCGGCGGTCACCGCCTCGCGAGCGTGGAGATAGGCAGGGCCTCGTCCGGCGCGGGCGCTGGCTGGCAGCGGACTTTCCACGAAGCCGATTCCCACGCCGATGTTCCACTGGGCGTCGCGAAGCAGCGCCTCGATGGTCTGGCGAATCGCAACCGGACTGTCCAACACTCCCTGCACTTCGTCGCCGGCGGTTCGCTCGAAGATCCGGAGCGCCGGGATCTGAGTGATTCGGGATAGGACCTCCGGCACCCGGTCTGCGCCACGTCGGCTGTCGCGCTGGTCGACGGTGAGCACGGCTACGGTCACAGCGACCTCCGCGTTAGATTATTGTCTAATACAGAGGGTACATCAGGCTATTGCCTAATGTCATCGTTGTCCGATGATGCCGATCACCGGTGGAGCCTTCTGCTCGACAACCGACACCTGGAAGCCGCCTTCCGACAGCACCGCGGATGTCTTCTTCACGATATTGGGCACTAGTTCCGGTTGAGTGGCTTCGTAGAACAAGAACACCGCTCCACCCGGAACCAGCCGCTCGTGCAGTAAGGCGACTTCGTCAGCACACGCGCGGACCCAGAACAGGTTGACGTTGAACGCGAACACCTTGTCCAGGCGCTTGACCGGCACCCGGAGGGTCGCCAAGTCGATCTGGCGCACGACAAGCCGGCCGGCCTCGACGAACGCGGAGTTCCGCCGTTTCGTTCGGTCCACACCCGATTCCGATCGATCGATCGCGAACAGCTTGCCCTTGACTAGCCGGGCGCAGATCAATTCCGCTCCGGCGCCCGGTCCGCAGCCAATCTCCAACACTTGATCCGATGGTTGGACGTCCATCAGATCGACGGCCCAGCGGATGCGAGGAGGGATCGTCGGCTTCGGCATGGGCTAAGCCTGCCATCTCCGGGGCCGATAGTCGCGCACCCGACCGATCCGTGGTTACCTCGTTTGCCTGGCTAGCGAGTTTCGCTCGTGGTGCGGTCGGCAAGCCAGGTGGTCCAGCTGGACTTGTGCCGCGCGACCGCACGCGTCCCTTCGGCGCCGTACAGATAGGACCAGACGGAGGCGGCGACCTGCTCGCCGGGTCCTTCCGCGGCCAACAGGGCCGTGCCAGGGGCGGGTTCATCCACCAGCAGCACCAATCTCCACGGTGTCACGTCGGCCACGGTGCCGCCGAGCGGCGGCGCGTCAGGCGCGCTGACCCGTACCACGACGAGATTCCTGGGCCGGTAGCGATCGCTCGCCATACCTCCTCAGGTGTGCCGGCGACCTCGATGTCGAGCTCGATTGACCGTTTCTGTTCAGGCATCGTCGCCTCCTTGGTGGGCTTCGGGCCCGATCGCGGAGCGGGGTGGGACGCGACGGCATTGAGGTACGCGACGAGAGCCGGTCGGTCCGAGCGGGATCCGCCGCGTTCACTCACGGAGTCGTCAACGATACTACGCAGGCCGGCGTGGTCGCCGTCGTCACGGCTTCGGCGAGCCCGCGCCGAAGTCGGTCGACCACCCACCTCACGAGCCTCATGCTCGCCCTCGCCGTGTCGGTTTCGGAGGCGACTTCAAGGTGGAGCACGAAGTGAGCGTGTCGTTCGAACGGCAACCGTGTCGATTGCCGTCGCACCAAGCAGCGATATCGCCGGGTGGCGATAGGTTAAGCGATGTGACGGACGTAGCTGGTACAACGCAATCCAACACTCCTCGGCTGCGGGTGGCCGTGCTGGGCGCGCGCGGACGAGTGGGGACCGAGGTCTGCGCGGCTGTGACGGCAAACGCTGACCTCGAGTTGGTGGCGGCGATCGATGTTGGCGACGACCTGACGGGGCTGGTCACTAGCGGCGCCGCGGTGGCCGTCGACTTCACCCACCCCGACGTGGTCATGGACAACCTCGAGTTCTGCGTCGGACACGGCATTCATGCGGTTGTGGGCACGACCGGCTTTGACCAGTCCAGGCTGGATACCCTGCGCGGCTGGTTGGCCGAGGCGCCCGAGGTGGGGGTGCTGATCGCCCCGAACTTCTCCGTCGGCGCCATCTTGATGATGCGGTTCGCCGCTGAGGCTGCGCGGTACTACGAGTCGGTGGAGATCATCGAGATGCATCATCCGGACAAGGCCGACGCGCCGTCCGGTACGTCCCAGCGCACTGCGGAGCTCATCGGCGCCATTCGCGCGGAACACCGGCTGGCCCGGATGCCTGATGCGACCACAACCGGGCTGCCCGGCGCCCGGGGAGCGTTGGTCGACGATGTGCCCGTCCACTCCGTGCGCGTCCGTGGCCTGCTGGCCCATCAGGAGGTGCTTCTCGGCGGGCCGGGGGAGACGCTGACGATTCGCCACGATTCACTCGACCGAGTCTCGTTCACCCCCGGCGTGTTGCTAGGTGTTCGCGCGATCGCCGATCATCGGGGCCTCACCGTCGGTCTGGAGGCGTTCTTCGACCCGCCGCGTGCCTAGCTCCACAGCCGCACGCTCGCGGCGACCGCGGCCGCACCGAAGACCACAACCAGGAACGGCGCCCGCAGCAGTAGTGCGACCACCGCGAAAGCCAGGCCCACCACCCTGGCGTCGAGGGCGAGGTGCGTGCCGTCGCCGACAACCTGCACGCCGATCAGTGCCGAGAGCAGCGCCACCGGGATCAGATCCGCGACCCGTCGGGTCGTTGGACGGTCCAAGATCGGGGTCGGAATCGACAGGCCGAGCAGTTTGAGCGACCAGCAGCCCAGCGCGCCGACCAGGATCGCGGTCCACATCAGCGCTCGACCGACCCGGTACCGCGATCGATCGTGCGGTCGGTCAACTGACCGGCGCGGTCTCGCCGGACACCGAGCCCGGCCACTATCGCCAATCCACCGGCCGCCAGCACTGGCACGCCGGGCGGCGTCAGCGGGATCAGACAGAGCGCGGTAGCGGCGGCGACGATTGCCACCAGGCGTGCCTGGCGGTGCGTCAAACGGGGCCACAGGAGCGCCAGGAACGCGGCACCCACGGCGGCGTCCAGCCCGTAGATTCGCGGATCGCCCAGTCGGGTGCCCACGAGCGCGCCCGCGGCGGTAGCCAAGTTCCATAGAATGAACACGGCTAGCCCAGTTGTCAAGAAGCCCCATCGAGCG